>JBJEVC010000021.1:0-5602 GCA_051884135.1 Candidatus Coproplasma sp. | reverse complement strand
TTTTTCATAAAAATATGCACCTCCAAAAGTGTCTAACTTTTGGGGTGCATATCATTTTTGCCGTCAGGGATTTAATTATTTGAGTTGGGTCAGGTGTAGAGTATCAGTTCATTCATCTTTTCCCTTTTCAGGTATAGCTTTGCAGGCAGGCGGAGTTTGAATTTTAAAGCGTGGTTGGGGCAGGATGATACGCATTTTAAACAGCGTATACACCTATTGTTTGTGACCCCGTTGGTTATGGCGCCAAACGTGCAATTCTCGGCGCATACTCCGCAGGCATTGCAGTCTGCGGTCTTGTATATCTTAACGCACAGCCTGCTCCTTAAGTTCGGGAGAAGAGATGCAAAGGCGTTTTTATGTAGCTTGGGGAGTACGACGGGGGAGGGGTGGTTAACCTTATCTATTATAGGGGTTAAGCTGTCCCGCTCGCTAAAGCTTTCGCCATCGAGATAGCTGTGTTTAGTGGGGATATATGCCCCTGCTACGATATTAAAACCGTACCTTTTTTGTATCTCGTACAGGACGTTGCCGCAGCTCATTTTGCCGTAAGTGGCTATCGCCGTTAGATTTGCCGTTTTTACACGACTTAAAAACCTTTCGACTACAACGGGTAGGTTCTGACTGTATACGGGGAATACTAAAACGAGATTTTCGTAACTGCCTTCAGGCGTTTTCTCAACGTCGATAAGCGGATAGTTAAGTCTTTCTGCAAAAAATTTAGCTATCGCTTTGCTTTCGCCCGTGTTGGAATAAAAAGCTACGGCGTTCATTGCTCCAAATACCCCTTCATTATCGCACATTCGGGCAACTCTTCAAGCGAAAAGCCTAAAGACGTAGTCATCTCTTCAATGGCTTGTTCACGGGTAAGGTTATTCTTTCCGCTTGCAATGGCAATTTCAAGTGCGCTGAAGGGTATCATAGAGCTCTTCATATGATAGAAGCGTATGAATTGAGAATACTCCTTGCACTTTTCGATTTTACAGCTCGTATGCAACCCCTTTTCGCTCTGTTCGGGGGCAACCCAGCCGCACTCTTTGACTATTATATCCTTAATCTTACGCCACTCGTAATTGCCGCCGCAGACGTCGTTTAAGTCAACCTGAACAAAGGCGGGGATATTGCCCGTCCAAGACGAGAAGCGGATAGCCCTTTTTAAAGGCTTTACGATTTCAGGCACTTCGCCTATCGCCTTACAGACGTTGGTTAAAAGTTGGTTTGTGTACCCCGTCAGTTTTTTAATCGGGTTATCCCCGTACGCCAACTGCTTCATAGTAACCAGCGTATGGAACTGCCCCTTTTTAAGGGGTGGATGCAGGGTTAAAACCCTACCCGTATTAAACAGAAAATTCAAGGCTCTGTTGTTGGGGAAAGTGTAGGCAATTTCAGGTGCCATCTTGTTGAAGTACAGCCCGACGAGCTGTGCAGGCTCGTTGCCTGCGACGAAGTAGGGCACCCTGTTTGCGACCAGCTCGGGATAGAAAAGCACGTACGCCAAAGACGGGCAGGCGCAGGTGTTTTCGCTTAAGGAGTAGAGCTTCGAATAAATCTTTTTCAAATCATCGTCAGCGATTTTTCTCGTTATAAACTCAACCGAATTTAAAGCGGTTTTAGCGTTTTCAATGCTCTTTTTTGCACTGTCCGACATAAACGGAATTTCCCAGGTGAGAGCCAACACTTTGAGCTTTAACACTTTAGACAGGTAGTAGAGAAGATAGGTGGAATCTTTTCCGCCCGTATAGAATACGGCGACGTCAAAGCGAGACTTTTTGCTCTTGGGGAAGGTGTTCATAACGGGTACGACGCTCTTTAAATGCCGTGTCTTTTCGGTTGACTGGCATATGGGGCATCTGCCTTGACTGTCGAACTCCAGCCCGGGAATGATAAAGTCGTTTGCCGCACAGCTCGTGCAGAACCTTGCTTGGCTTAAAGCAGCGGGCGTAACCTTTTTATCTCGGCTATCCACAATCTGCACGCCGATAAGCCCCTTCAACGCTTCGGCGTCTTCGGGGGTCAATTCGCAGGGGAGTTTAGCAATTATTTGTCGCTGTTTTTTGGTAAGCTTTACACGGTTTTTAAGCATATCGGGTTGATTTCTCAAGCCGTAATAGTTTAAAACTCCGTTTTCAAGCTTCCATCTGTTTTGAAGGTCGTACATAGTTTTTATCGTCTAAAATCCACGACTAAAGTCGTGATGCAATCCGTTGCTTTGCAACGATTCAATCCACGCTAAAGCGTGATGCAATCCACCGCTGAAGCGGTGATTAAATGTGGCGGCAAGCCGTTGATTGTGGTGAGATAATTAGAATTATAAAACTCAATAATTATTATTTATTCATTATTCTTTAATTTTCTACTGCCGAAAGCCTTTGCCTAAAATTTCGTTGGCGTCGGTTATGATGGTAAAGGCGTGGGGGTCGAGCTCCTTGACCTTGGCTTTAAGCCTGACCGCTTCGCCACGCTTGCATACGGTAATCAAAATGGTCTTTTCGTTTCCCGTATATCCGCCTACCGCCTTGTAAGCGGTGTAGTCACGCTTCATCGTCTCGGTTATGTGCTTGCCTATCACGTCGGGAACGGTGGTAATAATGGTTATATACTTGCTCTTGCCGATGCTCTCTATTACGCCGTCGATGATGAACGCCTTTGCGAACAGACCCAGAATAGAGAATAACCCCGCTTCGATACTGCCCGTTACGAAGAAGGTGGAGAAGGCTATGGCAAAGTCGGTGACGAGCAGTGCCTTGCCCGTGTCGAGCGTGGTGTATTTTTTGAGTATCAGCGCAATAATATCGGTACCGCCTGAAGACGCACGGCAGTTAAAAACTATCGCACTGCCGATGCCCGTTAAAAGCATTGCATATACAAGCTCCATTAGCGGTTGGTTGGTCAACGGTATTAACTGCCCTGAAGCGTCTTTGGGGAAGGGAAGGAGCAGTTCGAACAGCATATTCTCCAGCGAGTAGACGATGGCGCAGTATGCCGTTTTGAACGTACAGCCCTTGCCAAGAAAGATAAACCCGAAGATGAGCAGTATTAAGTTGACTGCCATATTAATGTTTGCCTGCGTTAATATGTACGGCGCATATTGAGACAGAAGACGGGAAAGTATTATGGAAATACCGCTGACTCCGCCCGTTGCGAAGTTGTTGGGAACCTTAAAAAAGTACACGCCTGCCGCAATTAAAAGCGTGCCGATATTGAGCAAAACCCAATAGAGTATGGTGTCGGTTATCTTCTTCCTTTTGGAAGGAGACTCTTTGTCAGGCTGTGGTTTAGCCGTATCGTATTTATCCATTTCATATCCCTCGTAAAAGCAGTTTTTTTCAAACCGCAAACATATTATCACAAGTGCAAAGTAAAGTCAATGACAGCAGATAAAATAGTAGCCGTGTTAACCTAAATTTGCGTATTGACTTTACGTTAAAAATGTGTTACACTTTTATTCGGTAAAAGAAGAGAATAAATATGATTAGTAAAGAAGCACTATTTACAGACGAAACGGAAAACTTTAAAACCCCCTACGAGCCCAAGGCAGGCGACAGCGTAACGCTCACCTTTCGAACCTTAAAAAACGACGTTATCAAGGCATATGCGGTAATTAACGGCACACAGCATAAAATGAAAAAGAAGCACTCCGCCGCAAGCGAGAGCTTCGATTACTATACCCATACCTTCAAATGCAGGGGTAAAGCCGTAAGCTATTACTTCGAGCTGGAAGACGAAGACGACAAAATTTACTATAACCGTATGGGTGCCGTCAACAGCAATCAGGACGAGTACAACTTTAACTTCGTGGTCGGGCAAAAGGTCCCCGATTGGGCGAAGGGCAGGGTGTTCTACCAGATTTATTGCGACAGGTTCTGCAACGGCAACCCCTTAAACGACGTGGAGAACAACGAGTATTACTACACGGGCGGACACTCCCGCAAGGTTGCAGATTGGTATTCCCTGCCTAATACTACCGACGTAAACCGTTTTTACGGTGGCGATTTGCAGGGCGTTGAGCAAAAGCTTGACTATCTGCAGGATTTAGGCGTGGAAGCGGTGTACTTTAATCCCCTGTTCGTCTCGCCCTCCAACCATAAGTACGACACGCAGGACTACGACTATATAGACCCTCACCTTGCAATTATTGAAGAAGATGAAGACCATACTATGCAGTCGTGGGAGCATCACAACGGCTACGCCCCCAAGTATATTAAAAGGGTTACGAGCAAGACCAATTTGGAGAAGTCCAACGAGTACTTTAAAGGCTTGGTCGAAAAGATGCACGCAAGGGGCATTAAGGTAATAATGGACGGTGTATTCAACCACTGCGGTTCCTTCCATAAATGGCTGGACAGGGAAGGGATTTATCTTGCGCAGGAGGGCTATGAAAAGGGTGCCTTTCAGTCCGTGGACAGCCCCTACAGGGATTATTTTAAATTCTTCCAGCCCAATTTGGAAAAGAGCGAGTACGAAGGCTGGTGGGGATATAAGACCCTGCCTAAACTCAACTACGAGAAGAGCAAGGAGCTTTGCGAAAACATTTATCAGGTCGGCGAAAAGTGGGTTTCAAAAGAATTTAACACCGACGGCTGGCGATTAGACGTTGCGGCGGATCTGGGGCACAGTGAGAGATTTAACCACAAATTCTGGAAGCAGTTTGCCGACAGGGTGAGAAAGGCTAATCCCGAAGCGTTTATCTTTGCGGAGCACTACGGCGACCCCGAAAATTGGCTCAAGGGCGGAGAGTGGGATTCGGTTATGAATTACGACGCCTTTATGGAGCCCGTTACCTGGTTCTTGACGGGTATGGAGAAGCACTCGCAGGGCTTTGACGCCAACAGATATTTGGACGGCAAGGCGTTCTTCGCTTCCATCACCAAGAATATGGCACGTCTGCCGAGAGCGGCTTTGGACAGCGCAATCAACCAGCTCTCCAACCACGACCACTCAAGGTTTTTAACGAGGACAAACCGCAAGTCGGGCACGCTTAAAACTCACGGCGCAAGGGCGGCGGAAGAAGGGATAGACGTTGACGTGTTCTATCTCGGCGTGCTTATGCAGATGACCTGGCCGGGCAGCCCCGCTCTCTATTACGGCGACGAAGTGGGCTTGGTCGGCTGGACCGACCCCGACAGCCGCAGAACCTTCCCTTGGGGCAGGGAGAATTGGGAAATATACAACGTGCATAAGGCGGCAATAGCTTTAAGGAAGAAAATTCATTGCCTTAAGATGGGTTCGCTTATGGCGCTGGACGCAGGCGACGGCTACGTCGCTTACGGCAGATTCGATAAGGAAGATTGTGCAATTATTATTGTTAACGCTGCGGATAAGCCCGTTGCGGTGAACGTGCCCGTTTGGCTGGTTACGGGTGAGCGTACGGACAGCCTTACAAGGGCATTTGCGGTAGGGCTCGGCAAGGACGGCGTTCCCGAGAAGTTGGACGTAAAATTCGGCAGGGCGTTTATCGAAATGCCGCCCAAGACGGGTTGCGTATTCAGCAAGAAGTTTAATTAAATAGGTTAAAACCAATCGACAAGATTGTTTTAAGGAGATATTCAATGGAAAACAGATTTTTCGGCGATTTAGACAGGTATTTATTCCACCACGGTACTCA
>JBJEVC010000020.1:0-82733 GCA_051884135.1 Candidatus Coproplasma sp. | reverse complement strand
AGAAACCAACGAAGAAAAAATAAAGGAGACAGCTTGCTTGTGTGCGGTAGGCGAGTTTAGGCGGCACTTGAGTGCCGTGCCAGTAACATTGCACTTTAGTGCAAAATAAAGCCCCCACTTTAGTGGGGGATATTTACTTATATAATTCATTCACTATTTATCAACAGTTATGCTGTCGGATTTAATCACGATTTAGCGTAGATTGAATCTCCTGCATAGGTGGCAGATCATCAATCTTCATAATCGTCTTCGTCGTCGTAATCGTCTTCGTAATCGTCGTCATCGTAGCGTCTGCGCCTCTGTCTTTCGGCTCTCTTGCGCTCTTCCTTTCTTCTCCTTCTCTCTCTTTCCTTTTCTCTTTCCTTCTGTCTTCTCTTTTTGTTGCGCTTGGAGAAGGTGGCGGCAATGTATAATATTGCGATTATCACCATAGCGACGATTGCAACTGCAAGGACTACGGTTACTATGTTCGTATCGTATATAAACTGCTTGTCTCCGCCGTCAGTGTGGAATTCGTCGTCTTCGGCGGGGAAGGGGAAGACTGTCATAAGCGACTTCGCAACGTAGCCGGAGATAGTGGCTTCACCGCTTTGATAGGTCACTTTGTAGTATTCGATGCCCGTTAAATCGGTGTACATCCCTAAAACGGTTACGGCGTTATTGCTTCTGCTTTCAAGTTCGCATAGCTTTGTGGCTTCGCAGAGATAGGGTCTTGAGTAGACGCCGGTTTTTTCGATTGCGTATGCCGTTTGCGTTTCGACGGGGGTGAGCGCAGGGTGTTCGGCTTCGAGAGTAACGCTCGACTTTGCCGCCAGATAGCTCTTGCCGTTCATAGTTACTATATAGGCGTTACCGCTTTCGGCAAGCACTATGCAAAACAGCCTGTCTTCCGAAAGGCGTGTTGCGGTGGCGGTGTCGGGTACTACAAAGGTTTCGCCAAGCTCGCTTGCAAGGCTTATCTCGGTATAGTATTTGTCGCTCTCTATCCACCCGTAGGTTATGGGGCTATCCGCCTTTAAGCTTTCCGCTGCACTGCCAGTCGCTATTGCCTTGGTCATATCGGCGTAGCCGTAGTAGGTAGGTTCGACCTCGATTGCGGTTGCGCCTTCCATTTTGTACAGGCAGTTATTCATAACCGCATAGGCGGTATCGTTATACGATTTTAATTTTGAAAATCTGACTTCGCCCTCGTAAGTTTGTTGCAGCGTAACGGTGGTGGGGCCGTTCTTGTCCATATACTGAATCGAACCGTCGCTGTTGTTTAAAAAATAAGCTATCTCGCCCACCGTAATTAAGTACTGCTCGCCACCCTGAACGGTAATACCGCTTAAGTCGTACTTATTATCCATATCGGGGTAGATGCAATAGCCGTCCGAAAAACAGACGTAGAGCTCGCCTTCGGGGGAGTATTCGAGTGCGGTTATATAACTTACGGGGTTGATATCGGGTAATCTCTCGTCGTTGCCGTTGCCCTTGAGTACGGCAAGCTGACCGCTGTACGCAAAGGCGTAGCTGTCGCCGTAGACTGCATAGTCAGTCAGTCCGCTATCGAACGAGAGCGAACACTCAAAGCTGTCGGGGTAGTAAGTGGTCTGGGGCTGTTCTGCCGCAAATGCACTGCCTACGCCTATTGACGCTGCGGAAAGCATTGCCGCAAGCGAAAGAGTTAAAGTCTTGGTAAGTTTCACGGTTAGAATTATATCACCAAATAAAAAAGTTGTAAAGGATTTCACCCTTTTAAATAATATAGTAAAAGAACAAACACGCACATAAAGTGACGTTTTTGTTCTTTTTGATACGCCCTGTTTTTACTTATCTTGCAGGTGGCGTATCTTTTTTTAACGTTTTTCTATCGGTAAAAATTATAAAAAACCTTAAATTATTTTTTAAAGTGGACAGCTTTGTCAACTTTTGGGGTTATACTATAACTACGAAAGCAAACAAACGTTCTTTTTAATCCAATGCAAAGATGTAAATTAATTGAGAAAAGGCGTAGAGAAAATGGCAAAGAGTATGAGAACTCAATTAAAAAAGATATTAAGGTTTTATTTTTCGGCTGGCAGCCTGAACGCCACGCTGGACGGCATGATAACACGCCTTGCCGCTTCGAGCTGGAGCGATATTTGCGGCGGGGTACATACCTACGACAAGGTTAACACTCTTATAGAGATTAAAGGGGAGCTGAAAGATTTTTGGGCAAGACTTAATAAGGTGATGGAAAAATTACCTACCGACGACTTGCTCGCCTTAAAAAAATACGCTTCGCTCCGTACTGGCGTAACCGCACTGTCTGAGAGCGAACGCCGCCGTATACACAGTGCTTTAGTCAAATTCAAGCGCAAGGCGGTCAACGTGCTTTCCTCCGGTAAAAGGGGATATAAGTGCGTTTGTGCCTACTACGCTTTAATCAGCCCTTCCCCCGATTAAACTGCATTTTTCGCCCCTGCCGATTAATGCGAAGGCGGCTTCTTTTTGGAAGTAAAAGCAAGACCGCCCACCGCAACGAGCGCCACTGCGAGAATGACGATAAATATAATTAGCCCCGTCGTGGTAGCGCCGTTTGTATCTCTTTGCCCGTCTTCGGTTTCGGGTTTGCTTGTTTGCTCTTCGTATTCGTTAAGGGGGTAGTCGCCGCAATCGCCTTCTATATAACAGAACGAACCACGGCAAAGTACATAGGAGTAGAAGTTGGCTCCGTGTCGATAGCCCCCGTAATATGCCGCTTCAACCTGCAAATCGGCGGGGGGATTAAAGGAGCCCTGATTTTCGCCTGCCGAGTAGGTTATAACGACTGTTTTGTTCAAGTATTGGCTTTTGGGAGTGGAAGGTACCTGTTCGAACTCATCGCTTTTGCAGTAGCCGTAAATCTTCTTATAATCCCCTTCGTCGACGGCGTAACTTGCGTATAGCCACTCCCCGTCGTCACGGATGACCTGTATGCAGTAGGTGTACGGAACGGCGAAGAGTGCAGTTGATAAATCTTTGTCGCTGAAAAAGTAGCATTCCCTGCCGACGGGTCTTGCAAGGTATGAGCCGGTTGCGGCGTACGCCGCCTGGGTCGGGGTAAGGATAATAAGCAGGATTAAGCATAACGGTATGAATATTCTTTTCATAAGGCAATCGTTTTTTGGTAGATTATACTGCCTGCCGCCGTAAAACTTTAAGGAAAATTTGTCGTAAAAGGTCTATGAACAGAGAAGAAATTATTGAACGCCTTGCAAGTATCAATGCCGAGCTTGCCAGGCGCAAAAAATCAAGGGAAGCGCTTGAAAGCTACAACACGGGCAGAAAGAAGCATAAAAAGCAGATGGCGTTTCATAAATGCAAAAAGCGCAACCGCTGGGTTTTCGGCGGAAACAGGTCGGGCAAGACCGAGTGCGGTGCGGTGGAGGCGGTGTGGCTGCTTCGTGGAATTCACCCGTACAGGAAGAACAAAAAGGACGTCTTCGGGTGGTCGGTCTCGCTCTCTCAACAGGTGCAAAGGGACGTTGCGCAGAGCAAGATTTTAAAGTACCTGCCAACCGATTGGATAGCGGATATTACCATGCTATCGGGCAGAAAGGACAGCCCGTCTTCGGGGGTTATCGACCAGATTAAGGTTAAAAACGTGTTCGGTGGTATCTCAACTTTAGGTTTTAAAAGCTGTGATCAGGGCAGGGAGAAATTTCAGGGGTCTTCGCTCGACTTCGTGTGGTTTGACGAAGAGCCGCCTAAGGATATATACGACGAGTGCTTAATGCGAGTTATGGACAAAAAGGGGGATATATTCGGCACGATGACCCCGTTAAAGGGTGAGACGTTTATCTATAACGAAATATATTTAAACCGCAATAATAACCCCGAAGTGTGGTGGGAGACGATCAGCTGGGAAGATAATCCCTTCCTTCCCAAAAGCGAGATAAAGCTTTTAAGCTCTTCGCTGGACAGTTCGTCGCTCGACTCAAGGAAGTTCGGCAAGTTCTCGGCGGGGGAAGGGCTAGTCTATCCTGAATTCGACAGGGCGGTTCACGTCATCGCTCCCTTCGATATTCCTAAAGAGTGGCAGGAGACCATTTCAATCGACCCGGGCTTAAACAATCCGCTCTCCGCACATTGGTATGCGGTCGATTGGGACGGCAATATCTACGTCGTTGCAGAGCACTTTGCTTCGGGCAAGGATATCGACTATCACTCCCGTTGCATCAAGGATATATCCGCACGAATAGGGTGGAAGACGGATAGTAAGGGCAGAATTTCAGCTTTAATCGACAGCGCCGCAAACCAAAAGACTTTGGCTTCGGTTAAGAGTGTAAGCGAGTTGTTTGCAGAAAAGGGGATACTCGTAAACCCCAAAGTGAATAAGGACGTCTTTGCAGGTATTTGCAGGGTTAAGGAGTACTTAAAAAGAGATAACGGCGTACCCGATATATACGTTTTCGACAACTGCAGGGTGATGATAGAGGAGTTTTCATCCTACTTCTGGGCGGAAGGCGACACGCCCGTCAAGCGTGACGACCACTGTATGGACGAGCTGCGTTATTTCATAATGAGCCGCCCCCAGCAGACAAGGCGGAACGACGAGGTCAGCGCCGTCTACGCCGACAAGATGAGAAGAATAAGGAGGATGTTAAATGGAAGCAAGAGAAAGCGTTAAGGACGCATTGTTAAAATGTGCCGTGGGGCTTAACGCAAGCGAGATTGTAGAAGAATTTTCCGCCGACAGCCAAGGCGAACTTAAGCTGGTTAAACGCAAGGTCACAAGAAGGGAGGTGCCGCCCGATATCAAGGCGGTTAAAATGCTTATGGACGGCGAGAGCGTAGCTGAAGTTTCCGATGAGGAGCTTGAGGCGGAAAGGGAAAGACTTATCACGTTATTAAAGGAGGAGTAAGGTGATCGATAAAGGTTACAAGGAAGATAAGCTGAACGATTTTATTGAAGAAATCTATGCGGATTTTGCCCGCAGACAGCAGGAGAGAAGGCTTTTGGAGAGAAGCTGGCAGTTGAACGTAAACTTCATCAACGGCAACCAGTATTGCGACGTAAACGCATTGGGTGAAATCGAAGAGCCTGACGGGGATTACTTCTGGCAGGAGCGCAGGGTGTTTAACTATATTGCGCCCATGGTGGACACACGCTGTTCACGCCTGTCGGCGTTGCATCCACGTCTTGGCGTCAGGGCGGCTTCGGACGGGGAAGAAGACAGGCAGGCTGCAAGCCTTGCCTCTGCAATTCTCGCCGCCGCATACGAAGACTGCGATTTAAACTCCGCCATAGCAACCGCAACTACCTGGTCGGAAGCGTGCGGAACGGCTTTTTATAAGATTATTTGGGATAGCGACGCAGGCAATGAAATAGGGCTCTCGGTGGACGGTACTTCGGTTAAGGAAGGTAAGGCGAAGGTTCTGGCGGTATCGCCTTTTGAAATCTATCCCGATTCGCTTTCGGAAGAGAGTCTGTACGCTCAACCCAGCATAATTCACGCAAGGGCGGTGCCTGCAGAAGACATCTATGCCGCCTACGGAGTCGAAGTGGAAGGCAGGGATATCGACGAATTCGCCGCAACCTTTGCTTCCCGCTCCCTTTCCGTAGGGGTGGGAAGCAGGCTTTCGCAAAATTCAATCAAACACGGATACGAGCTGGTCATCGAAAGATATTCCCGACCTACCGCAAACGAGAAGGACGGCAGATTGACCGTCGTCGCAGGGCATAAGCTGCTCTACGACGGACCCTTGCCCTATATAAACGGCGACAACGGCACACGCACCTATCCCTTCGTCAGGCAGTGCTGTCTGCCCGTTGCCGGCAGCTTTTTCGGCAAGTGCGTAGTGGATAGGCTTATCCCCGTACAAAGGGCGTATAACGCAGTTAAAAACAGAAAGCACGAATTTTTAAACCGTATTTCTATGGGGGTGCTCGCCGTGGAAGAAGGGTCGGTAGACACAGACGAATTAATTGAAGACGGGCTTGTGCCTGGCAAGGTGTTGGTGTATAGGCAGGGCGGCACTCCGCCCGAGATGATGACGCTCGGCACCGTCCCTTCAGAGTTCACGCAGGAAGAAGAGAGACTTGTAGACGAGTTTTCAAGGATATCGGGTACGACCGACCTGTCGCAGAAGGTCAACTCGTTTTCTTCGGTAACTTCTGCAACGGGCTTACAGCTTATAATCGAGCAGGACGAAGCTAGAATGAACGTGTGCTTCGAGCAGGTTAAAAGTGCGCTCCGCCGTACGGGTAAATTCTTGTTAAGGCTGTATAAGCAGTTTGTAAGCGAAGTGCGCCTGCTTAAATATACGGGCAGTAAAGGAGGTGCGGCAACACGCAGTTTTAAAGGAAGCGACATAACGGGCGACGACGTGGTGATTGAAGCGGATTCAGACGCTAATATGACCCCTGCAAGGCGCAGAGCCGCTCTCTACGAAATGTTGGACAGGGGGCTTTTTACCGATTCGGACGGAAGGTTGAGCCCCAGCTTCAAGGCAAAGCTTTTGGAGGCGTTGGGCTATAGCGGATACGCTGTGGAGAAGGACTTGGAGAGCTTGAACGTAAAGCGTTGCGTTGAAGAGAACGAGAGTATGAAGGCGGGCAACAGCGTGGAGACAAAAGTTTATGACGACGACAGAATACACGTCAGGGAACACACTGCATACATGCTTTCGGAAAAACTCACTATCGAACAGGAGAAGCGCATCTGCGCACATCTTAACGAACATAAAAACAGATTATCGGAGGTAAAAAATGAAGGATAACCGAACGGAAGAATTAAAGGCAACGGCAAATACTGCGGAGGCAGAGATTAAGGAAGAAGGAATTGCGGCAGGACCTAAAAAATTCAAGGACGTTCAGGCCCTCATAGACGCCTATACGGCTCTTGAGGCTGAATTTACCCGACGCAGTCAGCGACTCAAAGAGTTGGAAGCGAATAAGGAGCAGGATTCGTCCGCCGCATCAATTTGCGCACAGGCGACAAGCGAAGATGCTCTCTCGCAGGCGGTCAACTCCGATAGAGGCAACGGCGTTCACGCTTTGACGGACGAAGAGAAAAACGCCGTGATAGAAGAGTACTTAAGCGGAATACGTTCCAACCGCAGCGTACCGTTTGTTACGGTGGGCGGTGCGGTTAAAGCGGCGAGAGTAACCCCTAAAACTATAAGAGAAGCGGGTTCCCTTGCCAGAAGTTTTTTTGATAATAAGGAGAATTAAAAATGATTACAGTCAGTACTGCTGAAAAAGTTTTAAAAGATTACTATCTCGACGTGGTAATTTCACAGCTCAACGGCGGAATTTCACCCTTTTACAATGCAATAGAAAAGACGAGTGAAAACGTCTACGGCAAGGAAGTCGATATTGCAGTTGTTAACGGCTATGCGAATGCCGTTAAAGCATGTAATGAGAACGAAGCCCTGCCTTCACCTAAAGAAAATAAATTCTTCCACATAACAGGACCTTTGAAAAACTTATACGGCTCAATCGAGCTTACTGATAAGCTTATAAGGTCTTCTGCAGACTCTTCAGGTGCGTACGTCAATTTGTTAAACTCCGAAATGGAATCGCTCATTGCGGACGCAAAGTCAAATCTCTCCCGTATGCTCTACGGCAACGGCAACGGCAGCTTAACTACGGTTAAGTCAAAAGTCTCGGCTTATATGTTGGAGGTTGAAGATGTTAAACCTTTCTATGCAGGGCGAGACGTGAGAATAACGGTAGGAAGTACAAATATTGACGTGAAGATTCTTAGTATTAATAAGGCTAAAAACATCATAAACGTTTCAAAAAGCCTTGACAGCTATACCTTTAGCGGCGGTGAACCCGTTAAACTGATAGAATGTGATGGTAAGGAACTTCGTGGTCTGTCTTATATATTCGACGGCACTACTGTATACGGATACTTAAAGGAGTCGTATGATTTCTTCAATCCCTACGTTAAAAGCGTAAGCAGGTCGGAATTAAGCATAGACGACATATTGACAGCCATAGACAGTGTTGAAGAAGATGCAGGCGGAAAGATTAATATGATTCTCTGCTCTTATAAGACGAGAAGGATGATTGCCAAGCTCTTTGAAAACAACAGGCATATCATTAACTCAACCGATATTCAGGGCGGATTTACAGACCTTTATATCAACACCATACCTGTCTATGCAGATGCGTTCTGCCCCGACGGCAGAATCTATATCTTAAATACCGACGACTTCGTTATGTGTCAGCTCTGCGACTGGTCCTGGCTTGAAGACGAAGGCGGAAAGATATTGAAGCAGGTTGCAGGCAAGGCGGCTTACTCGGCAACGCTCGTTAAGTATGCCGAACTCTTCTGTAAACGTCCTTGCGGTCAGGCTTTGATTAAACTTACGGATTAAGGGGTGAGAAATGACGGTTAAAGAGATTATTTGTCAAGCCCTGCGGCTCGTCGGAGAGGACGGTGTGGCAGACGAAATAGGCGGCGGAGCCGCACTCTCTACCGAATGTACCCGTATTAAAAACGCTCATCTCACCTATTTCAACTCAATTATAGACGAGCTTGCACGTGGATATTTCCCCCTTGCGTACAGGGAAGAAGTTGTCTTATCGGGCGGCAAGAAAGCCCTTTCATCGTTTGCACACAGAGTGGTCAGAATTAATAGGGTGCTCGACGGTAAAAAGGCGATTGAGTGGCATATATCCGCAGGTTATTTGTATGCCGACGGGGAGAAGGTTACCGTCTGTTACGAGTATGCGCCCGAGCCTTTGGAAGAAGACGACGACTTTTATTACCCCGAATTCGCCGTGAGTGAACGGCTTGTTCAGTACGGAATGGCGGCGGAGCATTTTCTCGTTGCCGGCTGTGCGGAAGAGTCAAGGGCGTGGGAGCAAAAATACCGTGACGAGATAGAAGCACTCATAGCCCGTTGTACGGTAAAACCGCTCATTCCCCCGAGGAGATGGATATGATAAGGCGCACAAGGCGTACGTCGATAAGTCTTTCGAAAAGCGTTTCGAAGGTAACGCTTATAGGCGGTTCAAAGCCATACTCACGGCTGTGTCTGGGGTTCAGCGAAACCGAAGACGGGTTAAAGTTATGTCCTGCCCCTGACGCTACGCCTTACGGTGCGATGACTTCGGACGGGCTGTATTCGGTTTATAGGCACTCAAGCGCAGGTTTAACCATGTTCTTGTACACCAACGGCGAAGCCTACCTGTTCACAGACGACAGTGAAAAGCAGTTGTTCTTCCATCTCCCCGCAGGTAAACCCTTCTCTGTGGAATCGCACAGTAATATCGGAAGCGTCTGGGTTGCCGTAGGCTGCGGCGACAAAATGGCGGTATACGATTGCGATGAAGAAGAGAGCTTTACCGTAAATCTGCCTTCGGCTTTGTACGGCGGTATCGTTCATTGCGGCAGGTTGTTTGCGGTGGACAATAAAGAGAAGTACAAGGTGGTCTGGTCGGGTCTTGAGATAAATCAATGGCAGGAAGGCATAGACGGCAGCGGATATATCTATCTTGACGGCAGTTTGGGGGATATACAGCAGCTTGAAAACTTTAAGGACGACGTGCTATGCGTAAGAGATTACGGTTTAACGGTCATCAAGGCTCTCGCCGATTCCCGTAATTTCCGTATTGCGCCTTCGCAGTGCCGTTTAAGAATGGGCGAAAAGATTATTTCAGGTGGAGTGTGCGGGCAGAAATACTACTTCACCGCAAACTCGGGCTTATACTCCTTCGACGGTGAAGATATTAAGTCTGAGTACGGCTTAAGCGGAAGTCTTACCAAGGTTGACAGAGTGCATATTTTAGGCGACGGATACGTCTATGCCGATTGCACTTACAACGGCGATAAATGCATAATGCGCTTCTACCCCGAAAGCGGTAAGGCGGTGTTCTTCGCAAAGGGCTGTTCTTTCCCCTTAATTTCTAAAGGGGAGATGTTCTGCGAAAAGGACGGTCGCTTCTACTCGCTGTCCGCTCAAAATACCGAAGACGGCAGGATATGGCGTTCCGAACCCATAGGAGATTGCGGAAGAAAGACGTTGAAACGACTGTACGTCGACTCGGACGGAATCCCTGAAATTACCGTTGTCTGCGACAAATTAAGCCGTAAAATTTCGGGTACGGGCAGAATACCCGTCAACCTTTCGGGCGGGAATATATACGTTGAAATCAGCGGTAACGCCCCCGTTAAGAGCGTCGTCGCCGAGCTGGAGGTGAGAAGATGATTTTCGATATCGTAGACATAACCGAAGAGGAAGTTGAGCTTTTAACCACCGTTCAGAAAAAGCTGCTCCGAACCGCTCAACAGAAGAAGAACGAGATGATGAGAAAGAGAGACGAACAGCTCTTCGAGCTTAAGATTATGTGCAATTCCAACAACGTGGAAAGCTCCAGCATCTATGCGCAGACTGCGGCTAAAATCCAAAGCGACTATCAGACGGAGCTGGATATTTTGGTCGAACAGCTGCAGTTCAATATGTCTTTGCGTGAGCCTACTTCGAGCGACGAGACGGGCGGAAGCGGCACGGACAATACGGGCTATATCGTCGACTACGAACTGTCATACCTTGAGAGATACATTCAGGTCAGAGATTACTATTTAACCATAGAAGACCCCGCCGAACGTATTGCGCTTTTGCAGGCGGATACGGTTGCAATGGAATATCTGGGTACTTATTACAGTACGTTGTTCGATTATCTCGTGGCTCTTGAGTAAAATCAAGGGGTAAACGGGGCGGACGGCAGATTTGCCGTCCGCCCTTAATTGCTGTTAACGCCTATTTTTGCTTTACTTTTTTGCAACGACATATTATAATAAACATTATGAAGATTGCTGACTGTTGGAAAGACTTCCGCATAATTGCCACGGGCGACGGTATGAAGCTTGAAAAATGGGGTAACGTTACGTTGCTCCGTCCCGACCCTCAAGTAATTTGGGGTAGCTCTAAAGATTTATATAGTCAAAGGGACTTAAACGCCGTCTATCGCCGCAGCGAAAAGGGCGGAGGCGGTTGGCAGATTAAAAAGCCCTTCCCTGCGCAGTGGACTATAGGCTATAAGGATCTGACCTTTTCAATCAAGCCTATGGGTTTTAAACACACGGGTCTCTTCCCCGAACAGGCGGTAAATTGGGATATGATGCGCTCGCTCATCGAAGAGCGCAAGGCGAAAAATCCCGACGCAAAGATCAAGGTTTTAAACCTGTTCGCCTACACCGGCGGTGCGTCCGTCGCCTGCGCAAAGTCGGGTGCGGAAGTAACCCACGTCGACGCCGCAAAGGGCATGGTTGAACGTGCAGGCGAAAACGCAAGGCTTTCTGGTATTAACAGCGGTATCCGCTACATAATCGACGATTGCGCAAAATTCGTCGCAAGGGAGATCAGAAGGGGCAATAAGTACGATGCGATAATAATGGACCCTCCCAGCTACGGTAGGGGTCCCGGCGGCGAGATGTGGAAGATTGAAGACGACGTGTTCGACTTTGTAAAAATGTGTTCTCAACTTCTTTCGGATAATCCCCTGTTCGTGCTTATCAACAGCTACACGACGGGTTTGCAACCCACCGTCATCAAGAACATTCTATCCCTGACTCTGCCCGATAATGCACAAGTCGAAGCCTACGAAGTGGGTCTGCCCACAGACGAAGAGAAAGTGGTGCTTCCCTGCGGGTGCAGCGGACTTGCTGTGTTTAAATAAGAAACAAACGGAAATTTCCTTCTAATTATCCCACCTAAATCAACGGCTTGCCGTTGGATTTAATCACCGCTTCGGCGGTGGATTGCATCAAGCTTCGGCTTGGATTGAATCGCTCGAAGAGCGGATTGAATCAATGCCTTGGCATTGGATTTTGGACGATAAAATTTATGGACGAAAAAGAACTTATAATTTTACACGAAGATAATCAGATAATAGTCGTTTTAAAGCCCCAGAACGTTGCTTGTTGTCCCGACGAGAGCGGCGACGACAATCTTTTCGACTGCGTAAAACGCTATATCAAGACGACCTACAACAAGCCCGGCAACGTATTTTTAGGGCTGGTGCACAGGTTGGATAGGCCTACGGGCGGCGTTATGGTATTTGCAAAGACTTCCAAGGCGGCTTCCCGCCTGTCCGAGCAGATGAAAAACGGCGGATTCGAAAAGAGATACTTTGCAGTGCTCTGCGGCGTGCCTTCGAAAAAGCAGGCAACGCTTGAAAACTACCTTAAGAAGAATTCCGTAAACAATATGGTCTTCGTCTGCACGCAGACGGAAGAAGGCGCAAAGTTCGCTTCGCTCGACTACGAAATTAAGCAGGAAGTTGCAGGGCTCTCGCTTGCGGAAGTAAATCTCCACACGGGCAGAACCCATCAGATAAGGGTACAGATGGCTTCCATCAACTGCCCCATCTACGGCGATATGCGCTATGGCGGCGAAAAGGCGGTTAAGGGCAAGCTTGCGCTGTGGGCGTACTCGTTGAGATTGAACCACCCCACTACGGGAGAGCGGTTGCGCTTCATTGCCGAACCCCCCGTCAGCGAGGGCGTTTGGAAAAAGTTTAATATAGACTGTAGTCTAAATTAACGGTAAACGACCGCTGCTTAACCAAATAAAAGCACTGCAAAGCGCAAAACTTATTGACAAGCTTTGCTTTAATATTGTAAAATTGTAACGTTGCGGAAAGTTATTTTTATTAATCTCCGCACGGACAGGATGACTTAATATGCAAAAAATCAAAACCAAAAAGAAAATAGTACTTTCGCTTTTGCTAGCCTCGGCGGTTGCCATAGGCGGGGCGGCATTTGCGCTCGGCGCATCGCAGACTGCGTATGCAGACGTTTATGAGCAGACGTTAGACGGCTCTGCCGTGTTCTACACGGGCATCAGGGGTGCGGAAATTACTTCTTCGCCTGCGGAAGGCCCTGAAGACGATACTCACGTCTACACTATGTTCAAGGTGGGTGATAACGAGACGGTCGAATACCGCCAGAATCTCGCCTACAGCTGGCGCACAAGCGCAACCGACGTCGGTCGATTCTCAATGGAAATCGGCTTTAACAACGCCACCTTCGAAAGATACGTTTTAAGGTTTCAATCCCAGCAGTACGTTCTTACGGAAGATAAGATAACCGAAAACTATATCGTATTCACCCCTTCCGAAACGGAAGGCAAAGTGGATATGTCCGTCGTTCAGGAGCTTGAGGACGATACGGTGTTAACCCCCGTCGCTTCCTATGATTTAAACAGCCACATAAAAATTGCCTTCGGTGATTTCAGGGACGGCGAGTACGCTTTGATTGTAAACGGTACCGAAAGGGCAACCTTTAAGAACGTTTACGAGCCGTTTGCAACCTACGTCTCTTCAGGCGATAATGCGGTAACGCCCTTGACCTTCAGCGCAACCTTTGCGAACGGCCAGCAGGACAATACGGCAGATATGATATTGTACGATATCAACGGTCAGTCGTTCGAGCTTTTGAGTACCAAAGAAGACAGTAACGGCAATATCGTGTACGAGACCAAGATAGTCGATAACACGGCTCCCGTACTCTGCTTTACTCAAACGCCTTCCTACCTTATCGACGGTGATTCGATCGGCTTTAACTATAAGGTTATCGACGTAATAGGTACCAACACCCGTGCTACTGCGTACTACTATGTGCTTTCGGGCGATCAGTATGCGGATGCGAACTTCGACTACGATAAGTACAACTATTCGGGTGAAGGTGAAAACTCTACAGACAATCCCTTCATAGAAGTTACGTCGTCTTCTTCGATAAGAATAATAAGGGACGAAAACACGTTTATCCCCAGCTCGATGCTCAACGATAACGTCTACGGCTTGGTTAAGATTTATTACAAGATAGCAGACAGGGGAACTAGCAACGCACAGAGCGACATCGTCTTTGTCGATTGGTATGCAAAGGACGACGCAGTGGTCGATATTGCGGACGTTAAGGGAAGCGGAGAATCTTCCATGTTCTTAAAGCTCATAGACGAAACCGCACATAAACCCGGTTTGACCTATGCGCAGGAGAGCAATCTTACGGCAACCGATACCACGGCGGAGGAGACCGACCCCGTACTCTATGCATACAAGCAGACCGTTCAGCAGTTTCAGTCGGCATATCAGGCAAAGATTGACGCAGCGATTGCGGAATTAGAAGACGGCAAGCTCTATGCCGGTACGGACAGCAAGTTCTATCTTCCTTCGTTCGACAATCTCGTCGTCGGCGGTGAAGTTTTCGATTTGGCGGATACCGACGATTACTTAAACAAAGGCGATTACAAATACTCCATCTATTATAAGGCAAAGACGAGTTCAAGCTCAACTTCTCTTGCGGCAAACGCACTTGCAATCAGCTTAAGCGAGGCGGACGTAAATTATAGATTTACCATATTTATAACCGACAGCTTCGGCAACGATATGCGCTATCCCACATTAGTCGACGGCGAAATCGTCTGGGAAAAGATTACCGAAGAAGATGTCTGGAACGAAGACTTTGCAGATCTTTTGCCCTTCTTTGAGTTCCACGTTTCCTATAAGGAAGCGACGGCAACTCCCCCCGATTCGCTCTCGATTGCGTACGTCAACAGCTCATACAGCGGCGTAAGCTTTACCATCAAGGGCGTCAGCGGTACCTACACCACGAAGTACGACTTATACATTGTTGACAGAGACGGACTTAACGATGCTCTTAATACGAAGTATGATTATGAGAGCTTTAAGAGCGATGTTGACGATTTATTCAACGACGCACAGACCCGTAAGTACTTCACGACGGTTAAACCTGCAAGCAGCCTTTTAGAGACGGACGAAAACTATGAATTGTTTAAGGAGTTGAATTGGAACGCAACTTCCGTATCCTTCATTCCCCGTTCGGTTGAAGACTTCTACGTCATAAGGCTTACGCTTGAAGACAATAACTCCAAGCAGACCGATTACCAGTACGCTGTAGTTTCGGCTTCGGTTGAAACGACTTCCTTAAAGGGTGAGAGCGACTGGGTTGAAAAGAACGTTACTTCCATAGTACTCTTCTCTTTAGCTGGCGTATTCCTGGTTGCACTCGCAGTACTCTTAATCGTAAAACCCAAGGATAAGGGCGATATCGACGCAGTATATTCCGAAGAGATTGAAAAGGAAAACGTTAAAAAGAAGAAGTCTAAAAAGGCAAAGGGGCGTAAATAATCACCTTTTTCCGACAAATAAGTTAAATTAACAAATATTTGCCCCCGCACGAATGCGGGGGCTTTATCATTTTTTTTTAACATTTTATGAAAGATATTGACATATTTAATATCTTATGTTATAATCGGTTAGATGAATAATCACAAGGGGTTATTAGCTCGACATTATTAATGTTTGCTGACTTTAAATGGAAAATATAGAAAAAATTAAAAAAATTCCATATTTCAATGGCAAGGATTTAAGCCATAGCTTTGATTCGCTCACGGGCGTATTGAATCGTGAGACGGTCATAGGCTATATTGAATGGCTTATTGAACAGGAGCGAACTTTTAGTCTCTTCCTTGTGGATATTGATAATTTCAAAAACGTAAACGACTCCTACGGTCACCCCATAGGCGACGTCGTTCTCGCACAGACCGCACAGTATCTCGTAGATTCGATCGACGATAAAGGCGTAGTCGGCCGTTTCGGCGGCGACGAATTCGTGATGGTGTGGGACGGCTTGAGCGAATATAGGGACGTGTGGAGCTGTGGTCACACGCTCGATATGAACATCGGCAGTATTGTGTTCGACGGTATTCCCAATCTCGCTATAACCGTGTCGACAGGTATTGCCCGCTATCCGCTCAATGCGTCGTGCTATAAGGATTTGTTGGAAGTTGCCGATAAGGCGCTCTATCGTGCAAAGATGAAGGGCAGAAACTGCTTTATAATCTACCTGCCCGAAAAGCACGCCAACATCTCGTTGCAGAAGGAGAGGGATAAAAAGCTCACCGCAATGCAACAGATGTTCAATATCTTCTCCGCATTGACCGCCTGTGGCGAGAATATATCTTCTGCGATAAGCACCACGTTCAAGACCTTTATTTCCAACTATATGTTCGACCATATATGCCTTGAAACGCATACGGGCTTAAATCACAGCGTGTCCTTTGTGTTGGCGGAAAGGAAAAAATTTGAACATATCGACTTCAACGTGATTGAAAAGACGATAAACTCCGCAGGATATATCAGCATCAACCAGACGATGCATTTAAACACCGAGTCGTATGCCGACATACTCAAGGAGTTCAAAAAGCAAAAGATATTCTCAACCGTCTATTGCAGAATTTCCGCATACGGCAAGGATTACGGCTTCATTCGTGTCGATACGGTCAACACCGCAAGAATCTGGCAGAATACCGAAATAGCGATGCTTATGTGTGCGGCAAACTCCATTGCGCTCCTTTTGCATTATCAGGGCAAGACGCTTGAAGAGCTTCCGCAAGTTTCCCCCGAAGTGGTTGGCGATTAAGCGTTTTACGAAAATTAAAAAGTATAACCGAGACAGACAGTCTCGGTTTTTTATTTGTTATCGTTTAACAATTTATTGTGTCGTAGTTGCATTTTTATACAATATATGGTAAAATTAATATATGATGGGTGTAAGTTGCTTAAGCAAACCACCAAAACTAATTCAATGGGAAAAACTATGGCTGAAAAAGGATATAATGCAGACGACTTAAAGGTACTTGAAGGGTTAGAAGCCGTAAGGGTACGCCCCGGTATGTACATCGGTTCGACGGGTGTAAAGGGCTTGCATCACATTTTGTGGGAGATTGTCGATAACGCTATCGACGAAGCGGCAAACGGCTACGCTGACGAGATAAGCGTAATATTACATGAAGACGGCTCTGCGTCGGTTGAAGATAACGGCAGGGGTATGCCCACGGATATCAACTCCAAAACGGGTATTTCAGGCGTAGAATTAATTTTCACCAAGCTCCACGCAGGCGGCAAATTCGACAGCGGCAATTACGCCTTTTCGGGCGGTCTTCACGGCGTAGGCGCATCGGTCACCAACGCCCTTTCAAAGTGGCTCAAGGTAGAAGTCTACCGCAAGACGGTATTCACGATGGGCTTTGCGTCCACCTATGATAAAAAGGCTAAAAAGTGGCAGTGCGGCATACCCGAAAGCCCTCTATGCAACACGGGCAAAAGGACAAATAAAAAGGGTACTTTCGTTCACTTTATGCCCGATAGCGAAGTGTTTGAAACGGTTGAGTGGAACTACGAAACCATATTCAAAAGATTAAAGGAGCTTGCGTTTTTAAACAAGGGCTTAAAGATTAATTTTACAGATTTGAGAAAGCTGTATAAGCTTGTGGAGAGCGATGAAGGGGAAGGCGAACCTTCCGTAACCAAAGTGCTTCTCCCCGCAAGGGAGCCCGTAACGTTCTTGTTCGACGGCGGTTTAGTCGACTTTGTAAACTTTGTCTGCGACGGCGAGACCAAGCTGTATTCACAGCCTTTATACTATTCTACGGTCAAGGATATCCAGATAAAGGGTGCGCCTGCGGGCAAGATTAAAATAGAGTTTGCCATTGCCCACACCAAGGCCGACGAAGAGAGCCTGTATTCCTTTGTCAACAACATCTCCACCGTAGAAGGCGGCTACCACGAAGCAGGCTTCCATTCAGGGCTTTTAAAGGTCGTCAACGACTATGCAAGGAATAACGGCGTATTAAAGGCGAAGGACGCCCCCTTTGTAGCCGACGACGTCAAGGAAGGTTTAACCGCAGTGCTCACCGTACAGATGAATAACGTTGAGTTCGAAGGTCAGACCAAGACGAAACTCGGCAACCCCGAAGCTAAAGCCCCCGTAGAGCAGGCGGTTATCGAAGGTTTAACCACTCTTATGGGCGTCAGGGGCAACAAATCTTCCTTTGATGAGATAGCAAAAAAGGCAAAGTTTGCCGCAGACGACAGGATTAAACACCGTGCGGAAAGGGACGTGGCGAAAGCTGCTTCCGACAACGACGGTTTAAACCTTATCGGCAAGCTCGCACCTTGCTCCGGCAAGAACCCCGATATGAACGAGCTGTTCATAGTAGAGGGCGACTCGGCAGGCGGTACGGCTAAACAGGCAAGGGTAAGGCAATTCCAGTCCATTCTGCCGCTGCGTGGCAAGCCCTTGAACGTACAGAAGAAGACGGCTTTGCAGGCGTTGCAGAACGAAGAGATTAAGACGCTCGTGTCCGCCATTGGGGCTGGCTTTAACAACTCCTTCGACGTTGAAAAGACGAGATATAAAAAGGTTATAATTCTCTCCGATGCAGACCAGGACGGTATGCACATTCGCTGTATACTTTTAACCTTCTTCTTCAAATATATGCGTGATTTAGTGGCGGCAGGCTACGTCTATATCGGCATGCCCCCTTTATATAAGGTATATAAAAAGGATATCGTGGAGTATGCCTACGACGACAAGGAGTTAGACGAAAAGATTAAAAAGGTGGGCAAGGGCTATTCGCTCCAGCGCTACAAGGGCTTGGGCGAGATGTCTGCCGAACAGCTGTGGGAGACGACTATGAACCCCGCAACCAGAAATCTTATTCAGGTAACCCTTGAAGACGTTGCGGAAGCGGCTTCTATGATAGAGCTACTTATGGGCGATAAGGTTGAAGGCAGAAAGCAGTTCTTGCAGGAGAATGCCGACTTCAATAAGGTAGACGGCTTTATCGAAAAGGTAAACGTCGTAAAGCAGAACGATAGTTATACAAATGCAGAGGATTAATCGCTATGGCAAGAAAGAAGGACGATAATTTTCAGCAAATAATACCGCAGGGCAAGGTGTTCACCACTCCTTTAGAAGAAGTTATGCCCCAGTCCATGTTGCCGTATGCGGAATTCGTAATATTGGACAGAGCGCTCCCCAGGGTGGAAGACGGCTTAAAGCCCGTTCAAAGGCGTATACTGTACACTATGTCGGAGATGGGTTTAACCCCCGATAAACCGCATAAGAAGTCGGCAAGAATAGTCGGTGACTGTATGGGTAAGTATCACCCCCACGGCGACAGCTCGGTCTACGACGCAATGGTCAGAATGGCGCAGGACTTCAATATGCGTATGACGCTCGTCAACGGTCACGGCAACTTCGGCTCGGTGGACGGCGATAGCGCTGCTGCAATGAGATACACCGAAGCGAGATTAGAGCCGCTTGCTTTAGAGCTTTTAAAAGATTTGGATAAGGAGACCGTTCCCTTTTCCTTTAACTTTGACGACAGTTTATTAGAGCCCGATATTCTCCCCGGCAGGTACCCCAATCTGTTGGTTAACGGCGCAAGCGGAATTGCAGTAGGACTTGCCACGAATATACCCACCCACAATTTAACCGAAGTCATCGACGGTTGCTGTGCGTATATCGATAACCCCCGCATATCCCTTGCGGAACTCATGAAAATCATTCCCGGACCCGACTTCCCTACGGGCGCCTATATCATCGAAAACGAGCTTAAGCAGGCGTACGAAACGGGCAGGGGCAAGATAACCTTGCGTGCCAAATATTCCGTAGAAAACGGCGACAACGGCAAGAAGGAGATAATCTTTACCGAACTCCCCTATCAGACCAACAAGGC
This sequence comes from Candidatus Coproplasma sp., assembly GCA_051884135.1. Taxonomy (GTDB): domain Bacteria; phylum Bacillota; class Clostridia; order Christensenellales; family Borkfalkiaceae; genus Coproplasma. Next base: position 63,224 of record JBJEVC010000020.1, on the reverse strand, counting down.
GGAGCTTTTAAGAAAGATTATGATATTAAAGGAAGAGAAAAAGGAAATTCTCTCCGGTATTGCAGACATTGTGGACGAGTCCGACCGTACGGGCATGAGGGCGGTCATCTACTGCAAAAAGGATGCCGACGTAGACGCAATACTTGCATATCTGTTCAAGTATACCGATCTGGAGTGTACTTTCGGTATCAATATGGTCGCCATCGCAGGGGGCAAGCCTAGGCAGCTTGGGCTTTTGGATATTTTAAAGTACTACGTCGCTTACCAACGCCAAGTCGTGGTAAGGAGAACCAAGTTCGATTTAAAGGAAGCGGAAGCCCGTTGCCATATATTGGAAGGCTTAATAATAGGCGTACACAACATCGACGAAGTCATCAAGATTATCAAATCTTCCGAGTCTACCGCCGTTGCAAGGGCACGCCTTATGGAGCGGTTTGCCTTAACGCAGGTTCAGGCGCAGGCGATACTCGACTTGCGTTTAGCACGCCTTGCAAAGCTTGAGATTGCAAAGCTTGAGCAGGAGCTTGCCGATTTGCAAAAGCTAATTAAGCGTTTAAAGGCTATCCTTGAAAGCAGGGAAAAGCAGATGCAGATAGTCAAGGACGAGATGAGAGAGATTAGGGATAAATATCCCTGCCCCAGAAAGTCGCAGATTGTATCGTCTTTAGAGGATATCAGCGTATTCAGGCAGGATATTAAGCGTGCCGCAACCGATTGGGTGCTTACGATAACCGCAAACGACAACGTTAAATTTATCGAAAAGATCGAGTTCGACCAGAAGTTTAAAAAGCCGTTGCCTTCTGTATACAGGGGAGACGGTATGTATAAGCAGACTGTCGTAACCCGCTCGGACGCTGGGGCGCTGATATTCACCAACTACGGCAACTGCGTCAAAGTCGATTTAAACCAGTTCGAAGCTTCAGGCATGGGCGGTACAGGTATAAAACTAAAGGAATTCTACGACGCCGCTTTGCGTGGCGAAAAGCCCGTTAAAATCTTCCCTATAGGCGAAAAGATGCCCGAAGGCGAGTTGCTCTTCTTCACAAAGCAGGGTACGGTTAAGCGTACCGTGTGGGCGGAGTATTCCGTCGCCCGTGCAGTCTTCCCTGCAATCAAGCTCAAGACGGGGGACGAGCTTTTGAACGTGGAGCAGTTCGACCCCGATATGCAGAGTACGATGTGCTTCATCTCAAAAGAAGGCATCTGCCTTAACGCCGACAAGGACGACGTCCCCGTTCAGGGCAGGGTCACCTCAGGAGTTAGGGGTATGCTGCTCAATGACGGTGACGAAGTAATATTTGCCACTCAATTCTATGGCGAAGGCGAAATAATAATCGTCTCCGACCAGGGCTGTATTAAAAAGGTTATCGCTTCGCTTTTCAACCCTATAGGCAGGGGCAGAAAGGGTATGATGATAGTCGACGGCAAGTCCAAAGTTGTCTTTGCCGACTACGTCACCATTCCCTACAAGGTGGCAATTCTTCGTTCGGATAATTCGGTTGAAGAGATCGATACCGAAAATATCTCCATCGAACCCCGTCCTTCAAAGGGTAAGGCGCTTGCAAACGCATCGATAGTAACCGGTGCGGTTGCGCTTAAATACCGCACTGATTTTTCGGACGGAATGCAGTTAAAATTTTAACTGAAGATTAATAAATAACAAGGGGTAAAAATATGCTTAAAAATTTGATTGATGCGGCAATATGCCGCACCCAATGCGATATCGTGCTTAAAAATGCGAAGTATGTGGACGTGTTTTCAGGCGATATAAAAAGCGGCGATATAGGCATCGTTGCGGACAGGATTATCGGCGTTGGCACCTATAGCGGAAAAGAAGAGATAGACGTTGCGGGGTTAACCGTTCTGCCCGGCTATATAGACGCCCACGTCCATATCGAGAGCAGTCAGCTCTCCCCCGAAGAGTTTGCTTCTTTAATAGTTCCAAGGGGTACCACCACGATTATTGCCGACCCCCACGAGATAACCAACGTGTGCGGAATGGCGGGTGCCGAGTATATTGCAAAGGCTTCGGAGAACGTGCCCTTGGACGTCAAGGTTCAACTGCCCTCCTGCGTGCCTGCAACCCCGTTTGAAACGAGCGGCGCAACGCTTGCAGGTAAGGACATTAAAGAGCATATCACCGACTCATATATCAACGGTTTGGGCGAATTTATGAACTTCCCAGGCGTTATCTACGCCGACCCCGACGTGCTTACAAAATTGCAGTCTGCCCACGATAGCGGCAAGGTTATCGACGGACACGCCCCGTCGCTTTCGGGCAAGGAGTTAAACGCATACCTTTGCGGCGGTATATCCACCGACCACGAGTGCGTGAGCGTGGAAGAGATTGAAGAAAAGATATCAAAGGGTATGTACGTTCACCTTCGACACGGCTCTTCTACACGCAACATCGTGTCCAACTCAAAGGCGGTTACCCCCGCCAATATGCGCAGGTTTTTGATGTGTACGGACGACAGGCACGCCGCCGACTTAAAGGAAAAGGGGCATATCGATGACGCATTGAGAAAGGTAGTTGCAGGCGGTCTTAACCCCGTCTGGGCGGTAACCATTGCCACGCTCAATTCCGCCGAGTGCTATAATTTAAAATTCAGGGGCGCAATCGCACCCTACTACTTTGCCGACCTTGTAGTAGTTGACGGGCTGGAAAACTTCAACGCAAAGCTCGTATTCAAGGACGGTAAGTTGGTTGCAAAGGACGGCAAACCCCTGTTCGATACTTCTAAACGCTATCTGCCCGAAAGCGTGTTAAACACCGTTCATCTGGGCGAGCTTAAGGCGGAAGATTTCACTCTCACCTTAAAGGGCGACAAGGCAAACGTTATGACCATACTCCCCGGCAACGTCGTAACGGGCTGTGAGATTATGGAGATTAAGAGCAAGGACGGCGACGTCGATATCGTCGGCACAGACGTACTAAAGATGGCGGTCGTCGAAAGGCACAAGCTCACGGGAAATATCGGCAAGGGACTACTTAAGGGCTACGGCTTCAAGGGCGGAGCTATGGGTATAACCATTGCCCACGACTCCCACAACGTCATACTTTTAGGCGACGATAACGAGAGTATGGCAAAGGCGGCGAACGAGCTTAAGCGCATCGGCGGCGGCATGGTCATCGTCGATAAGAAGACGGGAGAAGTTCATTCGCTCACGCTCGACATCGGCGGACTTATGTCTTCAAGGGATGCCGAGAGCTTGCAAAGGGACAGTAAGGAGCTAATAGAAAGGGCGTATGCTATGGGCGTTGACAGAGAGCAGGAAGCGTTTATGTCGCTCGCCTTTCTCTCGCTTGCGGTCATTCCCCACGTTAAGCTGTTGGATACGGGGCTTTTCGACGTCGACAAATTTGCGTTTATGGATATAAATGCGTAACAAACAATTATTAAATCAAGCGGACGGGCTACTGCCCGTCTGTTTTTTCTGTTTTTTATTCCAAAAATATTCTAAATTTTTTTAAAAAAAGCTTTTACATAGTCAGTTAAATATAGTATAATATAGAATAGACTAATATATTGTTGACAATCAACTAATCGATATCGGAGAAACTAATGGGACTTTTAAATTTTTTATCAAATGCCGACAGCCGCAGGGCTATAAAGAAGCTTAATAAGCTTGCCGACAAGGTGGAAGCGTTAGAGCCTAAATACGCAGCAATGAGCGATGAAGAGCTTAAAAGCCAGACGGGCATTTTAAAGCAAAGGCTTGCCGACGGCGAGACGTTGGACGATATTATGTTCGACGCATTCGCAGCTTTAAGAGAAGCGAGCTGGCGAGTGCTTAAGATGAAGCACTTCCACGTTCAGATAATAGGCGGTATCTGCCTGCATCAAGGTCGTATTGCAGAGATGAGAACGGGTGAAGGTAAAACCCTTGTTTCCACCCTTCCTGCATACTTAAACGCACTTACAGGCAAGGGCGTACACATCGTAACCGTCAACGACTACCTTGCAAAGCGTGACGCAGAGTGGATGGGTAAGGTTCATAAGTTCATGGGCTTAAAGGTGGGCGTCGTCGTTCCCGGTATGGACGACAGCGCAAAGAAGGAAGCTTATAAGTGCGATATAATCTACGCAACCAATAACGAGCTTGGCTTCGACTATCTCCGTGACAACCTTAAAAATAACTTAAACGCAATGGTTCAAAGGGAGCTTAACTACTGCATAATCGACGAAGTTGACTCCATTTTAATAGACGAAGCCCGTACCCCTTTGATTATTTCAGGCAGGGGCGGCGAGAGCTCAAAGCTCTACGAGCAGGTGGATAGATTCGTCCGTAACCTTCACGGCGGCTTCGACGACGACAAGAAGGAAGCGGAGAATAAAGCCCCCGTTAAAAAGAAGAAGAACCAGCAGCTCACGGAAGAGGAAGAAGAGATAAACCGCAAGATAGAAGCCATCCGCAAGGATATGGAAACTTGGGATTATATCATCGACCGTAAGGATAAGTCGGTAACCATAACCGAAAACGGCGCAGCCAAGGCGGAGAAGTTCTTCGGCATTAAAAACCTCGGTGACATCGAGAATGCGGATTTAAACCACCACATTCAACAGGCGCTCAAGGCGCACGAGCTGTTTGCCAAGGATGAAAACTATATCGTAACGCCCGAAGGCGAGATTATGATAGTAGACGAGTTCACGGGTCGTATAATGGTCGGCAGGCGTTACTCCGACGGACTCCACCAGGCAATAGAAGCGAAGGAAAGAGTTAAGATCAGGGAAGAGAATAAGACGCAGGCAACGGTAACCTTCCAGAATTACTTCAGGCTTTACAACAAGCTCTCGGGTATGACGGGTACGGCAAAGACTGAAGAAGCGGAGTTCAGAACCATCTACAATCTCGACGTCGTCGTCATTCCCACCAACAGACCCATTCAGCGTATAGACGAAGCGGACGTAATCTTCGCAACGGTTGAAAGCAAGAAAAAGGCAATCGTTGAAGAAGTTTCAAAGCGTCACGATAAAGGTCAGCCTGTGCTTATAGGTACCGTAACGGTAGATAAGTCCGAAGAGATTTCAAGGTTGCTCCTTCGTAACGGCATTAAGCACAACATCTTAAACGCAAAGAATCACGAAAGGGAAGCGGAGATTGTCGCACAGGCAGGCAGGTTCGGTGCAGTGACTATTGCAACCAACATGGCAGGTCGTGGTACGGATATTCTGCTCGGCGGTAACCCCGAATATCTTTCAAAGAAGCGTATGAGAGAAGAAGGCTTTGACCACGATATGATAGAAGTTGCACTCTCCTATGCCGACAGGGAGTTCACCGAAGAAGAGCAAAAGGCAAGGGATCGCTATGCAGAGCTCTATACAAAGTTCAAAGCCGAGACCGACGCCGAAAAGGAGAAGGTAATAGAAGCTGGCGGTCTCTGCATTTTAGGTACCGAACGCCACGACTCACGCCGTATTGACAACCAGCTCCGTGGCCGTGCAGGCCGTCAGGGCGACGTCGGCGCATCGGTATTCTTCATCTCGCTTGAAGACGAACTTGCAAAGAGATTCGGCGGCGAAAGGTTAAAGAGTATTTATACTTCGCTTATGGACGAAGAAGACAGTCTTCAGTCCAAGATGCTCTCACGTTCAATCGAAAATGCGCAAAAGGCAATCGAAGGCAGAAACTTCGGTATGCGTAAAAACACCTTGCAGTACGACGAAGTTATGAACGAACAGCGTAAGCTCATCTATGCAGAAAGGCTTAAGGTTATTCGTGGCGGCGACGTGCACGAGCAGATTTTAAAATATATCCCCGACTACGTTGAAAAGATCGTGGGCGAGACCGTTAACACCGACGCTATGCCCGAACAGTGGAGCGCAGAAGAGTTAAACGCCGCCCTGCAGCAGAAAGTTTATCCCGACGAGTGTCAGTTCGTCATAACCGAAGAAATGCTTCTCCGTTGGGACTATGAAGCGGCAATTCACAAGATAGTTAAGGAAGTGACGAAATCCTACGAAGAGAAGATTGAAAACGTTAAAAAGGAAACCTTCGGTCAGGTAGACTTCCACCAGATAGAGCGTGACGAGCTTCTCCGTGCGGTTGACAGATATTGGGTTGACCATATCGACGCAATGGATCAGCTCCGTAAGGGTATCGGCCTTCGTGGCTACGCCCAGCAGGACCCTGTAATTGCATACAAGCAGGAAGGTCACGAAATGTTTGAAGAGATGATAGACAGAATTCAAACCACTACCATCTCCCGTCTTTTAAAGGGTAGGATAGTGCGTATCCCTGCTTCGGCAGTAAGGGCGCAGGCACCCCAAGCGCCTGTAGCTCCCCAAGCCCCTGTAGCACCCCAGGCGCCTGTATCACCCCAAGCCCCTGCGGCGAGAGCAACGGGCAATGCGGTAAACGCTAAAGTTCCAACACCCATCGACGCACAGGGCAACTTCGTACCTGCAGGCACGCCCATACACCGCCCTAAAAAATAAGAAATAGTTAATTATGTTTAAAGCAGACGATTACAGATTAAAACTCAAAGCTCTTACCGATACGCTTGCAGAGGCGAAGTACGCCCTTGATATAGACAATATAGGCAGTAAGTTGGAAGAGTTGAAAAAAGAGCAGGAGAAGCCCGAAGTTTGGCAGGATTTAGAAAAATCCAAGCACGTCGGCAGGGAGATATCTTCGATTGAAAACAAGATTGAAGCATATCACAAAGGCGAAGGTGCGATAGCCGATGCGCTTGCGTTCATCGATTTAATCGAAGAAGCCGACGACGAGAGCTTAATTCCCGAACTTGAGCAGATGATTGCCACAGCGGAAGACGATATAGAGCAGATGCGAATTAGGGCGCTTTTGAAGGGTAAGTATGACGCAAACAACGCCATTTTGAATTTGCACTCCGGCGCAGGCGGCACCGAAGCGTGTGACTGGACGTCTATGCTGTACAGAATGTACCAGCGTTATTGTGAAAAGTCCGGTTTTAAAGTCACCGAGCTCGATTTGGAAAATGGCGACGAAGCAGGCATAAAGTCGGTATCTTTCAAGGTGGAAGGCGAAAACGCATACGGCTTTTTAAAGGCAGAAAAGGGCGTTCACCGCTTGGTTCGTATCTCCCCCTTCGACGCAAATAAACGCCGTCACACTTCCTTTGCTTCATTGGAAGTTATGCCCGAAGTCGACGACGAAGCGGAAGTCGAAATCCGTGACGAAGACATAAGGATAGACGTCTACCGCTCTTCAGGCGCAGGCGGACAGAAGGTCAATAAGACCGAAACGGCGATAAGAATAACCCACTTCCCCACGGGCATCGTGGTAACCTGCCAGAACGAAAGAAGCCAGCTCCAGAACAAGGAAATGGCGTTCCAATACCTTCGTGCAAAGCTCATCGAAAGGCAGATTGAAGAGAGGGAAGCGGCAGATGCGGAGCTCAAGGGCGAGATAAAGAAAATCGAGTGGGGCAGTCAGATTCGCTCCTATGTATTCTGCCCTTACACCCTTGCAAAGGACCACCGCACAGGCTATGAAAATACCAACATTCAGGCTGTTATGGACGGTGATATTCAGGGCTTTATAATAGACTATCTCAAAAAGACGGTTTAAAAAATTATAATTAAAATCAAGCGTTGCATAGCGCAAGAATAAGGAGAACAGATTATGCAAAATCAACGCACTTTATCCTATCAGCAGGCTGCGGAAGAACTCCGCAAACACATCATCAGCCTTTACGGAAAAAAGATTTTCCCCCGTATTGGCAGAATCTTTGCCGACCAGCTCTTTTTAGCGGGTACCGAAGCAGGCGGCTATTTAAGCGTTCTTGCAGATTTAGACGAAATTCACGTAAAAAGAGATACAGCCCAGTGTGCGTTAATCAGGCTTAAGCGTGTAGATTACATACTCAAAACTATGGTTCAGGCAACCTTTTACACGGCGCAGGAAGCGGATGATCTTTTGGTGTTCTTAAATAAGATTATTCCTGCGGTTAAGGGCTTGCTCGTAGAAGTATACGGTAAGATCGATAGGGACAATGCCGCACTGTTAAATCAAGCCTATTCCGAAGAAAGCCACGCCGTCGACGAAAATTCAACGCTTTCCGAAATTGCCGCAGGCGACGATATCAACACCGACCCCGACGGCTTCTACGAAAAGATTTAATTATTTGCAAATTTAAACACGGCATATTGTATTTATGTCGTGTTTTGCGTATTTTAAGTAACTATGTACGATTTATCAAACTACAAAATCAAGCCCGAACCTATAATTTTAGGCATCGAATCGAGTTGTGACGAAACGGCTTGCGCAATAATTAAGGGCAGGAAAATTCTTTCCGACAAGATTATTTCGTCCGCTTCCGAACAGGCGCTCTATGGCGGCGTAGTGCCCGAAATAGCCAGCAGGGCTCACACCGACGCCGTGGACGAAGTGGTATCTCAAGCGCTCAAAGACGCAGGGATATCTGCAGACCAAGTCGATGCGGTTGCCGTAACGTACGGGGCAGGGCTTTTAGGCGCACTTCTCGTCGGGCTGTCCTTTGCCAAGGCGTTTGCCTACGCAAGGAATATCCCCCTGATTGCCGTAAATCACGTCCGTGGGCATATGGCGGCGTCTTACCTTGTGGACGAGAATTTGAAGCCCCCTTTTATAACCTTACTTGCAAGCGGCGGTCATACGGCGATACTGCATACTAAATCGTATTTAGAAGCGGAAGTGCTCGGCGGCACCTGCGACGACGCCTGCGGAGAGGCTTTCGACAAGGTTGCAAGGGTGTTGTCTCTCCCCTATCCCGGCGGACCCAACGTTCAGCGTTTGGCGCAAGGGGGAAAGGCTTGTATAGATTTTCCTTCCGCACTCGTAAAACACGGTGACGGATTGACCTTTTCGTACAGCGGACTCAAGACTTCGGTTATCAACTATTGCCACAATTTAAGCCAAAAGGGGGAAGAAATTTGCGGTGCAGACGTGGCGGCTTCCTTCCAGAAAGCTGCTATCGATCCGCTCGTCAAAAAGACGGTTGATTGCGCCATATTAAGGGGTGTAGCCACTGTTACGGCAGGCGGCGGCGTGGTCGCCAACGACTACTTAAGGGAGCAGCTTTCTTCAGCTTGCAAAAAGAAGGGGTTAAAGCTCGTTCTACCCACCAAGCGTTACTGTACGGACAACGCCGCAATGATAGCGGCAGAAGGGTTAAACCAATATCTGGCAGGAAACTTTGCACCTATGGATATAAACGCCAAGGCGGCAATCAAGCTTTAAGATTAATTAAGTTAAAATCGCTTTACTTTTAAAGCAAATTTTTATATAATATAGCTACAATTAAATTTCAAAGGCGATGACGAAGGACAACGCCCCTTGAATTAAAGCTTTACAGAGAGCTTTCGGTTGGTGTGAGAAAGTAAGCTTATCTTGGCGGATATCACCTTTCAGCCCATACCCCCAACGGCGACAAGTAAGGGTATGCGGATTCGTAACCCGTTACAAGTTACGGCAAATGCAGGTTTGTTTTGGTGGTTTATAAACACGTTTATTATACAATATAAGGGTGTCCAAAATGATGGACGTCCTTTTTTTATAACTTTGAAAATCTATTTAAGAGGTTAAAATATGTACAAGAAGGTAGACACGTCTTTAAACTTTGTCGAGAGAGAAAAAGAGATTATTGCGTTCTGGAAGGAGAACGGAATTTTTGAAGAGAGTGTTGCAAAAAACGAAGGCGGGGAGGAGTTCTCGTTCTACGACGGCCCCCCTACCGCAAACGGAAAGCCCCATATCGGTCACATCTTAACGAGAGTTATGAAGGACATAATTCCCCGTTACAAGACCATGAAGGGTAACCACGTTTTAAGAAAAGCCGGTTGGGATACTCACGGCTTGCCCGTAGAGCTCGAAGTTGAAAAGACTTTAGGCATAGACGGCAAACCCCAGATTGAAAAGTACGGCATCGAACCCTTCATCAAGCAGTGCAAGCAGTCGGTCTGGAAGTATAAGAGCGAGTGGGAAAAGATGAGCGACAGAGTGGGTTATTGGGTAGATATGGATAACCCCTACGTCACCTACGACGACAAGTATATCGAGTCGGAGTGGTGGGCGTTAAAAAAGATGCACGAAAAGGGTCTTTTGTATAAAGGACACAAAATCGTGCCCTACTGCCCCCGTTGCGGAACTGCGCTTTCGTCTCACGAAGTGGCGCAAGGCTATAAGCTTGTAAAGGAAAACTCCGTCGTTGCCCGTTTTAAGATAAAGGGTTACGATAACCACTACATTCTCGCCTGGACGACTACGCCCTGGACCTTGCCTTCCAACGTAGCTCTCTGTATGAACCCCGACGAACCCTACGTAGAGATAAACGCAGGCGGTGCCAACTATATTATGGCGGAAGCACTCGTTTCAAAGTTCTTTGAAAACTGCGAGATTGTGGATAGAAAGCTCGGCAAGGACTGGGAAGGTTTGGAATACGAACCTTTATTCCCCGAAACCACGAAGGAAGTGGCAAGGCTCTCTCCCGGCTCAAAGCCCTACAGGGCGCACTACGTTGTATGCGATAACTACGTCACAATGGGCGACGGCACCGGCGTAGTTCACATTGCTCCTGCGTTCGGCGAAGACGACTATAAGGTAGGTAAAAGATATAATCTCCCCGTCGTTCAGCTCGTCAACGAAAGGGGTTGCTTCGATGAGAGATTCAACTCTTTAAACGGCGTATTCGCTAAAAAGGCAGATAAGTCGATTATCGAAAGGTTGGAAGCCGAAGGCTCGCTTTTCAAGGTCGTTCCCTTCGAACACGACTATCCCCACTGCTGGCGTTGCGACACGCCCCTTTTGTACTATGCACGCTCAAGCTGGTTTATTGCCGTAACCAAGGTTAAGGATGATATTATCGCTTCCAACCGTTCGGTAAATTGGATGCCCGACACCATAAAGGAAGGGCGTATGGGTAACTTCCTTGAAAACGTAATAGACTGGGGACTTTCCAGAGACAGGTATTGGGGTACGCCCCTTCCCGTCTGGGTCTGCCCCGACTGCGGAGAGATAGAAGTTATCGGCTCTAAACAGGAATTAAAAGAAAAGTGCGGTCTGGATATGGATAAGGATATCGAACTGCACAGACCTTATTTGGATAATTTAACCTGCACCTGCCCCAAGTGCGGCGGCAAGATGACGAGAACGCCCGAAGTTATAGACTGCTGGTTCGATTCAGGCTCAATGCCCTTTGCGCAGTATCACTACCCGTTTGAAAACAAGGAGACGTTTGAAAAGACATTCCCTGCGGATTTCATCTCGGAAGCGGTTGACCAGACAAGGGGTTGGTTCTACACCTTGCTCGTAATAAACACCATACTCTTCGGCAAAGCGCCCTTCAAAAACTGTATAGTGTTGGGTCACGTCAACGACAAAAACGGCATCAAGATGTCCAAGCACAAGGGCAACGTCGTCGACCCTTGGACGGTACTCGACAAGCAGGGAGCAGACGCAGTGCGTTGGTATTTCTACACCAGCTCGGCTCCCTGGCTCCCTTCCCGTTTCTATGAAGACGCCGTTTCGGAAGTACAGAGAAAGTATATCGGAACGCTTTGGAACGCATACGCATTCTTCACGCTGTATGCCGAAATCGACAAATACGACCCTTCAAAGTACTCTTTAAAGGACTGCAAGCTCTCACTTATGGATAAGTGGATTTTGAGCAAGCTCAACTCGCTTGTCAAGCTTGTAGACGAAGATTTGGAGAGCTACGAAATCACGGAGAGCTCAAGGGCATTGCAGGAGTTCGTCGATATTCTTTCGAATTGGTATATCCGCCGTGGCAGGGAACGCTATTGGGTCAGCGATATGACGGAAGATAAGGCGGCGGCGTACACCACGCTCTATCACTGCCTTGTAACCCTTTCGAAGATAAGCGCACCCTACACGCCGTTTATCACCGAGATGATGTACTTGAATTTAGTACCGCAGTTCTACAAAGACGCACCCAAGTCGGTACACCTTTGCTCCTTCCCCGTTTCGGAAGAGAGTTATATCGACACCGAGCTTGAAAAAGCTATGGACGGCGTTATGGATATCGTAGTTTTAGGCAGAGCCGCCCGTAACGCAGGCAACGTCAAAAACCGTCAGCCCCTTTCGGAGATGGTAGTGGTGACCAACCGCACGTTCTCACTCTCGGAAGAAGAGACTTCGGTTATTTTGGACGAGCTCAACGTAAAGAGTTTGAAGATGGCAGACGACGCAACCAAGTATATTAACTACAAGTTAAAGCCCCAGCTTAAAACTCTCGGACCCAAGTACGGCAAAAAGCTCGGCGCAATCTCCAAATTCCTTGCCGAGTGCGACGCAGCCGAAGTGGTAAGCGCAGTAAAAAACGGCGGAACGTATACGATTGCAGACATCGACGTAACGTTGACGGAAGAAGACTTGCAGATATTCACCGAAAGTGCTTCAGGCTTCGTCGCCGCTGCCGATAAGGGAATAACGGTTGCTTTAAACACCACGCTCACCGAAGAGCTAATCGACGAAGGCGTTGAAAGGGAGCTTATCTCCAAGATTCAGAATATGAGAAAGGAAGCGGGCTTCGAAGTAACCGACAGAATTGAAATTTACTTCACCGCAGAAGGCCGGGTTAAAAAGGTATTAAGTCAAGCCAACTTCGCCCCCGCAGTGCTTGCAAGCAAGGTGGAAGAAGGCTCTATAGAAGGCTTCACAAAGGAAATATCCATAAACTCCGACAAGGCAATCTTAACTATAATTAAGTTATAATAGCTTCATAAAAAAACCTAAACGCTCATAGTTTATTCTATGGGCGTTTTTAATTTAAATAAAGGGCAGTCGGCAAAGATTTTAATTGTTGCCGTGGACGGAGCGGCAGGGCAAAGGCTCCGCTCTCTCGGCGTTGTAAAGGGGGCTTTAATTACAGTTATCGGCTATTGTCTGTTTAACAGCAGTGTGCTAATCTTGTGCGGCTACAATCGGATTGCCTTAAGAAAGTCGGTTGCCCAGCGCATAGAGGTGGAGCCGTGTTAAAGGTTAAAAGCAGGGCGGCAGATAGAGCGGAAAGCAAAAAGATAGTACTTGCAGGCAACCCAAACGCAGGGAAAACCACGCTCTTCAACGCCTTAACTCACAGCAACTTGCGTACGGGCAACTTCCACGGCGTAACCACTTCCCCTGCAAAAAAGACGGTTAAAGACATAACCTATATCGACGTGCCTGGCAGCTACTCCTTCAACGCCTATACTATGGAAGAAGACAGTGCCACGCAGGAGATTTTAAACGCCGACGCCGTCGTGTGCGTGATAGACGGTACCACCCTGCCGCCATCTTTAAACCTTGCGTTAAAGATTATCAAGTCCAATCCACACTCCGTTATTTATTTAACCAAGCTAAACCTTTTGAAAAGGCGTGGCGGTTGGATTGACGTATCCAAGCTCGAACGCCTTACGGGCGTACCCGTATTTACAAGCGTAAATGCGCTTAAACGGGGCATAGTAGGGGGTATAAAAAAGGCGGAAGAGCAAACCAATATCCCGTTGGATAGCGTATACTATGGGGGTAACGCTAAAATAACTAAAGTCGAAAAGCTGTTTTATAACAAGTTTTTCGCAAGCATTTTCTATATTGTTGCGCTCGTCTTCACCTTTTATATAACCTTTTCGCCCGATATGATAGGGGCAACGCTAAAGGGGTTGCTTGAAAATCTTTTGTGTGAAAAGCTCCCTAATACTCTTACAGGGGCGATAACAAATCCACTGCTCTCATCCTTCGTTTGTGAAGGCATAGTCGGGGGTGTAGGCGGAGTTCTGTCCTTTATTCCCCAGCTTGCGATTTTATATTTGACGCTCATACTTTTGGACGAAAGCGGAATATCTTCGGCGCTGACGTTCGTCACCGACGGGCTGTTTGAAAAGGTGGGCTTATCGGGCAGGGCGGCGTTCTCGCTCGTGTCGGGGTTCGGCTGTACGGCGGCGGCAATCTCCACCACAAGGGGCTTTGCGCAAGACTCTTCCCGCAAAAAAACCATAGCAGTTCTGCCCTTCATTCCCTGCGGTGCAAAGACGCCCGTCTTTTTAACCTTTTTATCTCCGCTTTTTTCTAATCCCTTCCCGGCAATCTGTGTGCTGTATTTTGGCGGCGTCGCTCTCGCAATAGCCGTTTCGGCAATTTTAAAGGGTAAGAAGGAAGGGCTTATATCCGAAGTAACCCCGATAAATGCGCCAAGCCCGTTAACCGTATTAAAAAAGTTGTATTTTCAGATTAAATCGTTTATAATCAAGGTGACGACGTATGTGTTTGCATTCTGCGTTATAAGTTGGTTTATCTCGCATTTTTCTTTTTCAAGCGGCTTCTGCTCTGCCGAAGATAGTATTGCAGGTACTCTTTCACGGCTGATATGCTATTGCTTCTACCCTATGGGTATAACCGATTGGCGTATAGCCTATGCCGCCTTGACGGGTTTTGCCGCTAAAGAGAATATAGCCGCAACGGTTGCGCTGTTGTTCCCGCAAGGCTTAACCCTTTCGCTTGCGCCCACGCTTGCGCTCTGCGTATTTTTCCTGTGTTGCCCTGCCTGCATTTCGGCGTTTGCGGCGTCGGTTAAAGAAATAGGCTTTAAACGCACACTTTTTTACAACGTAGTTCAACTAATCTTTGCCTTTTTTGCGGCATACTTGACGTATTTTATAATTACACTGCTATGAAAAAATTCACCGTTACCCAAAATCAAACACTTAAAGCCTTTACGGACAGCACCTATCCGCAGGGCAGTTTTGCGTTTACTGCGCTAATTAAAAAAGGCGATATCAGGGTTAACGGCGTTAAGCAAAGGGCGGACTGCCCCGTCTATATAGGGGACGAAGTCGTCTATTACACCACTTCCGCACAGGAGCAAAAGGCGTCGCATTTGACCGTGTACGAAGACGAAAACGTATATGTCGCCGATAAGTTCAGCGGAGTGACCAGCGAAGGGCTGTTTTTTGAGCTTAAAGAAAGGGCACCCTATCCCGTACACAGATTGGACAGGAATACTTCGGGTTTAATCGTGCTTGCAAAAAAGGCGTCTGTGCAGGAAGAGCTGGTTCAATCTTTTAAGGAAAGGGATGTGGAAAAAACCTATCTCTGCCTTGCAAAGAACGCATTTAAAAAGGACAAGGCAGAGCTTACAGCCTACCTATCAAAAGATGAAAAAAGCTCGCAGGTTCGCATATATCCCACGCAGGGAAGCGGCAGGGTGCAGATTTTAACCGACTACGAAGTTGTTAAAACTTACGGCGACTACGCTTTAGTCAAGGTTATTTTGCACACGGGCAAGACCCACCAGATAAGGGCGCATCTGTCCTTTATCGGCTGCCCCGTTTTAGGCGACACAAAGTACGGCGACTTCGCCCTGAATAAAAAATACAGTGCAACACGCCAGATTTTGGTTGCAAAGTATTTAAAGTTTTCTCTCTCTGGCTCTCTTGCCTATTTAAATTCTGTCAGGCTGGAAAGTTCTTTTACGCCCGAACTGCCAAAGGGCAAGTAACAGATTTGGTTATTGACAATTTTCCCGTTTAACTGTATAATATATTAGTACACTAAATTTACTTTAGGAGATGTTATGAAGATTTGTATTTTCGGTGCGGCAAGCGCACATATTGACGAAAAATATATTTTAGCCGTGGAAGAGCTCGGCGAAGCTTTAGCAAAAAGGGGACACTCTCTCGTCTTCGGTTGCGGCGGAACGGGGCTTATGGGCGCAGCCGCAAGGGGATTTAAGCGTGGCGGCGGTTACATCAAGGGCGTCGTGCCTTCATTTTTTAAGGAAGAAGGCGTGGAACAGCTCTTCGAAGAGTGCGACGAAACCGTCTACACCGAGACTATGGCGGAGCGTAAAGCCGTTATGGAAGACAGTGCGGACGCCTTCATCATCGTGCCCGGCGGAGTAGGTACGTTTGAAGAGATGTTTCAGGTTATAACCTTAAAGCAGTTAAACCGCCTTGACAAGGCAATCGTCATCTACGACGTATGCGGCTACTACGACATTTTGGAGCAGTTTTTAAAACACAGTTGCGATGAAAAGTTTATTGCTTCCTACTGCCACGAGAAGCTCTATAAATTCACCGAAAATATGGACGAAGCGATAGAGTACGTTGAAAGCTATCGCCCTACCGGCGTGCCTATCAGAAAGACAAAGCTTGGTGAATAATGTTTAATGTCGTATTCGTTTGTCTCGGCAATATATGCCGTTCACCTATGGCGGAAGCGGTGTTTAAAAGAATGGTGGAAGATGAAAATCTTTCCTATTCCTTTGAGATAAGCTCGTATGCAACAAGCGATTGCGAACAGGGCAATCCCGTCTATCCCCCTGCGCAGAGGGTGTTAAAGGCAAACGGCTACACCTTTTCCCACAGGGCAAAGCAGATATCTTTAAAAGAGATAAAAAACGCAGACTATATCCTTGTTATGGATAAGTCCAACTACTACGCCCTTGTTTCGATGGCAGGTATGGGCTATGCGGAAAAAATCCATCTTTTGGGGCATTTTCTACCCGAAAAGATAATAATAGATGACCCTTGGTACACCAACGACTTTAACAGGACTTATGCAGAAATTTATGCTTCCTGCAAGGCGTTTTTAGAGTATCTTAAGGAAAACCATTCAAAAGCTTTAAATTACGATAAATACGTTTAAGTTTAATATGGAATAATTTCCCCCTTAATGCAAAAACTGTTGCAAAGGGGGGATTTTTTATGCTTAAACAACCTAAAAAGAAGGGCAGAACGGTATTATTTAACAATTCCCCCAAGATAATTTCAACGTCTTCGGTGGCAGGGACAAAGGAGTGCAGCGGCATAATAGGGAGCTACGTCGACACTGCGCTCAACGACGATATGTTCGGCGAGACGACTTTTGAAAAAGCCGAGTGCAAGATGCTCTCAACCGTGATAGACGGGGTAATAAAAAACGCCAACCTGAAAAGGGAGCAGGTGGACGCACTCTTTTCGGGGGACTTACTCAATCAGATTATCTCCGCTTCGTTTGCCGCAAGGGATTTCAATATCCCCTTTTTAGGCGTATATTCGGCTTGTTCGACTATGAGCGAGAGCATTTTGCTCGCTTCGGCTATGGTCGATGCAGGCTACTGCCAAAGGGCGATAGCCGCAACCGGCAGCCACTTTGCGAGTGCGGAAAGGCAGTACCGCTATCCTTTGGAGCAGGGCACAACCCGTCCGCCCCAATCGCAGTGGACGGTTACGGGCGCAGGCGCTTGCTTAATTGCAAACAGCGGCGAAGGCGTAAAAGTAGTCAACGGCACTATGGGTAAGGTGGTGGACTTTGGCGTGACCGACGTCAACAATATGGGTGCGGCAATGGCGCCTGCCTGTGCAGACACGCTTATAAGACATTTCAGGGATACGGATACCGAACCCGACGATTACGATTTGATTTTATCGGGCGATTTAGGTGCGTTGGGTTCCCGAATACTTAAGGACTTGTGCTGGGAGAAGGGGTTCGATATCTCCGAAAAGCACGTCGACTGCGGAGAGATTATCTATAAGGTCATAGAGGACGAGTTTCAAGGGGGAAGCGGAGCAGGGTGCAGTGCGGTGGTGCTCAACTCCTACGTTATGGCGAGAATGAGACAGCTTAAGTTTCGCAAGGTTCTATTCGCCGCAACGGGAGCACTGCTTTCTACAGTGTCGTCAGGGCAGGGCGAATCGATCCCCTGCATATCCCACGCCGTACAGTTAGAAATTTAGGCGTTATTTGCGGCATAGTAGGGGGTGTAAATGTTAGAGAGTAAAGTTATAGAGATTGTATTAATGTTTATAAAGGCCTTTGTGGTAGGCGGTTCCATATGCACGCTTGCGCAGATAATAATAAATTTTACCGACCTTACAGCAGGTAAAATATTGGTATATTTTATGCTTGCGGGCGTAGTGCTTACGGCGATAGGTGTCTATCAACCGCTGGTCGACTTTGCAGGCGCAGGCGCAACCGTACCCATTTCGGGGTTTGGTTACCTTTTAGCCAACGGCGCAATCAAGGGTGCCGAAAAGGGCTTTTTCTATGCGGTGACGGGCAGCCTTGCGGCGGCGAGCGCA
Organism: Candidatus Coproplasma sp.; assembly: GCA_051884135.1. Classification (GTDB taxonomy): domain Bacteria; phylum Bacillota; class Clostridia; order Christensenellales; family Borkfalkiaceae; genus Coproplasma. The sequence continues at coordinate 45,204 of JBJEVC010000020.1, read as the reverse complement.
GGCATAACTGCGGCGGTCGTCTTCTCGTTTATTATGGCGTTAATCTTCAACGCACATACAAAAAAGAATTAAAAAAGCGGAACGGCGCAAGGTATTCCTTGCGCCGTTCCGATATAGATTATGTTAAAGCATTAAGCTCTCAACGTATTCGATCTGCTCTTTAGTGGCAACGCCTTCGGTAAACGCACATGCGCTTCCGCTCGCCGTTGCAAAGTTGAGCGCCTTGAAGTAGTTGCCCGTATTGATAAATTCGTGCAAAAAGCCTGCAATCATACAGTCGCCTGCGCCTACGGAGTTGATAAGCTGTCCTCTTGCCGCCCTGACGTAGCAAGCCTGTTTCGTTTCGGTTACCATCACTGCCCCGTCCGAGCCCATGGAAACTATTACGTTTCTCGCACCCTTTCTCTGTAGCCGCCTTGCATATTCGGCGATAACTTTTGTATCGTTTAAAGAAGACGGAATACCGAAAATTTCACACAGCTCGAATAAGTTGGGTTTGATTAAAAAGGGCTTGTGCTTAAGCGTCTGCGTCAACAGCTCCCCACAGGCGTCAACTACGAAGTTTACGCCTTCGATGCCTTCCAAAGCGTCGATGACGTCTGCATAAATGCCTTCGCCTAAATAAGCAGGGGCGGTGCCTGAAATGACCACATAGTCCCCTAAAGCAAGCTTGCCTTTAAGCTCTTCAACCATATTCTCAACGTCTTTTGCCGTTATTTCAACCCCACAGGCATTGATGTCCGTTTCGTTGATAGACTTTATCTTAACGTTAATCCTGCTTCTTCCGGCAACTTCAAAAAGTCGGTGTTTAAGCCCCAACGCTTCGATTTCTCTTCTTATCTCTTCCCCCGTAAACCCTGCAACGAACCCGAATGCCGTGGTGTCGTCGCCGAGCTCTTTAAGCTGAAGCGAAACGTTAATTCCCTTTCCGCCGACAATCAGGCGTTCGGCGGTAGTGCGGTTAACTGCACCCGACTTATAATTATTAACTTTTACATAATAATCTAAAGAAGGATTAAACGTTATCGTGTAAATCATCGCTCGACTTTTCCAAAATAAATACAGTAATAATACTTTAAAACTTTTCTTCAATTTTGTCAATACATATGACCCAAACCGACGCAAATGCTCTCTTTTAAAATAAATTGTAAACCTATCACTAATAATTAGTTGACAATTTAACCGTATAAATATTATAATTCAACTATGGAAAAAAGCTCTGAAAAAACTATTGAAACAAGTTCTGAAAAAACTGCCGATAACGTAAGTTGCGGCAAAAAAACTTCTAAACGCACCTTGTATACGAGAGACATATGCTATATCGCCATGTTTGCGGCGGTCATCGTCGTCTACTCCTGGATAGCTATTCCCGTCGGTGAAATACCCATTACTCTGCAGACGTTGGGAGTATGTATGGTTGCAGGCTTTCTCGGTTGGAAAAGGGGGGTCATCTGCATACTCGTCTATATACTTTTAGGCATCTGTTGCGTGCCTGTGTTTTCGTGTTTTAAAAACTTCTATGCACTCATTGTCTCGCCTTCGGCAGGGTACGTCATCGGCTTTATCTTCACCGCATTAATAGTGGGAATAACGTCGGACAAGATGCATCTTATCGGCAAAAAGGTTAAGGGCAATGCGGCAAAACAAGTCGTTCAACTTATAATTTTAGCCCTGTCAATGGTAGTTGGCGTTGCGGTTTGCTACGTCTTCGGAACGCTGTGGTTTATGTTTATCTATAAAGGCAGCGTAACGGCGACTAATTTGCAGATAGCGTTGACCTACTGCGTCTATCCCTACATTATCCCCGATTTGGTTAAAATTGTGATAGCTACTTTTTTAGTAAATTACCTTAAGGACGAATTGAAAATAAACAAATAACCGTTTAATCAACGATAAAAAGGCTCAGCCGTGAACTCACGGCGGAGCCTTTTAAGTTAATCTCTGTCAATAATCTTTTTAACCGTTTTGTAAATTGCGCACACGAGCGAATTCCTCGTATCGGTTGCGGAAATGTAGCCCAAAGTCTTCTCAACTTCCGAAGTATATACGCCTATTCCGACGACGACGTCCTTAATTATTTTTGAAGAGAGATTTACTTCCCCTTCGATAAGTATTCCGCAGGCTTTTTTACCGTCTAAATACAGCTCGTTTTCGTCCCGTATTTCGGGCATAGTACCGCAGCAATCGCCTAAAATCAAGGCAACGCCGCTAGCCAGTTTTTTACGCAACTCGTCCACGTTTTCAAGCGGTATATTACACTTTTTCGCAACCGACATATAGACGCCCTTTTTAGGGGGAGATGCGAAGTTTTCTCCGCTCTTGGTTCTGCCCATGCTCTGGCTTTCGGCAACGACGATACATTCGCCGTCGTCTTTCAGTTTTTGCATGGCGACGGTGTTGGTTGAACCGACTTCGTCAAAGCAGTAAACCTTCGCCCCCGTTCTGTCCGAAATAATAGAAGAAGAGAGCAGGTCGCACTTGCCGTCAAGCATATACCCCTTGTTGGTCACGGAGTGGATTATATACCCTTCCGAAACAAGCTTTTGTATTGCTTTCCATACCGCCTGACGGGTAACGCCTAAACTTTTAGAAAGGCTCTCACCCGAAATGTATTCGCCCCTGACTTTGTCAAGCTGTTTTAATATCTCGCTCTTAACGTCCATAGTTAAAGTTTAGCACTTTTATAAAGGCTTGTAAAGCGTTAAAAGAATCAAAAAAACATTGCAAATGTGGGGTGTTTGTGATAAAATAGTAAAATATATATCTTATTTTTAAAACGGGTATTGTCAAATTGAGTAAAGTGTGGTAGAATTTAAAATAGCTAATTTTGCTGTTAAAATATTATTTTAACAACTGCTCGCCCGTTCGGCATATTATGTCGTATGCAAAAAACGTTAGCTGTTATTTCTCTTACGGCAATCAGGCATAACGCCGAACTTATACGCTCGAAGATAGGCAATGCATTTTTCTTTGCCGTGGTCAAGGCGGACGCCTACGGACACGGCGCAGAGCAGGTCGCCTTGGAGATAGAAGACATAGTAGACGGCTTCTGCGTCGCCATTGCGGAAGAAGGGGTTGCACTGCGTGTGGCAGGCGTACAAAAACCCGTTTTAGTGCTTGCGCCGCCCCTTTGCAGGTATGATGCGGAAGTGATGAAATACTATAATCTTTCGGCAACGGTCGGGGATATACGGAGTGCTAACTTTGCAAAAGGGCTTAATTGCCACGTTGCTTTTAATTCGGGTATGAACCGCTACGGTTGCACTGTCAAGGGCTTGAAAAAGCTGTTAAAAAAGCTTTCTCCAGACAGGATTTGCGGAGTATATTCCCACCTGTACGCCCCAGAAGACTTAATTTCAAGGCAAAGTCAGCTTGAGCTTTTCAATAGTGCGGAGAGTATAGTAAAGCAATACGCCCCTAAAGCAATGGCTCACCTTGCCGCAAGCGCAGGCGTAACGCTGGGTGAGGAATACATTAAAGACGGCGTGCGTTGCGGTCTTGCCCTGTACGGCTATATGCCGAAAGGGTTTAAAATCGAAGGGTTAAAGCCCGCCTTAAGGGTGTATGCCCGTCTTGCCCAAAGTACGAGCTTTGTGCCAAGCGGTATAGGCTATAATATGGCGGATAAAGATTATAAAAAGCTGTATACCTACCGTTTAGGCTATGCCGACGGATTTGTAAGGGGAGTACCGCTCGGTGAGAAAACGCTGTGTATGGACGCCTTTATATCTACGGATAGGGCGGCATATATGCCCGTTTTAACGGACGCTGACGCCTACGCCGAGCGGTGTAACACTATCAGCTACGAAGTGCTTTGCTCGGTGACGAGAAGAAGCGAGAGGATCTATGAAAGAAGGATTGAGATATAAATACAAAATAAAACGCAAGTACTTCCAAAACTCGATAAGGGAAGTTGCGGACGGGGCTATTAAGGACGTAATCGAGCTTGCGTTTGCGGACAGAAAAAACTTTTTTATCTATTATAGCTACGGTACGGAAGCGGACACCCACGCAATAGTTAACGCTCTTTTATCTTCAGGCAAGGCGGTGTACTTGCCCAGAGTGGAAGGGGATAATATTGTCCCCGTTGCGTACACTTCGGATACCGAGCTTATAAAAAATTCTTTTGGTATTTCGGAGCCTGTAGGACAAGCCTACGAAGGGGAGATAGACGTGTGCATAGCCCCCCTTTTGGCCGTCAATTCAAAGGGGTACAGGCTGGGCTACGGCGGCGGCTATTACGACAGGTATTTCGCCGCTCATCCCGACGTGTTAAAGGCAGGTTTAGGCTATAGCCTGCAGATGTGTGAAGACGAATTTGAAGAGGAACACGACGTTCCGTTGGATATATTTATTTGTGAAAGGGGGGTAATTACCTTTGGAAAATGATTTGTTTGATGAAGAGATCGAAGTTCAACACTCCTTAAAGAAAAAAATTTGGCTTGAGTTTAAAGATTTAATGGCAGGTTGCGCCTTCCCGTTGATTATTATGATAATCTTCTCAAGCACGATAATAACCTTTTCGGTAAGCAAAGACGTCGATTTATATATAAGGCTTATCGCATTAATCGGCGGTGAGCTTATGCTTGCGGTAGCCTTATTTATCTTCGGCAGAACCAACGGCTCCGAAGCCTACAAAAAGACGATCGATAACGATAGAAAGAGAAAGCTCAACTCTTCTGACGAGAGGGTCTTCTACCGCACCGGCGAATACGCACTGTGGAAGGGAGTTCTGATAGGCATTATCGTCTGTATCCCTTCGATAATCATTCTTATCATACAGCTGTGTGTAACTAACACCTTCTGCACGTTTATGTTGCAGTACGTATTCTCCTGGATTTACGCACCCTTCTCGTTTTTGAACGATGCATATATGCCGCTCTGCTTCACAATGCTCGTGTTCCCCATCGGAATTATGACGCTCGGCTACTACTTCGGAAAGAGACGTCAGATAAAGATTCAGGAAGAGCTTGCGAAGACCAACCCCGACGACAAGCGCAGCCAAGTGGTTGATATCCCCGGTGAAAAGAAGAAGGGCGGAAAGAGTAATAAGAGAGGGAAAAAGTGAGAATAATCTCCGGTAAGCACAGGGGCAGAAAGCTTGTGGAGTTCACAGCCGAAGGTATCCGCCCCACGTCCGACAGAGCAAAGGAGAGTCTTTTTAACATTCTCTCCTATAAAATCGTCGGCGCAACCGTACTCGATTTATTCTGCGGAAGCGGAAGTATCGGTTTGGAGTGCGTGTCAAGGGGTGCGGACAAGGTCTGTTTTAACGACAAGTCTGCAAGCTCTGTCGGCGTTTTAAAGAAAAACATTTCACTTTTGAAAGAAGAGAGCCGTTGCTGTGTAACCGTCTCGGACTACAAGGACTATTTAAACGGCTGTAACGAGAAATTCGATATAATCTTTTTAGACCCTCCGTATGCCGAAGATTTCGGTATACCCGCCCTGAACGTGATTTCCCAAAGGGGTTTGTTGAATGAAGGCGGCGTGGCAATCTATGAAAGGGATCGTGCATTCGAAGGGGAAGTCGAAGGACTTGAAAAGGTAGACGAGCGCAAGTACGGCAAGGCGTATTTAACCTTTTTTAAGGCGACAGGAAAAGAGAGCTGAAAAATGGATAAAAAAATTTGTGTGTTTGCAGGGTCGTTCGACCCGCCCACCGTGGGGCATCTCGCCGTGGTGGAAAAGAGTTTGAAGATGTTCGACGGCGTAACGGTTGCGCTTATGCATAACCCTGCCAAAAACTGTCTGTTTTCGGTGGAAGAGCGGCTTCAGCTTTTAAACGAGCTGTTTGAATGCAACCCCAAAGTCAAGGTGATTAAGTTTGACGGCTGTGCCGTCGACCTGCTTGAAAGCGAAAACACTCCCTTCTACGTCAGGGGGGTAAGGGATTCGATAGATTTCGAATACGAAAACCGTGACGCCTTCGCAAGCAAGAAATTAAAGGAAGATTTAATAACCATTTATCTTCCCGCCGAACAGGAGCAGCTGCATATAAGCTCCTCGCTCGTCAGAAATTCAATTAGGTTTAAAAAGGATTACGAAAGTTATATCCCTGAAAAAATACTCAAAACGTTAAAAAATATTTTGGAGAAGAAAGATGTTTGAAAAGCAGATAAAAATTCCCGAACCTGCGGAAATAAAGGATAGATTGCCCCTTCCTAAAGAGCTTAAAGCTATAAAAGAATCAAGGGACAAGGCTATTTCGGACGTTATCACGGGTCAGACCGATAAGCTCATTATCATCGTAGGCCCCTGTTCCGCCCATGCGGAAAAGCCCGTTTTGGACTATGTGGAACGCTTGGGCAAGCTCAACGAAAAGGTTTCTGATAAGCTCGTATTGGTCCCCAGAATTTACACCAACAAGCCCAGAACGAAGGGCGTTGGCTACAAGGGTATGTTCTCCCAGCCTGACCCTTCCAAGTCGGAAGATATCTTAAAGGGTATTATGACCATAAGAGATCTGAACGTCAAGGCAATCGGCGCAAGCGGACTTTGTGCGGCAGACGAAATGTTGTACCCTGCCAACTACGCATACGTCGACGATTTGCTCTCCTACGTTGCGGTGGGCGCAAGGAGCTCGGAGAACCAGCTTCACCGCCTTACGGCAAGCGGTATGGACGTGCCCGTAGGCATTAAGAACCCTATGAGCGGTTCGCTTTTGGTGCTGTTAAATTCCATCTACGCCGCACAGTCTGCCCAGACGTTTATGTTGAACGGCTGGCAGATGAAGACGGAAGGCAACCCTTTAAGCCACGCAATCTTAAGGGGTGCGGTGGACAGCTACGGCAACGACATTCCCAACTTCCACTACGAGACGGTTATGCAGGTAATAGAAGGCTACGCAAAGTCGGGCTTAAAGAACCCTGCAATCATAATCGACGCAAACCACTCCAACAGCGGCAAGAAGTTTAAGCAGCAGATAAGAATATGCGAAGAAGTTATGAATAACCGCCTGTACGATGCTGACTTCAAGCGCAACGTAAAGGGCTTTATGATTGAAAGCTTCATAGAAGAAGGCAACCAGGCGGAAGATAAGGTGTACGGCAAGTCGATTACCGACCCTTGCCTTGGCTGGTGCGATACCGAAAGGCTTTTGTTGGATTTAGCGGACAAGGTATAAACAGGATAGAAACACTTTTTGGGGGATAGGAGTATGCAAAAAATAGGTTATCTGGGGCCTGAAGGCACATATAGTCATCTTGCGGCGCTTTCCTTCGGGGGAGGCTGTACTCTTGAAGCCTATCCTTCCTTCCCCATACTTTTCGCTTCGCTTAAAAATGGCGAGACGGACGGAATTGTTCTGCCCGTTGAAAACACGCTCAACGGCGCCGTCGTTCAGAATCTGGATTTGCTTCAGTCTGTAGAGGGTATATGGGCTTGCAATTCGGTAAAAATTAAAATCGACCACCGCCTTATCACCTTAAAGGGCGCACCCCTTTCGGGTATTAAGACCATTTATTCTCACGAACAGGCTTTGGGGCAGTGTGCAAATTACCTGTATAAGAATTTCCCGCAGGCAAAGCTAGTCGCAACGTCGTCCACGGCGGAGAGCATTAAAAACCTTACCGCACAAGACGTAGCCGCAATCGCAGGCAGCCAGTGTGAAGGGGAAGGGCTGGAGCTTTCAGAAGATACGATTTCAGACGAACCGAACAACTTCACAAGTTTTTTGTTGGTCGTGCGTGGCACGCCCGATAAAGCGCAAAAATCAAGCAAAATTTTCTTCTCCGCTACTTGCCTGCACGAACACGGCGCATTGGTCAAGCTCCTGTCGGTTTTTGCGACGGCGAAGATAAATTTAACGAAAATCGAAAGCCGCCCCATCAAGGACAAGGACGGGGAGTTCAGGTTCTTCATCGAAATAGAAGGCGATTATTCAAGCGAGATTATGCAAAAGACCTTTGAAGAGCTTGAGAAAAAGACGACGTCTTTAAAGATTTTGGGTTGCTATTAAATTACTAAAAAAGCCCGATTATGCATAAAATAGAAAAGGTGATTAAGCCTTGAACAAACTTAATTAAAACAAAGCTTTTAGGCTTGATAGCGCACTTTGTTAAATAGCAGAGCTGCTGCCCGATTATGGACGCTCCGCCGAAGACGAGTGCAAAACCGGCTGTCGGCAGGGCGAAGAAACCGCCTGCTTTAGCTGCGGAGAATATTCCGCCCGTAGCTTCTATAAGTCCTAAAGCAAACCCGTCTGCGGCTTCACCTAAAATTGGGCGGAGTAAGGCGGTTATAGGCAAAAACAAATTGTAATCGAACGCCGCTTTAGACAGGGTGTAGAAAAAGCAGATAAAGCCCCCAGACGTAAGCACTGCGCATACTGCGCCGTAAAAGCTGTCGTAGAGTAAGTCGCCCTTCTTTTCGCTTAACTTGCAAAGGCGTCTTTCCCCCTGCTTTTTCCTGATAAAAAATGCGTAGATTACGGACGTAAGAATAACCGACAGATATGCGGCGATGAGCAGTTTAACCCCGTAATATCCCCCGCCGAACGCCTTAAAGCCAACCGTTCCCAGGGCGAACGCAGGCGAGGGAATGCTGCAAAGCGGTGCAAGTGCCTTTGCGTCGGCTTGGCTTATTTTTCCGCTTAAATAGTATTCGCTTAAAAGCCTGCTCCCCGCAGGGTAGCCGCTGACGGCAGAGAGCAAAAATAAGGGGAAGATTGCAGGGTTAAAATTGAATTTCTTGCAAATCCTTTCAAAGGGTTTGGCGATTGCGTTTATTGCACCCAGACCGCACAGAAGGGAGATGGCCACCATAAACGGGAAGAGCGATGGCAACACGCACTCCGCCCAAAGGCAAATGCCTTCAAAACAGGCTTTTGTATACCTTTCGGGGTTTAGCGCAAGCACACCGCAAAAGGCAAAGAGAACAAAACAAATTAAAAATTTATATATTTTTTTAAGGTTAAAATAAGACCTTTTTACCATATTTAAAACTATTATTTGGAAGTATTAATTATGAATGAATTGACAGTGTTAAAAAAGAAAAAAATAGGTTTAGCGTTAGGCGCCGGTGGTTCAAGGGGCGTAGCCCACATCGGCGTTTTAAAGGCGTTGGAAGAAGAAGGCATTAAACCCGACTACATTACGGGTTGTTCAATGGGTTCGATAGTTGGCGGATGCTATGCTTCGGGAATGGCGGTTGACGATATGTTCCAGATTATTCAGCAGATTACTCCGTTCGACTTGTTGGACGTAAATTTTAATTTAACCCAGTCCTTTTTCAAGGGTAACAAGGTGTACGATATTCTCATTCAGCAGATAGGCGACGTACGCTTCGAAGACCTTTCAATCCCCTTCCAATGCGTTGCAAGCGATATGCTCTCCAACCAGCTTGTGCTTTTAAAGGAAGGCGAAGTTGCTACGGCTATGCGTGCTTCGAGTGCGATACCTTTTATTTTCGCACCGGTAAAGTATGAAGATAAACTGCTTGTCGACGGCGACGTGCTCTGCCGTGTGCCCGTTGAGCAGGTCAGGGATATGGGTGCAGACGTAGTCATTGCAGTTGACGTTATGGATAATACAAGGGAGCCCGTAGAAAAGGTTAACGGCTTTATGTCAACGGTGTTGCGTGTGTTCGATATGATGGACAACAACCGTACCGACTACCATAAACGGCTCATTAACGACGACAAAACGCTGTGGATAATACCCAAGATGGAAGGCTTAAGCCAGTACAAAATCAAGGGCTTCGATATGGCGTATAACGAAGGGTATGAGCTGACTAAACAGTTGATGCCCCAGATAAAAGAGCTTATTAAATAACCAACTCTCTTAAAATAAGCTTCGCAATAGTTCGTTGCCTTTACGTTTCGGCTCGGTCATTTACGTCTATGTAAACTCCCATCGCCAAAGCCGCAGGCGCCTGCTCTTGCTCGCTTCTTTGAAGAGATACATACCCGGACATTATAGATACACACCCCGACGGAGATATACCCTGATATGGACTTATTCGATTTAAACGGCAACGAAGAGAAGGCGAAACCCCTTGCCGAGCGTATGCGCGCCAACAACTTAAACGATTTTATAGGGCAGAAGCATATCGTTGCGGAAGGCTCGCTCCTTCGCCGTGCAATCGCACTTGACCGATTGGGTAGCTGTATCTTCTACGGCCCCCCGGGAACGGGCAAGACTACGCTTGCAAACATAGTTGCGTCCACCACGCACGGTGAATTTATAAAATTAAACGCCGTTCAAGCAGGCGTTGCCGACGTTAAAGCGGCTGTCAAGCAGGCTGAAGACAACTTAAAAATGTACGGTAAGCGCACCTACTTAATGCTGGACGAGTGCCACCGTTTCAACAAAACGCAGTCCGACTCCCTTCTCCCCGCAATCGAAAAGGGTACTATAATCTTTATCGGTTCTACAACCGAAAACCCGTTTGCTTCGATGACCCCTGCAATAGTATCTCGCTGTAGGGTGTTTGAATTTAAACGCTTAACCGACGACGAGATTTTACAGGCTTTAAAAAAGGCTCTTTGCGATAAGCGCAAGGGGCTTGGCGAATACGGTGCGGAAGTGGAAGAGCAGGCATTAAACCATATCGCTACGATGGCAGGCGGTGATTTAAGGGCGGCGTATAACGCTTTAGAGCTTGCTGTTTTAACCACCCCCGTGGGTGCAGACGGCACGCTTAAGGTAACCCTTGCCGATGCGGAACAGTCCATTCAGCGCAAATCGCTTGCGTATAATACCGACGATTATTACGACTATCTCTCGGCGTTTTGCAAGTCTTTAAGGGGCAGTGATTCGAGCGCCGCACTCTACTATGCAATGCGGCTTGCGGAAGGCGGTTGCGACCCTATGATGATAGCTCGCAGGCTCGTCGTTCATTCTGCGGAAGACGTCGGTTTAGCCGATCCGAGAGCTTTGCAGGTTGCGACGTCCGCTATGTACGCTTTAGAAAAGATAGGCTATCCCGAAGGGTTGGAGCCCTTATGCGAAGCAATCATCTACGTCTGCGAAGCACCCAAGTCCAATACGGTGGAAAGCGCTATGATTGCCGCAAAGGAAGACGCAAGGTGTGTGCGTGACGACGACGGCGTACCCCCCTATTTAAAGGACAATTCCTACGCAAGCAAAGAGGGCAAAGCGCAGTCGGCAAAATATAAATACCCCCACAACTATCCCCAAGGTTACGTCGAACAGCAGTACCTTCCAGACAGGTTAAAGGATAAAATTTACTATACTCCCTCCGACTACGGTTACGAGAGAACCATTCAGGAAATTCGCAAAATTAAGGGTAAAAGGAAATAAAAATACTGCATAAAGTTGTATTAAAAAGCTTATTTCTTGCATAAAAATTGAATAATACTTCAATTAAACAGCGATATTCGTTGACACTTGCCTTAATAAATAGTATAATTACGAATAATTATACATAATCAGGCGAGTGCATAATACCGTTCGCCAAAAGCATTAAGGCGAACGGGTTTTTATTTTTGATAAAGAGCTTGAAAGGAGAGTTAATATGTCCGAGATTTACAGAAGCGACACGGCGGATAAAATCGGGGAAAACAGAATAGGAGAAGAAGTTACGCTTGCAGGCTGGATAGAGAATATCCGTGACCACGGCGGCGTTTCGTTCATCGATTTAAGGGATTATTACGGCGTCGTTCAGGTCGTTATGCACGACGACAAGCTTTTAAACGGATTAAATAAGGAAGATTGTATCAGCGTTTCGGGTGTTATAGAGAAGAGAGACGAAGAGACCTACAACCCCAAAATCCCTTCAGGTACTGTGGAATTAAACTGTAAGTCGGTTACGATTTTAGGTAAGGTCAGGGAACAGCTCCCCTTCGAAGTAGCTACTTCCAAGGACATAAGGGAAGACGTTCGCTTAAAGTACCGCTTCCTGGATATGAGAAACCGCAAGGTTAAAGATAACGTCATCTTCCGTTCAAAGGTAATTTCGTTCCTTCGTGAGCAGATGAATCAAATGGGCTTTTTGGAGATTCAGACCCCTATTCTTTGCGCATCTTCCCCCGAAGGCGCAAGGGACTATATAGTGCCTTCAAGAAGGTATAAGGGCAAGTTCTACGCCCTGCCCCAGGCACCCCAGCAGTACAAACAGCTTTTAATGGTCGGCGGTATCGATAAATACTTCCAGATTGCACCCTGCTTTAGAGACGAAGACGCCCGTGCAGACCGCTCGCCCGGAGAGTTCTATCAATTAGACTTTGAAATGGCGTTTGCCGACCAGCAGGACGTGTTCACGGTGGGTGAAAAGGTGCTCTCCGAAACGTTTGCAAAGTTCGCACCCGAAGGGTATGAAGTTACGAAGGCGCCCTTCCCCGTAATCTCTTATGAGCAGGCTATGCTTCAGTTCGGTTCGGATAAACCCGATTTAAGGAATCCCCTTCGTATCATAGATCTGTCCGACTTCTTCAATAAGTGTACCTTTAAACCCTTCATCAATAAGTGTGTAAGGGCGGTTAAGGTTCACGCAGATATGTCAAAGGGCTTCCACGAAAAGCTTTTGGCGTACGCAATGAGCATAGGTATGGCAGGTCTTGGCTATTTGGAAGTTGCCGAAGATTTGAGCTATAAGGGACCTATCGACAAGTTTATTCCCGCAGAGCTTAAGGAAGAACTCCGAAAGATTGCAAATTTGGAAGTGGGCGACACCATCTTCTTTATTGCAGACAACAAGGATAAGGCTCCTAAGCTTGCAGGTCTAATCAGGAACGAACTCGGCGCAAGGCTTGACTTGACCGAGAAGAACGCCTACCGCTTCTGTTTTGTAAACGACTTCCCTATGTACGAGTTGGATGAAAACGGCAAGGTTGCCTTTACCCACAACCCCTTCTCAATGCCCCAAGGCGGACTTAAAGCGTTGGAAGAAAAGGACCCCTTGGAAATTCTTGCCTATCAGTACGACATCGTATGCAACGGTATAGAGCTTTCGAGCGGTGCGGTGAGAAATCACGACTTGGATATAATGGTCAAGGCTTTCCAGATTGCAGGGTACGATGAAGAGACCTTAAAGGATAAGTTCGGTGCTCTGTACACCGCATTCAAGTACGGCGCACCCCCTCACGCAGGTATGGCGCCCGGCATCGACAGAATGATAATGCTCCTTCGCAACGAAGAGAATATAAGGGAAGTAATTGCATTCCCTATGTCGTCTTCGGGTCAGGACTTAATGTGCGGTGCGCCAAACATCGTAACCGAAACGCAGCTTCGTGAAACGCATATCAAGATTAGACAGTAATTTTAGAGAAACAGACAATGAGTATTTCGCAGAAAGAAATTAAAACTTTAGCCCGTCTTTCCCGTCTGGAATTTTCGGAGGAAGAAGAGAAAAAGTTCATTCCCGACTTTGAAGAGATAATAGCCTTTGCCGACAGGATTAACGAGTCGGTCGAAGGCGACACGTCGAGCATAAGGGAAGTCTCCGCCCGTACGGTAGCCTGGGAGGACTTAAGGGAAGACGAAGTGGAAGAAAGCCTTCCCAACGAAAAGATAACGTCCAACGTAGAAGCGCAGGACGGCTATTTCCCCGTAAGGAGGGTAGTAAAATGAAGAGTACTATCCTTGAACTTTCTAAAAAACTTCAAAGCGGAGAGATTACTTCGGTTGAACTTACGGAGCAGTATATCTCCGCAATCGAGAAGGAAAACCCTGAAATCAACGCTTTTGTTCATTATACCTTTGACGAGGCAAGGGCAAACGCAGTTGAAGCGGACAAGCTCATAAAAGCAGGTAAGGCAACTTTACTTACGGGCATACCCTTTACGCTTAAAGACAACATAGCAACCGACGGTATGTACACCACCTGTTGCTCCAAAATTTTACAGGGCTTTAAGCCATACTACGACTCAACCGTTTGGTCGAAGTTGAAAGAGCAGGGAGCAGTCCTTCTCGGCAAGACCAATATGGACGAGTTTGCAATGGGCTCCACGAGCGAGACGAGCGTGTACGGCGCACCGCTCAACCCCATTGACAAATCAAGGGTCACGGGCGGCTCATCGGGCGGCGTTGCGGCGGCAGTATGCGCCAATCTCGCCCCTTACGGTCTGGGCTCGGACACGGGCGGCTCCATTCGTCAGCCTGCTTCGTTTTGCGGCATAGTCGGCTTCAAACCGTCCTACGGCGCAGTGTCTAGATACGGGCTTATTGCATACGGCTCTTCGCTTGATCAGATTGGACCCATGACCAAATCGGTCACGGATGCGGCAATAATATTCGACGCAATCAAGGGTGAAGACAGGCACGATAATACTTCTGTTGCAACCCCTTTAACGCCTACAAAGCTCACGGGCGACGTTAAGGGCATAAGAATAGGCGTGGTTAAGGAGTTGACCGAAGGAGTCAATCCCGAGATAATGGAAGCGGTTAATTCAATGATATCCGCCTACCAACGCTCTGGGGCGCAGGTTGTGGAAATCTCGCTCCCTGCCCTAAAGACAGCCCTTCCCGTCTACTATATCATAGCCTGTGCGGAAGCTTCTTCCAATTTAGGCAGGTACGACGGCATAAGGTACGGCTTCAGGGCAAGCAACTATTCAGGGCTTGACGATATGGTCACTAAAACCCGTTCGGAAGGCTTCGGCAAAGAAGTTAAAAAGCGTATAATGCTCGGCACTTACGTGCTCTCTTCGGGCTACTTCGACGCATATTATAAAAAGGCTTGCGTGCTTCGTGGGGAAGTGGAAAAACAGTTTGCAGACTGCTTTGAAAAGTGTGACTTTATCTTCGCACCCACCGCACCCCAAACGGCGTTCCCTCTGGGATATTCGGGGGGCAACGCAACCGAAACGTACCTTTCCGACGTCTGCACGGTGCCCGTAAATATAGCCGGGCTCCCTGCAATCTCCCTGCCCTGCGGCAAGGACAAAAACGGGTTGCCCATCGGCTTGCAGATAATCGGCAAGAAGTACGACGATGAGAGAGTGCTCGACGCCGCATACTTTGCGGAAGTCAACGATTTGTGTGAAGAAATAGAATTTAACGGGGGTGTAAAGCTGTGAAATATCAACTTGTTTCAGGGTTAGAGACCCACGTTGAACTTGCAACTAAAACCAAAATTTTCTGCGGCTGTACAACGGCTTTCGGCGGTGAGCCCAACACTCACTGTTGCCCCGTCTGCACAGGTCAGCCGGGTGCTTTGCCCATCTTAAACAAAAAGGTGGTGGAGTATGCCATCAGGGCAGGGCTTGCAACCCACTGCACAATCAACACCACCACTCACTTGGACAGGAAGAATTATTGCTATCCCGACCTGCCTAAAGCGTACCAGATTTCGCAGTTTGATAAACCGCTCTGCGAACACGGCTATGTAGAGCTTGAAAGCGGAAAGAGAATAGGCATCACCCGTATTCATATCGAAGAAGACGCAGGCAAGTTAGTGCACGAAAGCGGCTACACCTTTATCGACTACAACCGTGGCGGCGTACCCCTAATTGAAATCGTGTCGGAGCCCGACATATCTTCCCCCGAAGAAGCGAAGGAATACGTTGAAAAGCTTCAGCTCATTATGCGCTATATCGGCGTATCCGACTGCAAGATGCAGGAAGGGTCTATGCGCTGTGACGTAAACATTTCGGTTATGCCCCAGGGCTCTACAGAGCTTGGCACCCGTACCGAGATAAAGAATATGAACTCGATAAGCTATATCGACAAGGCTATGCGCTACGAGTACGAAAGGCAGTGCGAAGTTTTAAACGACGGCGGCAAGATTGTTCAGGCAACGCTTCGCTACGACGAAAAGACGGGCGAAACGTCTGTTATGCGTACCAAGGAAGATGCGCAGGATTATCGCTACTTCCCCGAACCCGACATCTTAACGGTGGTAATCCCCGAAAGCAAGGTGGAAGAGATAAGATCTCAACTCCCCGAACTGCCTTTGGAGAAGTTAAACCGCTACGTCAACGAGCTCAAGATTAACGCAGCAACCGCAAAACTTTTGTATAAGTATAAAAAGGTATGCGACTTTGTCGAAAAGGTAATCTCTTTAGGTGCAAGCGTTAAAAACGCAGTCAACTTGACGACGGGCGTGCTGTATTCCAAGCTGCCCACCGAAGAAGACAAGGAGAATTTTGCCCTTCCCGTAACGGCGGAAGAGACGGCAAAGCTTATTAAACTTGCGGACGAAGGCAAGATTAATATCACCCTTGCCCAGCAGACCCTTGCAAAGATGGCAGAAGAAGGAAATCCCGTCTCCGCATACATCAAGGAAGAAGATTTAGCAGGCGTTGACGATAGCGAGCTGGAAGATATCTGCAAAAAGGCGATAGAAGCAAATCCTGCCGCCGCTGCCGATTTTAAAGGCGGCAAGGAAAAGGCAATTTTTGCACTCTACGGCTTCGTAAAAAAGGCAACGCAAGGCAAGGCGGATATAAAGAAGGCAGACGAAATTTTAAAGAAATTGATTTTGGGTTAACGTCATTGCGCTCTACGCCTTTTGCGTTATGCGGCAATCTCGGAATCAAAAGTTACGAATATAATTAATCTATAAAAAATAAGCCCGTCGGCGTGACAAACGCCGACGGGCATTTTCTATTTAAAGTCATAATCAACCTTTGCCGATAATAATATATAGTCGAAAGGTCAAGGTGCAATTCTTTCAAACGTGTCAAAATGTGACATACTTACCCTGAATTCGACTTTTCAAATTTGCTATTATAGGTGGGCAACTTGGCGATAATCGTAAAATTTAAAAGGGTGGTTGCGTCGGTTTTAGTCGTAATCTGCGTGGTTGCGCTTTCGCTCGGCGTGCGTTA
Source organism: Candidatus Coproplasma sp. (assembly GCA_051884135.1). Lineage (GTDB taxonomy): Bacteria > Bacillota > Clostridia > Christensenellales > Borkfalkiaceae > Coproplasma. The sequence goes on along the minus strand of JBJEVC010000020.1, from coordinate 28,472 downwards.
CAGCGGCGCTTATGCCGTCTGGCAGGGCGGAACTGTCAGGCTTCTGCCCATCTATTCGGTGGAGAGAGAAGATAAAAAAATTTCAATCTCCTTCGACTGTGCCTGGGGAGTTGACCATACCGACGAGATATTAAAAGCTCTGCGGGTCGGCGAAGTCAAGGCTACTTGGTTTATGGTGGAGTTCTGGACGGAGAAATACCCGTCTTACGTTAAAAAAATATCCGATGCGGGTCACGAGATAGGCACGCACTCGTCGACTCACAGCTATATGTCCAAGCAAAACGCTGAAGAAATCCGTTTAGAGCTTAAGGCTTCTTCCGAGGCGATAACTTCGGTTACGGGCAAGGCGGTAGAGCTCTTCCGTCCCCCCTACGGCGACTACGACGACGAGCTTATAAAAACCGCCGAAGAAGAAGGTTATTATTCCATTCAGTGGGACGTAGACAGCCTTGATTGGAAGGATTTATCCGCAACCGACATAGCGATGCGAGTAATTTCCAAGGTGCAGTCAGGCTCGATAATCTTAATGCACAACAACGGATTACATACGGCGGAAGCGGTGCCGATAATTATAGAGACGCTCAAAAACAAGGGCTACACCTTCGTGCCCATCGGCGAGCTGATCTATAGGGAAAATTACACCATCGACGTAAACGGCAGACAGTGTGTCGCAACCTGACAAATATACCCAACAAAACGAAGTACTTTTAAGGAGTAGTAAAATGAATAACATTATCAATGAAAAGAACAATAAAGTATACATCTGCGGAACGGTGGAGAGCGATGCGGTCTTCTCACACGAAGTGTTTGGAGAAGGTTTTTACGAATTGTACGTTAAAGTCAACAGGCTTTCGGGTCAGGCAGACTTACTGCCCGTGACCATCTCCGAAAGGCTGTTAGGTCAGGGGCTTAAAAGGGGAGAAGAGCTGTGTGCGTTAGGGCAGTTCCGCTCCTACAACAAGTTGGAAAACGGCAAATCAAGGTTAATGCTGACCGTCTTCGTCCGTGAAATTCTGGAAGGACACCCCGGCAAGAACCCCAATTCTATCGTGCTTTCGGGCTACATCTGTAAACCGCCCGTGTACCGCACCACGCCATTTAACAGGGAGATTGCAGACCTTTTAATTGCCGTCAACCGTTCGTATAATAAAAGCGATTATATCCCAGCCATAGCTTGGGGGAGAAACGCAAGATTTGTGCGCAATTTGTCGGTGGGCGACAGGGTTGCGCTGTCGGGAAGAATTCAATCGAGAGAGTATCAGAAGAAGCAGCCCGATGAAACTTTTGTGACGATGACGGCTTATGAAGTATCGGTCTCCAAGCTCGCCGCCTTCGACGACGATGCGGACTTCGATATAGACGAAGAATTCGATTTATATACCGCAGCTAACGGCGGTTTACACCTAAACTGACTCTCTTTAATACAGGTTGCATTATCATACAATACCTAAAAATCATAATCAGGCAGACTAAATTTAGTCTGCCCTTTTGCTTGCTTTTAAAAAACAAAGTGCTATAATATTCGGCGTATGAAATCTCAAGGAATAAAAACTAAAAAGACCGTAGATTTAACTAAAGGCAACGTGTGGAAGGTGCTGCTTTTATATTCCCTTCCGCTTTTAGGTTCGGCAATAGTTCAGCAAGCCTATTCGCTTGTCGATTTATTGGTTGTCGGCAACTTTGCTGCCGACGGTCAGACGGCGTTGACCGCCGTCGGCGAAGCGAATACAATGGTCAACATTTTACTTGCCTTCGCACTTGGCTGTGAAGGCGGCTGTTCGGTAATAGTTGCCAAATACTTCGGGGCTAAAAACAATTTAAAGATCAAAGAAACGGTCAACACGTCGCTTATAACCTTCTCGGTTATGTGCGTAGTGGTTATGGCTCTGGGCTTCGGCTTGGCAGTGCCTTCGATGTACCTTTTGGACGTGACCGACCCCGCCGTTTTCAGCGACAGTTTAACCTACCTTTACATATACACAGGCTCGATGCCCTTTGTGTTCTTATATAACGTTGGTTGCGGCATATGTTCGGCTTTAGGCGATTCCAAAACGCCCTTTTTGTTCCTTGTCTTTTCGTCTGTCGTCAATATCGGGTTGGACTTTTTGTTCGTCTGCGTATTCCATATGGACGTGGCTGGTGCCGCCTGGGCGACCTTTATCTCGCAAGCGCTCTCCTGCATATTGACCGTGGCTGTGCTTATAGGGAAGTTGAAGAGCGTAAAAAGCGAAGAAAAACCTAAAGCATTTAATAAGACGATATGTAAGGATTTGCTCATAACTTCGGTGCCTATTATATTGCAGCAAAGCTTTGTCTCGGTGGGCAATTTCTTCGTGCAGAAGCGCATTAATATGATAAGTTTAGACGCAGCCGCAGGCTTTACGACGGGCTTCAAGCTCGTGCAGATTGCAAACGTGGGAGTGGGTCACATGAACAGCGGTTGGGCAAACTACTGCTCGCAGAACAAGGCGGCAGGGGAGTACAAGCGTATTAAGCAGGGCTACTTTGCAATTTTAACCTATTGCATGAGCGTAAGCTTAATCTTTTTAATTCTCTGCGAAACAATCCCCTATTATCTCACGATGCTGTTCATCAACCCCCAGTCCATCACGCAGGAAGCGATAGAGAGTTCTATGCTCTTTATGCAAATAGTTGCGGCATTCCTGCCTGCGGTGTGCGTAAAGATAGTCTCTGACGGTGCCGTAAGGGGTTGCGGCGGTAATTTAGGTTTTACAATCTCCACCTTTACCGACTTATTGTTAAGGGTGGCGTTCGTGTATATTTTAGTAGGCGTCGGTATGGGCTTTTCAGGCGTTTGTTGGGCGTGGGCAATCGGTTGGACGATCAGTATGGTCGTAGCAATCGTCTTCTACGTCTTCATTCCCTGCTTAAGAAAGCCAAAAGTTAGCAAGACTGCATTTAACTGAAAAACGTTAATGGCGGTTCATTTACTTGCATATTATCTAATAATATGGTATAATCATTCAAATTTATCGTTTTTTTTCGACGGCTTTAATCACGTTTAAAGCCCTTTGGTGAATTTATGCAGAATGTAAACAAATATAAAAGACAATACGTATTGCCCCCTGAAAAGTGTTTCGATTGGGCGCAAAAGGACTATGTGGCAGAAGCACCCGTATGGTGTTCGGTTGACCTTCGTGACGGCAATCAGAGTTTAATTGAGCCTATGTCGCTTGATACAAAGGTAGAGTTTTTCAAGCTCTTATGCGAGTTGGGCTTTAAGGAGATAGAAGTCGGCTTCCCCGCCGCAAGCAACACCGAGTACGAGTTTTTAAGAAAGCTCATCGAGGAGAATTTAATCCCCGACGACGTCACCGTACAGGTATTGACGCAGGCAAGGGAGCACATCATAAGGAAGACCTTTGAAGCCTTGAAGGGCGCAAAGAACGCAATCGTCCACGTCTACAACTCAACTTCCGTTGCTCAACGTGAGCAGGTGTTTGCCAAGGATAAGGAAGAGATTAAGCGCATTGCCGTAGAAGGTGCAAAGCTTTTAAAGAAGCTCACCGAAGAGGCAGGCGAGAACTTCCGCTTCGAGTATTCCCCCGAATCGTTTACGGGTACGGAGCCCGACTATGCGTTGGAAGTTGTCAACGCCGTATTAGACGTTTGGCAGCCTACGGCGGATAAAAAGGCTATAATCAACCTGCCTGCCACGGTGGAAAACGCTATGCCTCACGTTTACGCTCAACAGGTTGAGTATATGCACAAGAATATTAAATACCGTGAGAACGTGGTAATATCCCTTCACCCCCACAACGACAGGGGATGCGGCGTTGCAGCTGCCGAGTTCGGGCTTTTAGCAGGTGCGGACAGAATCGAAGGAACGCTGTTCGGTAACGGCGAAAGGACGGGTAACGTAGATATCATCACCCTTGCAGGCAATATGTATTCGCAGGGCGTAGACCCCAAACTCAATTTCAACTCAATGCCCTACGTTACTTCGGCATATAAGACCTTTACGAACATGGCGGTGAGCCCCCGTCAGCCGTATGCAGGCGAGTTGGTGTTTGCGGCGTTCTCGGGCTCCCATCAGGATGCAATCGCAAAGGGCATGGCGTTCAGGCAGAAAAATCACAAGGACGTCTGGGACGTCCCCTATCTCCCCGTAGACCCCACCGATTTAGGCAGGGAGTACGACAGCGACGTAATCCGCATCAACTCCCAGTCGGGTAAGGGCGGCGTCGGCTATATAATGCTCTCCAACTACGGCATAGATATGCCCAGAAAGATGAAAGAAGATATGGGTTATAAGGTTAAAGACGTCTCCGACAAAGCTCATAAGGAGCTTAAGGCGGCAGAAGTGTACGCAGTGTTTGCGCAGAACTACCTTATCCCCAGAAAGTTCTTCGACATATCCGAGTGCCACTTCCGCCAGATAAACGGCATAGAAGCGGCGGTAACGTTCTTAAGCAACGGTGTAAAGACGGTTGTGATGGCAGACGGAAACGGTCGTCTTGACGCCGTATCAAACGCAATCAAAAAGCAGTTTAATATCGACTACGTTTTGACCGGTTACGAACAGCACGCCTTAACCGACGGCTCGGGCTCGCAGGCAATCTCCTATGTGGGCGTAGAGTTCGACGGGAAGACCTACTTCGGCGCAGGCGTGGACGACGATATAATTACAAGCTCTTATAAGGCTTTAACTTCAGCGGTAAACAATTTGCTTTCTGCAAAGTAAGGTAGGTTAAAAATATGATTAATGGACCCTTATTTACAATAGGAAGCCTGTCCGTATGGCCCTACGGCTTGTGTATGGGCATAGGCATAATCTTGTGCTTCGTCTTCTTGATTGTCACTATGACGAAAAAGAACTTCAACGAAGAAGCAATAGATAAAATGCTGGGCATAGGCGTATTCGCAACGGCATTCGGCGTGTTCATGGCAGCAGTCGTTCAGGGCTTATACAACTTGATAGCAGGCAAGGGCTTTGACTTGAGTTCAATGACCTTCTACGGCGGTCTTTTGGGCGGTATTGTAAGTTTTTTAATCGTCTGGAATTTGTATATATACGTCATTGCTCCTGCGGCAGATAAGAGCTCTTCAAACAGTAAATTTGTAAAGCTTTTTAAAAACGGTATGAACGCTTCGCTCTCCGATGCGCTTCCGTTTGTGCCAATCTCCATTGCCATTGCCCACGCTTTCGGCAGGCTTGGCTGTCTGATGTACGGTTGCTGTCACGGCGCAGAGACTGACGCTTCCTACGGAATCTATATGTACGCAGGTGCAGACGTTGCGACAAAATATGTGCCCGTTCAGCTTTGGGAGTGCATTTTCCTTTTAGCGCTTGCACTCTTAATGGCGCTTTTGTACTTCTTTGACAAGTTTGAATTCAACTTATCTATCTACACGTTCGGCTACGGCATCTGGAGATTTTTCATTGAGTACGCCCGTGACGACTACAGGGGTGAATTTATCCCCGGCTTAACGCCTTCGCAGTTCTGGTCGATAATAATGGTAATTGGCGGAATAGCATTTATCTTTATACAAAAATACTTGTTGCGAAATAAGATGAAGCACCCAGAACTTCAGCCACCTGTCAGGAAGAAAAAGGTCAAAGCAGGTGCGGGCGACGCCAAATCGGTTGACCAAACCATAGAAGAATACCTTGTGGAAACCCCCGTTTCAAGTCAAGACGTCAGCGATGAAGTTGATTAAGATAAGCAATAAAATAAATAGCATTTAAGCGGTCTGCGGAAGTAATTTCTGCAGACCGCTTTTCTACGCAGAGTTAACTATTTTAACTTCTGCAAAATATAATAATATATATGCATTCGACGGCAGATATATTGGATTTAAATCATACGCTTGCAGGCGATTATATTAAAAGCTTTACATATCCTTGGCAGGCTATCGTAAGTTTAAACGGCTATATTACAGCCCTTTTGCAGTTGTTGGACAGCGAGTATATTGAAATTAAACCAAACGTCTTCGCCCACAAAACTGCAACTATCGCACCCACCGCATACGTCGGCGAAAACACCATAATAGGTGCAGGGACTGTCGTCAGGCATTGCGCCTACATAAGGGGCAACGCTCTCATCGGCGAGAGTTGCGTAGTAGGCAATTCTACGGAGATAAAGAATTCAATTCTCTTTGACGGCGTTAAAGTTCCCCACTTCAACTACGTTGGGGACAGTATCTTGGGCTATAAATGCCATATGGGCGCAGGCGCTATTATCTCAAACGTAAAGGGGGATAAATCAGCCGTTAACGTTTGCGGCAAGGATACAGGGTTAAAAAAGTTCGGTGCAATCCTGGGCGACTTTGTTGAAATTGGGTGCAACAGCGTTATTAACCCGGGTACGGTAATCGGAAGACGTTCAAGCGTCTATCCGCTCACTTCCGTAAGGGGTGAAATTGGCGAAAACAGCATTGTCAAAAGCGGTGATTTTAATGTAACAAAAAGGCTTTAGTCGGGGGATATATGGGCAGGTATTTCGGAACAGACGGTTTCAGGGGAGAAGCAAACGTAACGCTCACGGCAGACCATGCCTACAAAATCGGCAGGCTGCTCGGGTGGTATTATAGCGAACTCAAGCGGCAAAACGGGGACAATACCCCTGCAAGAATTTTAATCGGCAAGGATACAAGGCGTTCGAGCTATATGTTCGAGTACGCCCTTTCCGCAGGCATAACTTCATCGGGTGCGGACGCCTACACAATGCACGTTACCACCACGCCTTCGGTTGCGTATATAACGAGAGTTGACGGGTTCGACTGCGGAATAATGATATCCGCAAGCCATAACTCCTATACGGATAACGGCATCAAGTTGCTCAACGGCAACGGCGAAAAGTTGGACGAAAACACCGTTGCAATCGTCGAAGATTATCTGGACGGCAAGCTCAACGTATTCGGGAAGTCTTATTCTCAAGTTCCGTTTGCTCAACGTCAAAGTATTGGCAGAACGGTGGACTACGTTTCTGGCAGAAACAGATATATCGCCTATTTAATTTCTTTAGGAATGTACTCCTTCAAGGGGATAAAGGTCGGGCTTGACTGCGCAAACGGCTCTGCCTTCAACATCGCAAGAAACGTGTTTGAAACGTTAGGGGCAAAGGTCAGCGTCATCAATGCCGAACCCAACGGCTATAATATAAACCATAACGCCGGGTCAACCCATATGGAAGGACTTTGTGAATTAGTCAAGGAGAAGGGGCTCGATATTGGCTTTGCCTACGACGGGGATGCGGACAGGTGCCTTTGTGTGGACGAAAAGGGCAACGCCGTCTCTGGCGACCACATTCTCTACGTCTGCGCAAGGTATATGTGGGAGCGGGGCGAGCTTTTCTCAAACAAGGTAGTGACAACCGTAATGTCCAACACGGGGCTCTACAGGGCGTTTGACGAGTTAGGTATTTCCTATGCCCAGACGGCTGTGGGGGACAGATTCGTCTATGAATATATGGCAGGAAGCGGCTTAAGCCTTGGCGGCGAGCAGTCGGGGCATATCATCTTTTCCAAGTACGCCACCACGGGCGACGGCGTTTTAACCAGCCTTAAACTCATGGAAGTTCTGATGGATAAAAAGACCACGCTATCCCGTTTATGTTCCCCCGTACAGCTCTACCCGCAGGTGATGATAAATGTCAACGTTACCGATAAAAGGGCAGCTCTCACCGATGAAAGGGTCAGTGCGGTAATTAAGAAAATGAGTGAAAAGCTTAATAATGACGGAAGGGTTATCGTAAGACAGTCGGGGACGGAACAGCTTATTCGCATTATGGTGGAAGCGCAATCGCAAAAGGAGTGCCGTTGCGTCGGCGAAGAGATTGCCAAGGCGATCAAGGCAAGCGGCTACGGTGAATAAATAAATTTTTAAAATTTGTCCTTTCAGCTTCTTGAATTATTTATTTGTTTAAGCTATAATAGTATGCGTTCAGGAGGTATTATTATGGACAGATTAAAAGGTAAAGTAGCAGTTGTTACAGGTTCCACGAGTGGAATCGGTATTGGTATCGCAAGGCTTTATGCGGCTGAAGGCGCAAAGGTAGTTATCTGCGGTAGGCGTAAGGAAAAGGGTCAGGCAGTGGTTGACCGTATCACAAGCGAAGGCGGCGAAGCGTATTACCACTTTATGGACATAACCGACACGGAGAGCATCGATAAGCTTTATGCCGACACCGTTGAAAAGTACGGCAAAATAGATATATTAGTAAACAACGCCGCTAACGTTGCGTTAAAAGACGGCAGAGTTGAAGAATTAACTCTCGATATGTGGGACGCAATTTTGCAGAGCGATTTAAGGGGTACGTTCTACGCAACCAAAGCGGTATTGCCCTATCTTCAGAAAAACGGCGGCGGTTCGATAATCAACATCGGCTCAATGGCTTCTTGCAGCGGCGACTTGAGTTCAACCGCATATGCCTGCGCAAAGGCAGGCGTGGACAAGCTTACGCAGTATACCGCATTGCAGTACGGTAAGCAGAATATCCGTTGCAACTGCGTTCGCCCCGGACTCATTGTAACTCCCGAAAACGACGCACACGTACCCCAGGTACTCAAGGATATATTCACGGACAATATTATGGTTAACCGCTACGGTTGCCCCGAAGATATTGGCTATATGTGCGTATATCTCGCATCGGACGAGAGCGAATATTTCACCGGTCAGATAGTCACGGTTGACGGCGGACTTAACGCACATACGACCACCGTTGCACAGTTCAGAAAGCTCAATTCCAGAACCTGGTAATGTACGTTTCAGTTAAGGTCAGCTCGGTTGCCTACGACACGGAGTACGGCGGAGAGCAGCTCGTTCCCGCCCTGCAGGGCGAATACCTTATGGATGAAATATTCCGTCTGCCCTTCTTCCGCATAATCGTCGACGACGTGATAGACGGCTGTGTCTGTTTCCGTTTAAAGGAAGGGGCCCAAGACCACTATTTCGTATTGGAATGTATCGGCGATACGGCAAGTTTTGAAAGGGAGACTTCCATCGGCTCCGACAGCTTTTTCTTCACGTTGGTGGAAGATTAAGTCAATTTATAAATATTTTAACGGCGTTGCGAAAAAGAATCGCAACGCCGTTTTTCCTTTTCAAAACCCGTCGGCGAGATGGAAAGTGACAGGCGTTATATGCTGACTCAATAAACTTAAGAAAGCCTTTACAGTTAAGCATATCCTTTTCGCTTTTGCCATATTTTATTAGCGGCGACATAATTTTACGTTGTGTGACTATATATTTATTTGTGACTATATATTTATTATTTAAAAGCTTATACTATAATGTATAAATCAGTTGACATTTTTGTCAATAAATAAGATAATATCTTATATCATTTTATAATCGGTGTACTATAATCGGTTTAATATGTAAAATGAATTAAAGGAAAGAAAATGGAAAACTACGAGCAAGAAGAAAAAACAATAAGTATAGGCACTCTTCTTAAGTATTTATGGAAAAACATTATACTTTTTATTGCGGTTTCCGTAGGTGTGCTCGTAATCGGCTTGGTGTATTCGTTTGCAATAATCAAACCGACTTACAAGTCAACTGCAATGTTTACCGCAACAGTAGCGGACTCAAACGGCAACATTGACTACGTCAATTCCTTCCGTATTATACCCACGGCTGCCGATCTTGTCACGGGTGATATAGTGCTTACTCCTGTTGCGGAGAGCTACGGTATAAGTAAGAACAGCTTATCCAATATGGTGTCCGCCAAGTATGCAGGATTAAATCTCAACGTTACCGTGGTTGTCGAACATACGGATAAGGCAATGTCTAAAGAGTTGGCAGACGCCGTGGTTAAACAGCTTATCGAGGTTACGAGCTCGGTGGAGGGTTTGCAGTTCCTTGACGGTAAAATAACCCAGGTTTCGTTTGCGGAAGAAGGCGAATACGCAAGCCCCAACAGGCTGATGTGTGTGGCTGTTTCCCTTGTGGCAGGCGTAGTCGTTGCGTGTGTCGTCATTGCTATCAAAGAGTTATGTTCCACCAAGTTCAGGAGCAGGAAGGAAATAGAGAACATGCTTTCTGCAAAGGTTCTCGGCTATTTCCCCGATGGCTGCTATGGCGAAAAGAAGGGTAAGAATAAGAGTAAGGAAGCTGTAGGCTCGGTAAAGGCAAAACTGCTTAAGAGAGATATTAAGACCTACGAACCTTACAATTATCTGCTCGGCAATATCAAATATTCCGATTTAGAGAACTCTAACAAGGTAATAATGTTTACTTCTTCACGGGATAGTGAGCTTAAGAGTACCACCGCAGTCAACCTTGCGGCTTGTATGGCATATAACGGTCAAAAGGTTATTATAGTCGATATGGATATGCGTAAGCCCGTTATCCATAAGGCGTTCGGTGTTTCAGGCAGCAACGGATTAGTCGATTATTTGGCAGGCAACTGCACCTATGAAGAATTGATTAAGACTTCTTCGGAGTACGGTGTTGACATAATAACTGCCGGTAAAAATATTATCAATCCTATGGCAGTAATCGGACATAAGGATTTACCTAAACTGTTAAATAAGCTTAAGAGTCAATACGATTATGTAATTATCGATACGTCACCCGTCCTTCTTTGTTCAGACGCAACTTCGATTGCGCCTTTGTGCGACGGCGTAATATTTAACGTTGCTATGACCGATATCCGTAAGAAGGAAGCGGAGAATGCGGTTAACTCCTTAAGGAATTGCGGCGCAAATATTATCGGTATCAACGTAACCAAAGGTACGGAGAGCAAGATTGAAGGCAACAGCTACTACTACGGTAAGGAATATTATACGTCCGAACCTGTAGCCGAAGCTGCGGCTTCAGATGATGCGGCAAATACCAATGATTGACGTTCATAGCCACATATTATGGGGTGTGGACGACGGGGCAGACAGTGCTACCGTCTCGCAGGAGATGCTTTCACAGTACGTTGAACAGGGTGTTGACTGCGTAATATGTACTCCCCATCAGAATAAAATGCTTCATCGTGCCGATATTCTTCGGCACGAATTTGCTGTTTTTAAAGAAAAATTCAAGAATGAACCCATAACTTTTCATTTAGGGGCTGAAATTCTCTACTATGAAGGTATGGCAAAAGATATATCAAACGGTGAGCTATTAACGTTGGGCGATACCAACTACGTTCTCATTGAATTTAATGTGGGTTGTAGTTGTGAAGACGTGTGCGATGCCGTATACGAGTTAAAAATTGCTAACTATCTGCCCATCATCGCTCATATAGAAAGGTATGTGAATTTGACCAAGAAGGATTATTCGGTCATCAGGGAGTTGGGTGCGCTCATTCAAATCAATGCAGGTGCGCTCCGCTGTAAAAGGACAACGAAGGTAGCAAAATATCTTTTAAAGAAAGGGCTCGTAGACTTCATTGCCACCGACTGTCACGACGCAGACCACCGCAACGTGGATTTTAGTGAGATAAGGGAGTTTGTAAAAAAGAAGTATCCCGCACAGTACGACAAGCTGTTTAACAGGCAAGTACATATTTAAACAAGCCATTGACGATTTTTAGCTTTTATGCTACAATATTACCGAAGTTTTAATTACGGGGTGATGTGATGAGAAAAGGCACAAGCGGATTATTATTTACTCAACACGACGACGGAAGTATGAGGGTAGAGGTTGTGGATTTCGGAGTGGAAGAATTCGGCGGACACGATTGGGAAAGCTGGTACGACTTAAGCAAAGAAAATGCGGATATTTTATTTAACGAATTGAAAAAGCTGCATAGCGGCGACTTCAAGGAAATGCTGATAGCCGAATTCGGCGAAACGTTCAAAACGTCAGCATTTGAAAAGTTCTGCAAAGAACACGGTATTAATTATAACCATTGTTCCTGGTCGTAAGCTATGGGTTGACTGCCAGATTAATAATAGAGTGAAGTTGACTGCGGCGCCGAATTGTTCTCGGCGCCGCAGTCATCTTTATTTTTTTTTGTTGTGATTAAACACATTTAGAAAGCTGTTTTCAAACGCTGCAACAATGGCTAAAATTACCATCTTAAAATTTTAAAATTTTTCATTAAGGCATATTCGGGGGTGTAAAAAAATTGGGTGCCATATATGCCCCAACTAATTTATTATCTGTTAATATATGCCATAATTAATAAATAAAATAGTCAAAAAAGTTTGTTGACATTATACAGCTTTATATGTTAAACTTTAGGAGTGAATTTATAGACCATTATATAATAGATTATATAATGGCTTTAGGTGGAAGTTTTATAAGGAGAGCGTGATATGGCAGTTTGGTTTTTTCCGGCAGTAGCTTTATTTGTCTGCATTTCTGCGGTCGCACTTATCCACCGCCGTGAAAGCATCGCAGAGATGTTTAAACGTGTTCGCAAAATGACAAAGTACGTTTTAGCGATTTCGGTAGCTTGCTTTATCGGCGTGGTTGTATTAACGTCTACGCTTTCCTTTACAGCTGACTTTTTCTATTCTGTGCTGTCACCTGAATTTATCGGGGAGATAAGGGAAACCCTTAAGGCTCTGTTCGGCACCGAGTCCGTGTTTGCATCGCTCAATATTCTGGTTGCCCTGTCGATACTGTTATTTAGCTTTGCAGCCTGTGCGTTCTGCGTTTGCGGAGCTGGCATATACCTTATGCGTACGGCGTTACAAATGCAGGACAGCGTTGATGAATACAAAGAACAGGTTGAAAGCTTGCCCGATAACACATGCGTCAGGCGCTATGCGTTATTGTCCAGGTATTTAATATAAAATTTAATCTGCCTGCTTAAAGGTTAAGCAGGTTTTTGGCGTACTGAAATTTGAGGGGAGATTTATGTCGTATTGTTTGCGTTGCCAAAATGGCAAAACCCGATCTTTTTGTGCGCTTTTTCTTATGCGTGCGTGTGCGCACGCATGTGCGTGGAAGTTTGTGTATTAAGTTTTGGTAAAAAAATATGGAAGTTGAAAATTTAGAAAAAGATGTTGATGTATTGACAAAAGAATACGAAACCGACGGAACGGCGGCAATCGACGTTCAGCCTGAAGCAGTTGAGCAAACTGAAGAAATAGAGCAGACGGAAGATAAAGTTGTAGAGATAAAGACGGCTGAAGATAAAGCACCCAAAGTAAAGAGCGGTTTCCGCTATAAGTCATATCTCTTCTTCAAACGCACCTTCGACATAGTCTCGTCCGGTTTAGTGCTTTTAGTGTTCTCGTGGCTATACATTATCCTTGCGATTGTGGTTAAGTGCAGCGACGGTGGAAAGGTTATTTATAAGCATAAGCGTGTAGGTAAGAACAGAAAGCCTATTTATGTGTCTAAGTTCAGGAGCATGAAGAAAAATGCCGATAAGCTTGAAGATATGCTCACGCCTGAACAGCTTGAACAGTATAAGAGAGAGTTTAAGATTGACAACGATCCCAGAATAACCAAGGTCGGCAACTTCTTAAGAAAGACTTCTTTGGATGAATTACCTCAGGTGTGGGATATATTTGTCGGCAGAATATCGGTTGTCGGTCCTCGTCCTTTAATGGAAGAGGAAGTCAACGAAAAATACGGTGAAGACGGCGACAAGCTTTTATCGGTTAAGCCCGGAATGATAGGTTGGTGGGCTTGCAACGGCAGAAGTAACACCACTTATGAAAGTGGGGAACGCCAGAAAATGGAATTGTATTACGTTGACCACTGTTCGATATGGTTGGATATAAAGATTATTTTCAAAACCATATTTAGCGTTATCAAACACGACGGAGCTAAGTAATGAAAAGGTTATTGTTTATCGGACCAAAGTTTTATAATTATCACGAGATAATAAAACAGGGATTCGAAAGGGCTGGATATGAAGTTGATTATTTTGATGATCGACCCGATACAAATTTTATTACTAAAGTTCTTGTCAGGCTCAATAAAAATTTAATCAAAAGAAAAATCAGAAAATATTTTGATATCATTAAGGCTAAAGTTAGCTCAACTGAATACGATGTAATTTTTGTATTATACGGTCAGTCTTTTTCAAAAGAAATGATGCAAGAGCTTAGAGCGGTGTCTCCTTCAAGTAGATTTGTTTTCTATATGTATGATCCGATATCGTCTATGCCTGATAGAATAGATTTTTCTCAAGTCTTTGATGATTGCTATTCGTTTGATTATGACGACTGTCATACCTATGAAAATTTAAAACTTGTTCCGTTGTTTTATTCGTTTGATAATTATCCTGTTGAAGAGATTAAATATGAAGCTTGTGCACTATTAACTATGATGCCGGGAAAGTATGAGTCTATTAAGACAATGGTTAATGGTTTAGAAAATAATGGGCTGAACGTTTATAGGAAATATATACTACAGTCAAAACTTGTTTGGCTGTATTATAAAATAACTAATAAAGAGTTTAGACGTTCAAAATCAAAAGAGTTCTCCTATAAAAGGCTGTCTAAGGAAGAAGCTGATAAAGTATTAATGCAATCAAAGTATATAATTGATTGTCCTAAAAAGGGGCAGTCCGGGTTGACAATCCGAACGTTTGAAGCTCTAGCGGCAAATAAAAAACTTATAACAACTAATAAGACTATAGTAAATTATGATTTTTATAAACCAGAAAACATTTATGTGTTTGATGGAGAGTTCAATTTTGATGATGTCTTTTTTCATTCGGAATACATTCCGGTTGATGATAGTATAAAAATGAATTACTCAATTGATAGTTGGGTTAGGCAAATTTTGCAAAATTGCAAGTAAACAGGAGAGATATGAAAGGTATTATTTTAGCTGGTGGTTCAGGAACAAGGTTATATCCTTTAACGTTGGTAACAAGCAAACAGCTTCTTCCCATATACGATAAACCGATGATTTACTATCCCTTAAGCACTTTGATGCTTGCTGGAATAAAGGATATTTTAATAATTTCAACGCCTGAAGACACTCCCAGGTTTGAACACCTTTTAGGTGATGGTTCAGATTTTGGAATCAAGTTGTCATATGCTGTTCAGCCCTCTCCCGATGGGCTTGCTCAAGCATTTCTTATAGGTGAACAGTTTGTAGGAAATGACCCTTGCGCTCTTATATTGGGAGATAATATTTTCTATGGTGCAGGGCTTACCAGACATTTGATTAACTCTGTAAAGAGAGCGGAAAAAGGTGAAGCTACACTATATGCGTATTACGTTAAAGACCCTCAGAGATTTGGAATTGTTGAAATAGATGAGAACAATAACGCAATTTCTATTGAGGAAAAGCCCAAGAAACCTAAATCGAATTACTGTGTGACCGGTCTCTATTTCTACCCGTCTGGCGTAGTAGAAATGGCTAAAAAGGTAAAACCTTCTGAAAGAGGCGAGTTGGAGATAACCACTTTGAATAATTTGTATTTAGCCGAAAAAAGAGTTCACGTTACCACTATGGGTAGAGGATACTCCTGGCTTGATACTGGAACACACGAATCATTGACCGATGCTTCTAATTACGTCAAAGATTTGGAAGAGCATCAAGGGTTAAAAATTTCCTGTCCTGAAGAAATTGCGTATCTCAACGGTTGGATTACTAAAGAGCAATTAGTTGAAAGAGGGACGTTGATGGAAAAAAATCAGTATGGGCAGTATTTGCTCAGGATTGCTGAAGGACACGTTATTTATCCGCATTTAAAAGAGGAATTGTAATGAATTTTGTAAAAACTGAAATAGATGGCGTATACATAATTGAACCTAAAGTATTCGGCGATAATCGTGGCTATTTTATGGAAACCTATAATGAGCGTGAGTTTGAAGAAAACGGGTTAAACTATGACTTTGTTCAGGATAACCAGTCGAAGTCAAAAAGAGGCGTTCTGCGTGGACTGCATTTTCAAAAAACTTTCCCACAAGCAAAACTTGTAAGAGTGATAGAAGGTGAGGTGTTTGATGTTGCGGTTGATTTGAGAGCTAACAGCCCTACCTATGGGAAATATGTGGGAGTAATTCTCTCTGGTGATAACAAAAAGATGTTTATGATTCCTCGTGGATTTGCACACGGCTTTGTTGTTCTTTCGGAGTCAGCTACCTTTACCTATAAATGTGATGAGTTCTACCATCCTGAAGACGAAGGCGGTATAATGTGGAACGATCCCGATGTGAACATTGAATGGCCTCAAATAGAGGGCGAAATTCTTTTGAGTGAAAAGGACAAAAAACATCCTTTATTAAAGGAAAGCAAAATTTCATTTTGATATTGTAGTTATATATGAAAATTCTTATTGTCGGGTGTTTTGACCTATATCTTCATCCTTACGCTGAAAAATATATTTCAGTATTTAAGGAGAATAACGTTGATTTTAAATTTATTTATTGGAATAGAAGTGGTAATGAAGTTCCCCAAGAGGATTTCTATTTGCCGTTTAATTATTCAATGAATACATTTACTTCAATCTGGCATAAGATTAAAGGTTATATAAAATATCGAAAATTCGTAATGCACTATTTGAAATCCAATGAATTTGATAAGGTTGTATTTTTAGCAACTCAATCAATGTTCATTTTTTCAGGCATTGCTCTCAAAAAGTATTCTAAAAGATATATTTTTGATTATAGAGATGAAACCTATGAAAAATATGGTTTTTATAGGAAGAGAGTTTCTAAGTGTATAACAAATTCAGAAAAGACAGTTTTATCTTCTATGGGATTTAAAGTAAAATTTCCTGAAATTCCAGATGATCACTTTATAATGTGCCATAATACAAAAAAGAATTTCGGTGAAATAGGAATTAATCATATAAGAAACGATGAAACTATTAGATTGGCATTTTGGGGTATGATTAGACAGCCTGAGTATTTCGCCAAGGTGTTTAAAGTTTTTGGTAACGACGAAAGATTTTCTATCGATATTTACGGAGCTGGTTATAGCGAAGAAATAAGTAGTACCATTAGCGAGAATGGTTACAAGAATATTTTTCTTCACGGTAAATTCAACCAAGATGATATAATTAAGTTTGCGGCGAATACGGATATTCTATTAAACTGCTATTCAAATAATTCAATTCAAAAGAACGCACTGACGGTAAAACTTTATGAGGGTATATCTTTTAATTTACCTATGATTGTGCAGAAAGATTCATATATGGATTCCTATTTGGATGAAGCGGGAGTATTTCATTTTTCTTTTGATTTTGATAATGATTGTGAATTACAAGCTTATAAAGAAGAAATTATTGATTTTAATTTTTCTCTAGGAAATAATTCTAATAGAAGATTAATAGAAAAGATTCAAGCAGAAGATTTGATGTTTACTTCATTTTTAAGAAATTTTTGTAGCTAAGGAGACATGGATTGTGGCTTTAAAAAAGTTAAATAAAAAGCAACTTATAATGTTTTTTTCAACGTTAGCCTTTTTATTCTTGTTTTTAAATGATCATACGGTTTACAGCGTTTTTTTTGAAAAAACTACTGATTATTTTTTGATCATAGCTGTCATCTTTGCTACAATTGCTATATTTCTTTCTGGTAAATTGTATGCTTCGCTGAATTATTGGGGCATTTTATTCATTTGGGGAGCGTTGATTTTAATGTCATGTTTATCATATGGTTTAACCTCAATGGTCCTTGTCAGATTTTCATATTGGATTTTTGTAGCTATAGTTATATCGGTATTATATGTTCAAAATATAGATTACAAGAAGTGCTTCTACAATATTTGCAAAGTGTTTTGCGTATGGGGTTTGTTATGTTATTTTTATGAAGCCTTTAATCTAAGTTTTTTGCCTGTCACGCACGTATCAGATAATTTGCTGTATAATTGGTTTGAAGTAGAGCTTTACGGATTCATAATTTCCAAACCGTTCACGCATATAAGTATAGGTTCCTTATCTTTGTTGAGATTAGATAGACCGTTTGGTGAACCGGGCATTGCTCAGATGTATTTCAATTTTGGTTTACTATATTGTCTATTTATAAATAGCGATAAAAAACATAGAAAGTTGTGGATATTTTTATTTTCTATTTCAACATTACTTTCTTTTTCTTTAATTGGTTACGTAATTTTCTTTTTTATAATCATTAGTTATTGTGTTTATAAGAAGCGATATTCATTACTCTTATTTTTATCAATAATAGCTTCGATTTTAATGATTTTTATGATTGTAAATAAAATGGATTCCGTATCGTATGAAGACAGAACTCAAGATTTTGTGTTTATGTTTGAAACGATATTCAATAATTTACCATTAGGAATCGGGTTAGGAAATACTGATACTTTACAGCATTATGAAATTGCTTCTACAGGTCAAGTTTCAATCGGTTTTTACTGTGGTCTTTTGTATCCATTCGCTCAATTTGGTATTTTTGGAATAATTTACTACATTGCCTTGGCTTGGGCTATAAAGTATTTTAGTAAGAATAAATATACATGTTTCGCTTTTGCTGCGTTCATTTTATTTACATTATTAACTGAACCTCAAGCAGATGAACCAATTATAGTTGTATTTTTGTTTGATGCCTTAATAAGAAGAATAGAACAAAAGAAGACAATTAAAATCGGTAATCAGTTTATTAATAATACAACTAGAGGCGGAAATCAAACTAATAGACTTCAGAATTATTAATTAGCTTTTTATGAAAAATTTACTTTTGTATATGACTGATTTTTATGGCTATAATGAAGCTATAATATCAGAGTTTAATAAACAGGGGTGGAATGTTACTTGGTACCAGGATAAGGTCAAGCTTTCAAACTTTGAAAGGATACTTGCAAAAGCTTTTAAATCTTATAAAAAAATAAAATATCAAAAATATTTTGATAAGACGATTGAAGATTCCCGCAACAAAAAGTTTGACTTAATTCTCATTATGTTTGGTGGAAACTTTTTTCTTCCAGCACATATTGAAACATTACGCAAAACTTATCCTGATACAAAAATAGTGTATTATGCTTGGGATTCTGTGAAGAATTTCCCCTTAATAGAAGGGCTTATAAAGTCTAGTGATTATGCTTATACGTTCGATGATGAGGACGCAAAGAAATATGGTATAGGCTTTTTACCGCTCTTTTATACGTCAAATCAATTGGATAATAGAGAAGATAAATTTGACGTGTCAACCGTTATGTCGTTCTTCGTTGAGAAGATGGAACAACTAAAAGTAGTGACGAGCAAGCTGCCAGAAGGCATAAAATCAAACTTTTATTTCAAAGTTAGGGATAAACTTTATTTAGGAAGAGTAAAAAGGAAAGATAGAGCATTTTATAATGAGTTTTTTGATTGCTTTAAAATGAAAGCATTAAGATATGATGACTGCATTAGTTTGTTTAATTCTTCTAAAGCGGTTATTGACTGCCCGTTGCCGAATCAAAACGGACTTACGATGAGAACGTTTGAGGTGCTTTCATTAAAGCGGAAACTAATTACAACAAATAGTAACATTAAAAAATACGATTTTTATACACCAAATAACATTTTTATTGTCGAAAATAATGATCAAAAAATTCCGCAAGAGTTTTTTGAAACTCCATTCGATGATAATTATGCTTTAGATGTTAAATACTCACTTGCAAATTTTGTTTCTACTCTAATTAATATTGAGAAGGATAATTAAAATGAAAATTCTTGTTACCGGCGCTAATGGATATATCGGCTCAAAAGTTGTTAAGCAGTTATTGGATTACGGTATTGAAGTTATCGCAACCGATATAAGCAATCAAAATATTGACGAAAGGGCAAGCTATATATGCACAAATATTTTTGAGAATAAAGATAATTGGTTTGAATTTTTCGGTGAACCTGATGTCTGTTTGCATCTTGCGTGGAGAGATGGATTTGTTCATAATTCAAACAAGCATATGGGCGATCTTTCAGCCCACTTTAGTTTCTTAGCTAACCTCATTGATAATGGACTTAAGCGAGTGGCTTGTATGGGTACAATGCATGAAGTTGGCTATTGGGAAGGGGCAATTGATGAAAATACTCCTTGCAATCCTCTATCTCAATACGGTATAGCCAAGAATGCATTAAGAGCATCTTTATGTTTATACGCAAAACAAAAAGGGTGTGAATTTCAGTGGCTTAGAGCTTATTATATTTTCGGCGATGATCTATATGGCAATTCTATCTTTTGTAAGATCAGACAAGCTGTAAAAGATGGAAAAGAACTTTTCCCTTTTACTACGGGCAAGAATAAATATGATTTCATTCATATAGATGAGCTTGCAAAACAGATATCTTTATGTGTTATGCAAAATGAAGTTCTTGGCATTATCAATTGTTGTTCAGGAGAACCTGTTTCATTAGCAGACCAAATCGAATGGTATATATCGCACAATAATTTGCACATAAAACTCGATTACGGTAAATATCCTGATAGACCATACGACTCACCCTGTATTTACGGTGATAATAAAAAAATAAGAGACATAACGAATAGGATAAAAAATGCTTAACTTTATAAAAAATTTTATCGGCACAATTTCTCTAAAATGTCGTTTATTAACTAAAAAAAGCCGAATAAAAAAGCCATTAAGTGTTCTTGGTCAAAAACACATTACTATTGGTAAGAACGTATATATCAAAGCTTTTTCAAGATTAGAGTGTTATGAAAAATCAGCAGGTAAGAATTACGAGCCTAAATTAATTATTGAAGATGATGTTATTATAGCGCCTTTTTTCACTGCCTTAGTTGCAGATACATTGACAATAGGTCGAGGTACTATTATTGCTCAAAATTGTTTGATTACCACAGAAAATCATGGTACTGAAATTAACGGAATATATTTTTACAAACAGCCATTAAGCACAAAAAAAGTTACAGTAGGAAAGAATTGTTGGATAGGTCAAAATGTTTGTATTTTGCCTGGGGTTAATATAGGAGATAATGTCATTATCGGTGCAGGTGCAGTTGTGACAAAAGACATACCTTCAAATTCTATAGTTGCTGGAAATCCTGCTAAAGTATTAAAAAAGTATAATTTCAGCACTCAACTATGGGAAAAGGAATAATATTTTAAGGGCATAATATGTCAAAAGCAAAGAGTAGCAGTTTGAAGATTAATGTTATTTTTAGTTTCATTAGTCAAATAATTACTTATTTAATCCCATTTATTGTCGCACCATACGTATCGAGGGTGCTGACTCCTTCTGGTACAGGGGAATATTCTTATGGCTATTCCATTGTATATTATTTTAGCTTAATTACTATTTTTGGATTTACTAATTATGCTACAAGACAAATAGCGGCTAAGAGAGACAATAAAAATGATTATTCAGAGGTGTTTTGGAATACTTTTTGGTTGAGGGGAGCTTTTTTCATAGTAAGCTGCACAATATACGCTATTTTGGTACTTACAAAAATTTTTCCTGATAGTGTGCAACAAGGTGTTTATTTAGCATTAATCATATGCCTAATTGGCGATCTGTTTGATATAACTTATTTATATCAAGGTTTAGAAAGATTCAGACTCTTCTCTGTATTTAACATTATTGCCAATTTAATCTATCTGGTTTTAGTATTTATTTTTGTAAAAGATATTTCTGACTTGGTTATTTATACCGCATTAAAGTCGAGTGTAAAGGTAATCTTATCTCTATTTTTATGGGGGGGATCATTTAAATACATTAATAGACCTACGTTCTCAATTAGGATTATTTGGGATGTCTTGAAAGGCTCAAGTTTATTCTTTTTGCCTTCGCTTGTTATGCATATTGGACCAATGGTCGATCAAACAATGATTGGTGCTCTTGCTAACAATGCGGAGGTTGGGTATTATCAGCAGGTTTATAAGATAATTACTCTTGTGTGTTCTTTAATATATGCGCTTGGACCTATAATGCTATCCAAAATGTCGTACTTATTTGCAACAAATGATAATACACAAATTGTTGATAAAATGTCTAAATTAATTAGAACCGCATTTTTGATTATGTTCCCAGCTATTTTGGGGTTGTATTGTATAGCATCGAATTTTATACCTGCTTATTTTGGTGAAGAGTATATCCCGGCTGTTCAAGTAATGTATTGGTTCCTTCCCGGAATACTATTTAGTTCCCTTTCTTCATTACTCATTAACGGTTATTATTATTCATCTAAGAGAGTATTTACTTGTACATTAATTATGGGGTGCTCCGTTGTCTTAAATATTGTAACGAATATTTTTGCTATTCAATATTTAGGTGCGACTGGTGCGGCGATAACGTCAACTGCCTGTGGATTATTATCAGTTGTTTTATTAATTCTTTTTTCAAAAAAAGAATTAAATTACTTGAAGATTTTTAAAGGTACATGGAAACCTCTTTTAGCGGCTTTAATCATGGCAGGGGTCTTAATAGGTTTTAATTTCTTATGGACTTATAAAGGACTTAATAATGATATAATAATCACAATAATCGATATAGCTATAGGCGCAACTGTTTACTTAATTGGACTTTGCGTTCTTAAAGAAGAAATTGTTATGTTGATTTTTAGATCTGTATTTAAAAGAAAAAGAAAAGAAGAACAAAGTAATAAAAATACCTGATTTTTGATGTCGAGGGATAAGCAATGGCATACGATGTTGAGAGAACTAAAAAAGTACAAGAAGTAATTCTTTCAATAATGAAAGATTTACATAAAATTTTAACCGAAAATAACTTTGTTTATTATTTGGATGCTGGATCTGTATTAGGTGCTATTAGACATAACGGTTTTATTCCTTGGGATGATGATTTGGATATAGAGATGCCGAGAGATCAGTATGAAAAATTCTTAAAGGTCGCACCTCAACTGTTACCGGATCATCTTTATCTGCAATATCCTGGCAATGAGAAACAATATCATTGCATGTTTGCAAAAATACGTCTCAAAAATTCTTTATTTGAAGAAGAAATAAATAAAGATAAGGATTATCCACGTGGGATCTATATTGATATATTTCCTATTGATAATGTAAAAAAAGTTAATGCATTATTTAGGTTCAAAGTAAAGTTAGCAAAAGCATTTAAAAGCATATTCTTATTAAGAGTCAGAACTGATAATCTGGATTTTAAACATAAATTATTTAAACCTTTCTCATATTTGGTTCCGAGAAGGTTTTGTTGTTGGATTGTAAAAAAACTTTCAGGTACAAAAAAAGATACTCCTTTAAGATATGAGTCTTTGTCGCAATATTCTTTAGAAAAGATAGTGTTTCCTAAAGAAATATTTGGGACGCCTAAGCTTCACAAATTTGAAGATGCTGAATTTTTTATCCCGGAAAAAGCAGAGGAATATTTAAAAATTAAGTATAAGAACTATATGGAGTTGCCGCCTGAAGAGAAGAGAGGTGCTCAACACAGCGTGGTAAGAATTGAGTTTGATTATGACGACTCAAAATATTTTAAATAATTTCACAATTAATTGGCAATATCAAAGGAGAGCTGATTATGGAAAAAAAGTATAAAATAGGTTATACACAAGGTGTTTACGATATGTTTCATATCGGACATTTGAACTTAATTAATCAAGCCAAAAATTATTGCGAACATTTAATTGTGGGGGTGAATTCGGATTCCCTTGTTCAACAGTATAAACATCATTCTACCATTATCAACGAAGAAGATAGGCGTGCTATTGTATCAAATTTGAAAGCCGTTGATATAGCGATTATTGTGGATACTCTTAATAAAGTAGAAATACTTGAGCAAATAAAGTTTAATGTCATATTTATTGGAGATGATTGGAAAGGTGATCTCAGATGGAAACAGACTGAAGTTGATTTAAAGGAATTTGGTGTTGATGTGGTGTATTTGCCATACACTAAAGGTATTTCATCAACTGATTTACGTAAAAAATTGACATAAAAATGTTCTAGTTAAAAATTATATAATCATTCAATTAAAATTTATTAAGGTTATTAGAAAGAAATGAGTATTAAACATAGATTCAATTATGAAATACAGACAATTCGAAAAATAGAAAAATATATTAAACTATATTCTGGTGGTAGAGTAAAGAAAATATTTGCCAAGTTGTTGTATAATTCATTTAAAAAAAACAACTCTTGTAATATCTGTCCAACTGTCAAGTTTGGTAATAATATATATATTGCTCATCCAATGAATCTCAATTTTGGTGAAACTGCTGTATTGGGAAATAATATAATAATTTATCCTGGAGTACAACTCGTTTCTAATTTTGCTAAGTTTGGATCGATAGAAAAACCCGATTTATCAAGACATCCTATCATTGGAGACAATTGTATTTTATGTGTTAATTGTATAATAATTGGGAATGTACATATAGGTAATAATTGTATTATAGGTGCAGGCGCTATTGTTACAAAGGATGTACCAGATGGTTCTTTAGTTATTGGGACAAATATTATCAAGGAGAATAGATATAATAATTCTCAATTAATGGAACAATACTTGAAGTCAGAGCAGATTCATAAATTTATGTTTATAAATGATAACAAATAAAATGGCGTTTCCAATTAAATTGGGTTATTGAGGAAAAGAAATATGAAAAAGACAATATTAGTCACTGGTGGAACGGGATTCATTGGAAACTGTTTCTGCAAGCTGTTGCTTGAAGAAAGACCTGAATATAGAGTGATCAACGTAGACGTCTGCACTTATGCAGCAAACCCTTCGACTATCAGGGAAGAGCTTAAAAATCCCAACTATAAATTCTATAAGACGGATATTCGTAACCGCAAAGAAATTAATGAAATTTTTGAGACGGAAAAACCCGACGTGGTGGTAAACTTTGCGGCGGAATCTCACGTTGACCGCTCCATATTAGACCCCGAAGCATTCTTAACGACCAACATTTTAGGCACCGCCGTTCTTATGGACGCCTGCCGTAAATACGGAATTGAAAGGTATCATCAGGTGTCTACCGACGAGGTGTACGGCGACCTTCCCTTAGACAGACCCGATCTCTTTTTCCACGAGGATACACCCCTGCACACAAGCAGTCCTTACTCTACTTCAAAGGCATCTGCAGACCTGTTAGTTCTGGCATATTTCCGCACTTACGGGCTTCCCGTGACCATTTCACGCTGCTCCAACAACTACGGTCCCTACCAGTTCCCCGAAAAGCTCATACCGCTTATGATATCCAAGGCGACCAAGGACGAGAGTCTCCCCGTCTACGGCGAAGGCTTAAACGTCCGTGACTGGCTGTACGTTAAAGACCATTGCTACGGTATTTTAGCCGTAATCGAAAAGGGAAGAGTAGGCGAGGTGTACAACCTCGGCGGACACAATGAGAGGAATAATCTCTACATAGTAAAGAGAATACTCTCCGAACTTGGTAAACCCGAATCATTGATAACTCACGTTGCAGACAGACACGGACACGACCAGCGCTATGCTATCGACCCTGCAAAGGCAATGGCAGAGCTCGGTTGGCAACCTACCACAACATTTGAAGATGGAATTAAGCTTACCATTGAATGGTACAAGCAAAACCAGTGGTGGCTTGACGAGTGTAATGCAAGCAATCAGGAGTGGCTGAAGAAGAACTATACAGACAGAAAGTAACATTAAGCCGTAGAGTTAAGCTCTGCGGCTAAAATTTTATATAGAAAAAATCCGACATAATTATTGCTTATTCCGCATATATTTTCCCATAGAGGGAAATGTTATGTGGGATATTCATATGCGCATACTTGCGGAAGCGGAATACATAGTAAAGACTAACTCAACGGTACGAGCCACCGCCGAACATTTTAAAATCAGTAAATCGACCGTACACAAAGACGTAACCGAACGGCTTGAAGAAATCGATTTAAAGCTATTTAGGCAGGTTCGAGCCGTCCTGGAGAAGAACCTTTCGGAAAGGCATATCCGTGGGGGAATGGCGACAAAACGCAAATACGAAAGCCGAAAAAAGCTATAAGACGTCAAACGGGGGCAGGGTGTAAACGGAGTAGCGATAGGGATTAATCGCTGCTCCGTTAGCTATATTTGCCTACGGCAAGTGATATGCCTGAAGGCGTGATATTTTGCTTTAAGCAAAGTTATATTTCTCTCTTCGAGAGAAGTTAAGGCAAATATAATATAACTTCGGCTGCAAGCCGAAATATAACGCAAGTCCCTTGCATATCACTTTTAGCCACAAGGCTAAAAATATAACTTCATTCTAAATCTTTTGCGGATAATAAAAGCACACTACATATCACATTTGGTGAAGTATAGTGTGCTATATTTTTCATATTAATTATCCCTATGGGAACTGCGCATAAACCTGCCTTTTTATGTATTGACAACTTTGGGCAGATATTGTAGAATGTTTATACCGTTGTCAGGTGTGTAGTATAAAAACTGTTTAGTAGGGATAGGGAACTATGAAATTTTATGGTATAATATCATTAAAATGTCAGCAATGGCTTATTAAAAAACTCATAATAAGTCATGTAATTGCTTCTTTATGCTTAACCGTATTATGTGCCATTGTCTTTGGTACGGTTGCCGCTTTGTACGACGTTTTATACTTATTGTTCTTGCTCATTCCTTTATTACTGCTTATAATTTCTTGTTTGCCTTTTATGCATAATGAACAGTGTAGAGAGCTTGTCCCCACTAATATTACATTTCATGACGGTGAGATTTACGGCGAAGGATGTAGTCGAAGTATCTGGCGTTCCAACGACCAGGTTAAAGCCGTATATGATTGGGGCGAGTGGTACTCGTTTGATTTTTACTTTCCGAATAAAAATATCTATCTTATTTGCCAGAAAGATTTAATTGTCGAAGGAACGATAGAAGAGTTTGAAGAGATGTTCGAGGGCAAAATAGTCCGTAAATTAAAATAGAATATCTACTTATATAAAGGGTCGGGGTGCAAATACCTGCCCTTTTGCATACTTTGCCGAAACGGTTACTTTATGGGTTGCAAAGCAGAGACAGGTGTGGTAGAATTTGTAGTATGAAAAAACTATTTCTTGTCAAACCAAATAAAATGAATGATAAAGAAGCTACGCAAATTTTTTTTCAATTTGCAACGGGGGCTTTATCAACTGAAGAATTTTGGGAAAGATATAAAAGCGATGACGCATTACGCAATGTTTTAATCTATGACAAAAAAAGGGGTAAACCTATTAAATGGAAGTCTCCTACGGGTGGAATTTTAATCAGCAGATTTGATGATAGAAAACTGCCAATAAATTCCAATACACTATTAGATACTATAGATATAAATAATCTTGAACACAAATATCAGCTGTTTGTAATAATAAATAGATATCTGATTTCAAGAGGTATTAACCTAAATAATTCCGAGTTAAATAAAGACATTAAAGAGTATTTATTTTTGCAACAGCTTTTACCTGAATGGGTAGGTGTAGGCGATATTTCATTTTTGCAAAATTTAATGGCTACGGCACCCAAGCAAATGTCAAAAGCTCAACTAACAGTGTGGGGAAAATCAAAAATAAAAGAGCTTTTCAAATATGACACTAAAAAACCGGATTGGATACAGCAACCCGAATGGCCGATAATTGACGGTCGTCCTTTGATTTTTAGTCATCAGGAGACAGACGAAGAAGGATTTGAAAAGTATTATTTCTATGACGAATTAAGCAAACAGCAAGTTGTAATTATGCAGTGTGGGTAAATATAGAAGTAAGGCAGGGTGAGTATTTTCACTCTGCCTTTTGCATACGTTGCCGAATCGGATAAAACTAACCGAAACGGTTACTTCAAGGTATTGCAAAGCGGAAGCAGGTGTGGTAGAATATATTTACGATACCGAAAAAGTATCACTGGAAGGCATATTTTTGTGAAAAAAATTAAAATTATTGGCAACATAATATTTTGGCTTACTTTGATTTCTCCGATAGCTGGGTTTGCATTGGCGTGTATAATCGGTGAAGTAAATATATTCAGTATAGCAGGGATGGTCAGATATTCCTGGGTAATGTGGTGTTTTATTCCGTTCGGGGTAGCGTCAATTATTATAGCAATTATATTAAAGAAAAATAATTTACGTTATAAAAAAAATTTAGTTATTGCCTTTATTTGTGTGCCGATAATAATACTGTTTGGTTTATTCAGATTTATTTTTATAAACAATGTATTTACGTATGATAGCAATAGTGTGGTAATCGTTGAACAAAAATCAGAACTTGAACTTCCCCATCAAGTAAAGATTGCATCATATAAACTTGATTCATATACCGAAAGCTATTTAAAAATTACAGATAAAGAAGAAAAAGAGAATTATGAAGATAACCTGAAAACAAACCCGTTGTGGGTAAGTGAATTAAGCTCTAAAATCAAAAGTTTGTTACCGTATGAAATTCAAGTAGAAATCAATACATTTGATTATTTTGCGTTTTATAATATAACAACCGACGAGTACAATATTTACCCTTCAGACGGGCAATACGACTGTTTATTCATTGCATATGACTGCGAACTTCAAAGATTAATCGTATTAAGCGATTATAAGATTAATTTAACTTAAAGAAAAATATTAATAACTGTGGGCAGGGAATACCTGCCCTTTTATTTTGCTTAAATAATAAACTGTGACGAAAAATTCACATTATTTGCCTAAAGCATTTCACAATTAATAATTGAAATGACAAAACGTTTATGCTATAATATAATCGGTAATATGTTTTTCAA
>JBJEVC010000019.1:0-25300 GCA_051884135.1 Candidatus Coproplasma sp. | reverse complement strand
CTTACATATTATATAAAATATATTTTGCTTTGTCAAACACTTTTACTAAAAGTTTGAAATAGAATGAATTCTAAATAAAAAGAACGCAAGTCAAAGTCAACTTACGTCCTTTTTGGCGCAATGGGGATTACTTCGCCGTAAACACGTTGTATCTCAAATCAGTCCAAGTCATCGGCTCGTGCCACCGCAAGCGGTGGGGTGAACCACAAGGGTTCTGCACCCTCATTGCGCAAAATAAAAAGAACGCAAGTCAAAGTCGACTTACATCCTTTTTGGCGCAGAGAGAGGGATTTGAACCCCCGGATAGTTGCCCATCAACGGTTTTCAAGACCGCCGCGTTCGACCGCTCCGCCATCTCTGCGTAAATATATTAAGTTTAATCTTAAGAAATTTTGCTTCGGGTCAAGCTAAAGCTCAACCGCAAAGGCAAAATTAAACGGTTTGACGCAATTAAGCTAAAGCTAATAATTGCTATTGCAGAGCTAAAGCTCCTACAAGACCCGCCGCAGTTCGCCCCGTTGCTTGCAACGGCACGAAGTACCGCTCCGCCATCTCTGCATATGATTGTTAAATTATAAAAGCAAGAAATTTTGCTTTGGGTTAAGCTAAAGCCTAACCGCAAGGGCAAAATTAAACGGTTTGACGCAATTAAGCTAAAGCTAATAATTGCTATTGCGGAGCTAAAGCTCCTACAAGACCCGCCGCAGTTCGCCCCGTTGCTTGCAACGGCACGAAGTATCACTCCGCCATCTCTGCTTAAGATTGCTTAATTATTCTATCAAAAGCCAAAGACAATGTCAACGCTTTTGTCGTGTAGCAGGTCAATAAAAATTATAAAAAAATTTAAAGTAAATACTTGACATTTAAATATGAATGAATTATCATATGAATAGTAATTCATAATTAAGTCCGTGTTGCTGAATAATTTAAGTACACGGCAAACTTAAAGGGGAATAAAGATGGCTGATTGCGAAAACGAAAAATTAAAGCATGAAGAGCGAGTGCGTTTAGCTCTGCAGAATATGCCTACCGAAGAAGAAGTGGAGGAGATTGCCACACGCTTTAAGGCGATAAGCGAACCTTCCCGCTTAAAAATACTGTTCGTGCTTTCCTGTGGAGAACTCTGTGTAGAACATATCACGTCCGCTGTAGGCGGCAACCAAAGTGCGGTATCTCACCAGCTTAAAACGTTAAAGGATCACCGCATTGTCAAGGCGCAAAGGTGTGGCAAGCAGGTTATGTATTCCATAGCCGACGGTCATATACTCGCTATGTTAGAGCTTGCAAAGGAGCATTTGAACTGTGATTGATAAGGTTATTAAAATCAAAGGGCTTGACTGCGCTAACTGTGCAAGAGAGCTTGAAGAAGAAATTTTAAAGATAGACGGTGTTGAAAGCGCTTGCGTTGATTTTATGGCGAGTAAGGTTGTTTTAACCTGCGAAGAAAGTGCCGTAGACCCCGTAATATATTGTTGCAACCACTTCGAAGAAGTGTCTGTAGTGGAAGAAGCGGACACCACGCCCCAAGAGCTTTTCAGGGGCGGTAAGCGCATTAAAATAGCCAACCTTTGCTGTGCAAATTGCGCAAGGGAGCTTGAAGAAGAGTTAAACGGCATAGACGGAGTTTCGGCGACGGTCGACTTTATGAATATGACCGTAATCTTAAATGCAAAAGACAAGTCAGCCCACGACCAGGCAATCTATCATATAACCCACTTTGAGAACGTGAAGATAGTTGACGGCAAGCCCGAGCGCAAGGGGATATTCAAGGAAAATCTCATAGATATTCTTTCGATAATAATCTCCACCTTCTTCTTTATCCCTGCGTTAGTGCTTGATTTTATGAAGTTTGACGGCTGGGTGCTGTACTTGGACTATGCGTTATACGGCGTCGCTTTCCTTGCGGCAGGCTACATCGTCCTGTGGAACACGGTGCGCAATATCTCAAAGGGTAAAATCTTTGACGAAAACTTCCTAATGACAATCGCATCAATCGGTGCAATAGTTCTGGGCGTAACGACCGGTGGCGACGGACTGCTTGAAGGCGTAGCGGTTATGCTCTTATACCGCATCGGCGAGTTGTTGCAGGGCATAGCGGTTGGTGCTTCCCGTCAGTCGATAACCAAGCTTATGGACTTAAAGAGCGACACGGCAACCTTAATTAAAGACGGCGAACAGATTATAGTTGCCCCCGAAAGTCTGCTTATCGGAGACGTTATCATGATTAAAGCAGGCGAGAAAATACCCGTTGACTGCCGCATATGCGAAGGGCAATCGACGTTGGATATGAAGAGTTTAAACGGCGAAGCGG
This sequence comes from Candidatus Coproplasma sp., assembly GCA_051884135.1. Taxonomy (GTDB): domain Bacteria; phylum Bacillota; class Clostridia; order Christensenellales; family Borkfalkiaceae; genus Coproplasma. The sequence goes on along the minus strand of JBJEVC010000019.1, from coordinate 22,989 downwards.
TCCCTAAAGACGTAAAGGTGGGCGATGAAGTCCTTTCAGGTGCAATTAACCTTTCGGGTGTAATTTGTGCCGAGGTTATAAGAGAATATAAGAATTCTGCGGTAGCCAAGATTTTGGAGCTTGTTGAAAACTCTACGGCAAAGAAGGCTAAACCCGAAAAGTTTATATCTAAATTTGCTAAATATTATACCCCTGCGGTCGTCGTTGCGGCACTTCTCGTCGCAGGCATTGTGCCTACGATAATCTGTGCCGTAAACGGTGCGTTTATTTGGGCAACGTATAAAGATTGGATATACAAAGCCCTTTCCTTCCTTGTAATTTCCTGCCCCTGCGCTCTTGTAATCTCGGTACCGCTTGCATACTTCGGCGGCATCGGCAGGTGCGCAAAGTCTGGTATTTTGGTTAAAGGTTCCACGGGCATAGACGCTATCTGTGAAGCGGTCGTCGCCGCTTTCGATAAAACGGGTACGTTGACCGAAGGCGTGTTTGAAGTTAAGAGCACTTCTTGCGAAGATGCGTTAAAGCTTGCCGCCGCTGCTGAAAAATTCTCTTCCCACCCCATAGCCGAAGCTTTCAAGGAGATTGAAACGCCCTATCAGCTTACGGATGCGAAGGAAGTGGCAGGCAGGGGAATAACCTGCGTGTGCGATGAAAAGACCCTGCTGTGCGGTAACGCCCTGTTGCTACAGGAAAACGGCGTTAAGTTTACCCCCGTTCAAAGCGTTTCAACTACGGTATACGTTGCGTTAGACGGCGAATATGTAGGGGTTATCGAGATTGACGACAGAATAAAAAGCGGTGCGAAAGAAGCTCTGTCAGCCCTTAAAAAGACGGGTATTCAGGGCGTGTATATGCTCACGGGCGACAATAAGGATAGGGCTGAAGAAGTTGCAAACAGTTTGGCGTTAGACGGCGTTTACGCTTCGCTTTTGCCCGACGAAAAGCTTTCAACTGCGGAAGAATTAAAAAAGAAAGGCGGATTGATATACGTCGGCGACGGCATCAACGACGCCCCCGTTATGACTGCGGCAGACTGTGCCGTTTCAATGGGTAAGGTGGGTAGCGACGCCGCAATCGAAGCAAGCGATTTCGTGCTCGTATCCGACGACCTTGCAAAGCTTGCCGAAACAAGGCGAATAGCAAAAGGTACCCGTTCAATCGTGTTCCAGAACATTATAGGCTCACTTTTAGTTAAGTTTGCGATTATGGCATTAAGTATAGCAATTCCTGATTTTAGCTTGATTATCTCGATCTTTGCAGACGTAGGAGTAATGTTGCTTGCCGTACTCAACTCCCTGCGCACTGCGTTGATTAAATAAGACGCCAGTTTCAATAAAAAGTAAAAGCTCAAAGATTTTAAACGTCTTTGAGCTTTTATACTAATTGATAAAATTTCCATTAAATTATTAGTTCTTCATAGTCGACTAATAGATTTTTAATATCGTTATATGCCATTTCTTCGGTTTCATAAATAGATTTTCTAATACTTTTAGGTTCCCACCAGCCATAAGTATTATACAGGGTTATCTCCTCATCATCTGCTAAAGTTAAACTTTCTGCGCCAACAGAATAATACCCGTCATCCCTTTTATAAATATAGACGATACGCTCCTTGTCTCTTGAATAAAATAATCTGCTTTTATTTTCAAGATTAATCTTATTGAACAATAATTCCTTTTTTTCTTCTATCGTTTTGGAGTGAAGTTGTAAACTTGCTGAATGTTTTCTCATGATTATTAGTCCGTAATATCGAAAAATTAACTTAAATTTTATTGTTCTACGGAAGCCTTTATCTTTATAAACTTGCCTTGTAATCGGTTCCCCAATCGTGCATAGCGTCGAGAATGGGCTTTAACGTCTTACCGAGTTCGGAGAGCGAGTATTCCACACGGGGCGGAACTTCGGCAAAAACTTCTCTTTCGATAATTCCGTCTTCTTCCAATGCACGGAGATTGTCGGTCAAGACCTTTTTGCTTATTCCCGGAATGGTTTTAAAAAAATCGGTAAACCGCTGTGTTCCTTTGTAGAACAAATTGCGTAAGATGAGCAATTTCCATTTGTTACCTATAAGTTGAACGGTGGTAGCGACGGGGCATTCGGGCAATTCTTCTCTTGTCAGCATAGCTTTTTTCTCCCTTGAATTTATAGCAAAAGTATAGCATAACAGCTACATATTGTCAATAGTTCAAAAATGAAACTTGGTTACAAATCTATTATTCGGTAATAGAAAAGTAACGTTCTTGCGTTCCCGTTCTGCCTTTGTTATACTTCAGACGTAATCGATAAGGTTGCGTCAAATCAAATTTTTCGGAGGTATTAAGATGAAAAAAATAGCTATCGTCTGTGCGGCAGGCAAGCAAGGTAAATTATTGGTAGATGAAGCCGTATTGCGTGGATATGACGTTACAGGCTTTGTCCGTAACGGCGACAAGGAGATAAACGTAAAGGCAAAAAAGGTTGTTAAGGATTTATTCGACCTTACAAGAGAAGATTTAACGGCTTTTGACGTGGTTATCGACGCTTTCGGCGCCTGGACGCCCGAAACTTTGCCCTTACACAGAACGTCTTTAAAGCACTTGTGCGACGTGTTGAAAGGGACGGATACCCGACTTCTCGTCGTGGGCGGTGCAGGCAGTCTTTATGTGGACATGGAGCATACGTTACAGGTTAAAGATCTTCCTGATTTCCCTGATATTTATAAACCCCTTGCAAATATGCAGGGCGAAGCTCTCAACGATTTAAGACAGCGTAATGACGTCAAGTGGACGTTTTTATCCCCTGCAGGTAATTTTGTTGCGGACGGCGAGAGAACGGGCAAGTATATTCTCGGTGGCGAAGAGTATTTCGTGAACGAAAAAGGCATTAGTGAAATAAGCTACGCTGACTATGCAATCGCAATGATAGACGAAATCGAAAACGCAAACAATATACAAAAAAGGTTTTCGGTTATCGGTGAATAATTAATTCAGTTTATACGTTATAGTTTAATAATGAATTTGTCTGAAGACAGAAAGCAGTCGTTTATACGGCTGCTTTTTATATGCCGTTAAACCGTGTATATCCCCCGACCAAACTGTTCTTTTGCTATTGACATAAGTTTATGGCTGTGTTAAAATTAAGTTCGGTATAAGGGGTAGCTTATGAAGTATGTTTTAGCACTCGATCAGGGTACGACAAGCACGAGAGCGATTGTATTCGACGGTAACGGCAACATTGCAGGCAAGGCACAGCAGGAATTTAAGCAGATATATCCTGCTCCCGGCTGGGTGGAGCACGACCCTACGGATATTATAGGCACTTCGGTCGGGGTAATCGCCGAAGCGTTAATACGTGCAAACGTGGTTATCGGCGATATTGCGGCGATAGGCATCACCAACCAGCGAGAGACGACTATCGTATGGGATAAAAATACGGGTAAACCTGTCTGTAACGCCATAGTCTGGCAGTGCAGAAGAACGGCAGACCTTGCCGAAAATCTCAAAAAAGACGGGCTTTCACCCTTAATATATTCCAAGACGGGGTTAGTGCCCGACGCCTACTTTTCCGCAACCAAGATTAAGTGGATTTTAGATAACGTTGCAGACGCAAGGGAGAGAGCTGAAAGGGGAGAACTCTACGCAGGTACGGTGGATACATACCTTATGTGGAGACTGTCCCGTGGGAAAATCTTCGCCACCGACTACACTAACGCTTCCCGAACTATGCTCTTCAACATACATACCTTATGCTGGGACGAAGACCTTTTAAAACTCTTTGATATTCCCCACTGTATGTTGCCTGAAGTCAAGCCGTCATGCGGTTTCTTCGGCTATACCGATAAGGAAGTGTTGGGCGGAGAAGTGCCTATTTGCGGCGTCGCAGGCGACCAACAGGCGGCGCTGTTCGGTCAATTATGCGTAAACGAAGGCGACGTAAAGAATACCTACGGTACGGGCTGTTTCCTGCTTATGAATACAGGCGCAAAGGCGGTGGAGAGCAAAAACGGACTTGTGACCACTTTGGGCGCTTCGGCAGGCGGCAGACCGCCTTACGTTTTAGAAGGTTCGGTTTTCGTCGGCGGTGCGGTAGTTCAATGGCTGCGTGACGAGCTGGGGTTGATAAGTTCGGCTAAAGAGAGCGAAGAGTGGGCAAAAAAGGTGGACGGATGTGAAGGTGTGTACGTCGTACCTGCCTTTACGGGCTTGGGCGCACCCTATTGGGACAGCTCGGCAAGGGGCATAATCTGCGGAATAACCCGTGGTACTTCTAAAGCGCATATCATTCGGGCGGCTTTAGAGTCGATAGCATTCCAGTCCGCCGATTTGGTGTATGCAATGCAGAGAGACGCAGGCGTTAAGGTCAACTGTTTAAGGGTGGACGGCGGCGCTTCCGCAAACGACTTCTTAATGCAATTCCAAGCAGATATATTGGGGGCAAAGATACAAAGACCCAAAGTTTGCGAATCGACAGCACTCGGTGCGGCATATCTTGCAGGCTTGCGTTGCGGTGTTTGGTCAAACCTTGTCGAACTCGAGAGTCAGCGTGAGTGCGAAAGGGTATTTATTCCCGATGACGACGAAGAAAAGAGAGTAAAAAGGCTTTTAGGCTGGGCCGAAGCCGTCAGGCGTTCAAGGCTTTAAAAGTTGCGTTAGTCGGCGCATATATGCCGACTAATCGGTTAAAATAAATTGTGGTGAGTTATGTACGATTGTATAATTATCGGTACGGGTGCGGCAGGTGTTTCGGCTGCGCTGACCTTAAAAGCGTTAAAAATAAATTTCTTGTGGCTGGGGGATAAGGCTCTCTCTCGTAAAATTCGCAGTGCGGAGAAGATTAAAAACTACCCCGGATTAAACGCAGTCTCGGGTGAAGATATGCAACAGGCGTTTTTAACCCAGATCGCCGATGCCGATATCGAGATAACCGAATGTAAGGTAAACGGCGTATATCCTATGGGTAATCACTTTTCCGTAATGTGCGGTAACGTGACGTATGAAGGCAGGACTGTCATTTTAGCTATCGGCGTGGAGACTATTAAGCCCGTAAAGGGTGAAGCGGAGTATCTCGGCAGGGGCGTAAGCTATTGTGCCGTGTGCGACGGTTTTCTGTATAAGGATAAGACTATCGCAGTGTATTGTGAGAGCGAAGAAGAGATTAAGGAAGTTCTGCTCCTTGCTGCTTACGCTTCGCAAATCTATCTTTTCTGCCCTGAAAAGGTTAAAATTCAAGCCGATAACGTAAAAAGGGTTGGCTCGGTTATTAAGGAAGTAAAAGGCGATATGCGCATACGTTCAGTCGTGGGGGAGAAGGGCGAATTTGATGTGGAAGGCGTGTTTATGCTAAAACAGTCGTTCGGCGCAGGTACGCTCGTGTACGGTCTTAAGACCGAAGGCGGCGTCGTTGTTACCGATAAAGCACAGGCAACTTCTGTTGCAGGCGTGTTTGCGGCAGGCGATTGCACAGGCAGACCTTTTCAATACGCCAAAGCGGTGGGGGAAGGCAACGTATGTGCCTACTCCGTCAACGAATATTTGAAGAGCTGATAACATTTTTTGAAAGCCGTTTTCATTTTTTAAGCTTAAGAAAAAAATAAATTTTATTTAGTAAATTTGTCTTAAAAATGAGTTGACATAGAAAATTGGATTTGCTATAATCATCAAGCATTGAGTTGTGTGTGACCTGCTTCGCTTTCGGTTTTATCAATGCGGGTGTAGTTCACCGGTAGAACACTAGCCTTCCAAGCTGGTTGAGTGGGTTCGACTCCCATCACCCGCTCCACTAACTTAAAAGGCTTGGCGTGTACTTTTTTATTTTGCGCCTGTAGCTCAGCAGGATAGAGCAACGGCCTTCTAAGCCGTGTGTCGGGGGTTCGAGTCTCTCCAGGCGCACCATATGGCGGGCGTAGCTCACTTGGTAGAGCGCCAGATTGTGGCTCTGGAGGTAGCAAGTTCGAAACTTGTCGCCCGCCCCATATTGTTATTGGGGTATCGCCAAGCGGTAAGGCACGGGATTTTGATTCCCGCATTCGTTGGTTCAAATCCAGCTACCCCAGCCAGAAATTTAGAGCTGGGAATAATAATTAACCCGCCCCGGCTTAACTATTTGGCCCATTAGCTCAGTCGGCAGAGCACTTGACTTTTAATCAAGGTGTCCCGGGTTCGAATCTCGGATGGACCACCAAAACGACAACCCCGTACTGAAAAGTACGTTACATATTCAAATGCACCTTTAGCTCAGTTGGTAGAGCAACTGACTCTTAATCAGTGGGCCCAGGGTTCGAGTCCCTGAAGGTGCACCAGAAACGGCAATTTTGGCAACAAAATTGCCGTTTTTTTTGCTCTTTTTTACACTTTTTCGGGTATCGCATTTCTATACTCCGAAAATTTTGGGGCACAAATTGGGGCATAAATAGCGATTTACCATACCAATTTTTCGCCTTCTTTTAAAAGGTACTCATCGGATAAGTGGCAGTAGGCGTCATTGAGTTCGCCACGGCTGTGTCCAACGAATTCGTCCCTTGCTGGCGGTGCAACACCGCATTCTTCGCACCTTGTGTAAAAGGTCGTTCGCAAATCGTAAAGAATATGGTCGGGCAAAATCTTGTTGAAGTTGTCCCTCATATATTCTTCTCTCGGAAATATAAGCTCGGTTACGCCTTCTAAATACCCTTTCAGCATTTTTGAAATGGGTATCTTTTTATGCTCAACTTTTCCGTTTTTACGTTTGCTGTTTACCGCTACAATAAAGTTGCCGTCAATTCTCGCCGTCTTATACTCATTGGGGCGTAAACCCGTGTAAAGCGCAACAGCCATTAAAGGTTGATAGCGAGAACCGGCTAAACCGTCCAACAACTTTTTCTCTTCGTCTTTGGTTAGCGGTCTGCCGTGAGTGCAGGTGTGTTTTTCTACAATCACAACTGCAAGCGGATTTCTTGAGATAATGCCGTGAGCAATCGCCATTTTGAATATGCCGTTTAGAAGGGAATAGACTTCGTTGTTTGTCTTGGTCTGTCCTTTCTCTGCAAAGCCGTCAAGCAGCTTCTGGCAGTAGGCAGGGGTGATATCCTTCAACTTCATATTGCCGAAATAGGGCTTGATATGCTTGTTGTATCTGTACATATCGTTTTCAAAAGTTTTAGCCGCTACCTTACGCTTTCTGTAGTTGGTAAAGTAGTAGTCTGCAAACTTTTCAAAGGTGGTGGGTACGGCAGTATCTTTCTGCTCCTTGTCGGCATTTTCCAAAGCCTTAATAAACTTCTTAACGGCTTCGTCAAGGTCGTTGCTCGATACGGCGATATTTAATCCGCACCTACGGTATCTTATCTCGTAATTTACGTTGCCTTTTCCGCTCTTTCTCTTGCGGCACCTTACGGTGTAGTGGTTAATTCTGAATTGTTCTCTGAATCTCATAGGTATTTTTGAAATCTCCTTTTTAGGTAATTTCAAAAGCACCCTGCTTGAATCTTGTTCTTGTTCTGTCTTGGTTGTTGTATTATCGTTATCTAAAAGCGATTTTAACCTGTCCAGGGTGATGCTCTCCGAGGCAGCTTTTAAAATAATCTGCGTAACCTCGTCTCGCTCGTCCTCGGACGGTACGTACTTAATGGCGTTTAACACCTTCAGTAATTCGTTGTCTGTCATTATCCGTTTTTACGGATGGGCAGAAATATTTATCTGCCTGCATCCGTTATTGTGCGGATACTATGTGCTCTTTCCTGATGGTTACAATGTGCTCTCACCAATTCCACAATTTTTTCCTCCTTTTTAATTTATTTAATAATTATTTGTGTTTGGTTGTGGGTAGAATAATATGTGTTGTATCCTACCGCGTCGTGGCAAAGCAAGCCTGTCCGTCGCCAAATAAATTTGTCGGCTTGACCTGTTTGCTTGCCACTCCTTTTCGCAAAAAGTTCTTCGATACTTTTTGCGATTAAACTGTGGTGACGGATACAAAAGGTGTTTTGTATCCTACCATATAATTTTTGGTTTTGCAATAGCTACGAAGAAATTATTTACCCATACGGCATATCGTTAAAGTAAATCAGTTCGTCGTATTCGTCGCCCTCTTCACGGTGGAACCGCTTTGCCTGTTCGGCGTTGGTGTTCTTGACAAGGGAATAGCTTTCGCCTCGAACCGCACCGTAACTCTCACTTACCTTGCTGAAAAAGTCCTCTTGCAGGTCTGAATACGAGGTTAAACCGCCACGCTGTTTCCAGAACTCCGAATGGCAGAGGCGTGGGCTGTTGATGTTAAAACGACATCTGTACAACGGTATACCGTACTCGTCGTATTTTTGCAGTTTATTGCCGTTCTCGCTTCGCTCTTTACTCATAACTTTAGAGTGCCATTTCTCGGTTACAGGCAGATAGTAGACAAACAGATTTCGCCTGTTCGGCTCGGTGATTATTACAGCGCAGATAATGTTCTTACCTGTGTGGAGATAGCCTATTTTATCAATGGCGTAACGGTAACACTTGTGGAAGTATTCCTTTATGCTGCGCTCATCTTCAAAGCCGTCCCAGAACTCGCTGTTGCCGCCGAATTGCAGACACTCCAATACTACGTTCCTGCCACGCTTATTGAACTGTGCGTTCAAGCTCTGTTTAGCGTCAGCCCAAGCCTGTACGGTTGAGCCATTCATACGCTTTAAGTACTCTATGTTAAATTGCTGTGCGCAACTTGAAAGGTACTCATCCACTTCGGCAAGTCCGTCTGCGGTATGCGTTATGACGGAAATAGTAGCGTGTTTCGGTCGTGGTATCCCCAAAGCTCGTTTATCGTCGGGTGTTTCGTCAACCATTTTGTTTGAATAATACTTATACATTTTTTACCTCCTTTATAGATTTTTGTTGGAGCAAAGGCGCACGGCTTGTACAGCCGTGCGCCTTTTGCCTTCGACTTTTATTAATGCAAATCGGACCTCTGTGCGAAGTCCGACTTATTGATTCTAATTTATGTTTTCAGCCCTCTCTAATTATAAGCCACGAGAACGCCTAAAATATTTTGAAAGTTGAAAATTATTATATTAGTGGTAGGGAGAGTCGTAGCAATGCTTAACCCTCTCTAAATATAAGCCACGGGAACACCCGAAATATTTTTAAAATTAAAAAATTTTTTAAATTTCTAATTTTTTGCCCGTAACTGCTCTGTAGAACTGTTTTAACCGCTTATTCCTCTTCTTAGCAACATAAGGGTAGAAACGTTGGGTTAAGAACTCGTAAGGGGTAACGTTAAGTCGTTTAGTTACCTTTTCCACAGCGGTGCATAAGCTTGTATACAATTTGTCAGAATCTTGCAAATGCGCTTGTTGCCTGCGTTGCATCTCCTTGGTTAAGCGGATATACACTGCACCAACCAGATTAGGTTTATCCCCATAAAAATCGATGTAGTGTTCTCTCTCTTCTTCGGGTACGGTGTTAAGGTATTCTGCAATCTCGCTCTCGGCTTTGTCAGCGTCGAAACAATAAGCCTTAATTATAAAACGACATAGTTCACCTAAACTGTAAAACCAAGCAAGAAAGGGAGTCATATCTCCGAGCAGTTGGCGAATCACGTACTCCAACTGAACGTCTAAAAAGTCCGGCATCTCGCCCTTTTCTACAAACATATTCCAATAGCGCCAGACAATATCGTCTCGTGTGCTGTCTGCGCCGTACTCGTCGTCCAACTTCTCCTTGGCACTTTTCAAAGTGGTTGAAACGAAACTCTGCGAAACCCCGAATATCTCGGCAACCTCTTTTTGTGTCTTATCCTTGTCAAGACAAAGTTCTGCAATATCTCGCTCGTGAGCAGGCAGAGCTTGCATTCGTCTTTCCCTGTCTATACGGGAATCGGCAAGCACGTTGAAAGGTATTTCCTTGTCCATTCTCCGCTCTCGTTCCTTGGGAGTAAGCTCGTCCTCGTCCTTGTCAGAAATACGGGTGTTGTGCCTTGTGTATGCGTGTTCGGAATTGTACTCCAGCCTGTCCAACTCAAACAGAGCTTCCCATTCAGTCTCGGTAACTTCAACGACTATGTAAGGCTTATTGCCAAACCAAACGTTTGGATTATCTTCCGCATTGCAGGGATAGTAATATAGAAACTTCCCCTCGGTTTTAGCAGGTCTCTTTTTCTTGTTATAGTGATACGCTAACTTATCCATAGCCAAACTATAACATAGTAAATATGACAGATATAGTCATAATTATAAAAATAATTTCGATTATTTAAAGAAAAATTGTGTGCAATAAAAATGTTGCAAAAAGAGCATTGAAAACCGATGCCTAAGCAGGTAAAGGCGGTGCCACAAGTTGCCCCACGACGGCTTCGCTCCGTCCCCGTCGCTCGCCACACAATCGGGAAACCCGATTTGTTATTTCTATCTAACAATAAAAGGATTTGAGGAAATACCGCAACCAACACTATCGTCAGATGATACGGCTTCTAAAGCAAATAAAAAAAATAAATAACAAAAAAATAGTGTACAAAAAATTGTGCTAATTCTTTATTTTTGTTATTTTTCTGTACGGTTTATAGGACAGAAATATAATTGTTCAATATTGACAGTGTGGTATAATGGTGGTACAATAAAACAAACGAAGGAGGAAAATATTGTGACGGAGAAAGAACTTCAAGACTGTTTAGATGCTTTTAAAAATGCTGTCAAAAAACTGGATTTAACAAATTCAAAAAAAATTAATTTTTTCTCAGCTACGAAAATGCTTACGTTGGAAACAAAGCATTCTGCGTTTTTGGCTTGGCTTTTAGACCCTAGCTTAGAACATTGCCTTAAAAGTGCAGTACTAGAAAAACTATTATCAAAGCTGTATGACTATAAAACGGTTGGTGATAAAAAGACGGTAAAACCGAAGAGTAATTATGAAGTTCTAAAAGATAATAAACAGGGAAGGCATAAGTCGATTGTAAGTAAGCAAGATTTACTTAAAATATGTAGTTCATCAACAATTGAAGTTGATACAGAGCACTATACTGAAAATAATAAAAGAATAGATATTTTGTTGAGAATTACAGATTCGTCGAACAATAAAAGGACGGTTATTGTTATCGAAAATAAAATAGACTCAACTGTTCACGACAATCAAATATTAGAGTATCAAAACTATATTTATGATTCCAATAAGTTTTTACCTTATGAAAGAAAAATATTCATATACCTGACTAAATTTGGTGAACTTCCTTATAATAACGGCGGTAATGGTGGATATAATGAAGAATGGTGTGTATTTGATTATTCAAAAATTGTTGAGATAATTGTTGAAATTATTGGTGAACTTAATTTAGATCTATATATAATATCACAATCAGAAAGAAGTAAATTGATACATATTTTGGAGGATTATAAAAACATGGTAGATACAAGCATTTTACAAAATAGTAGCGTAGCTCGTGATCAATGTGAAGAATGTTTAAACGATGCAAAAGTGCGAGCTGCATTTGATTATCTTACGGCTTATACAAAGATTTATACGCCTGCACAAATATCTAATTATGTGTGCCAACGTTTAGGCGGGAAGACGACCAGGAAAAAAAGTACTTGGTTTTATCTTGATTCATTTAAAGAATATTTTGAGAGGAAGGGAGAGAAGTATTCAATTTATAAGTTAAGATGCGTTTGTCAATGTAGTGGTGGAACAAAAAAACAAGATTCAAAAATTGTAATCTTTGTTGATGCGGAAATAAAAGATTTATCTCCAGCGCAAGATGCGGTATTGAAAGCATATGGGCATAATGGTAAAGGTGGTCAGTTGATTGGATCATTTATATTGGTTGATGAGAGTAAAAGAGGGTATCCTTTTGAAAAATTACAACCAATTTTAGATGACAAAATAGACGAATTCAAGAGACTCCATTTGGATGAACTTGAAAAGAAATTAGCAACCTTATAAAATAAAAAATCTCAAACTTAACCCATATCTGTACAATAAATAGTACAGATATGGGTTGTTTTTTTGACTTGATATGATATAATGTAGTCAAAGATAAGGTAAAAGGAGAGGCATAATGGCGAGGAGTGAAAACCAGAAAATTAAGATTTTAAGGCTTTACGAATATCTTAAAAACCATAGTAACGAAGAAGAACCTTGCTCTATGAATGATATTATTAAAGCTTTGGAAGAGCAGGGCATTAAATGCGAACGCAAATCGATTTATTCGGATATTAAGATACTCCAACAGTTTGGGTACGACATTAAATGCAAGGGCTATAAGTACTACCTCGAAGAGCAGGGACTGACTAATGCACAGCTGAGAATCCTTCTCGATATGACTCAGTCGGCAACTTTTCTTTCAACCGATCAGACTGAACAGATTACTTCTGCACTGGTTAATCTTGCAGGCTCACAGAAAGTTGAATTAGCAGAAGAACAGGTTATTTGTTTTGATAAGATCAAGCATAATAATGGCGAAGTCTTTAAGACGATAGAGCTGATTAACCTTGCAATAGATAAATGCAAAAAGGTTTCGTTCAGGTATTTTCATTTAGGCTTTGGCGGTGCTCAAAAATACGCAAAAGGCGGTGAGCGTTACGAAGAAAACCCCGTAGGATTGCTCTTTAACCAAGGTCAGTATTACTTTATCTGTTACAGCGACAAGTATAATGATGTTGTTGTTTACCGTGTGGATCGTATCAAAGAAATGCAAATTGAGCGGGATAAAACCATGGACGAAAACAACGGGAATACACGCATCTGCGGCGACCTGAAATACAGATTGACGGCGTTCGGTATGTGGAATAACCCCGTTGAAAGCGTAACTCTTATTGTGGAAAACGCATTTATAGAGGATATGTACGATAAATTCGGAAGCGGGATAACCACTCGCCCGTACGGCGTAAATCACTTTACTTTTACGGAGAAAATAAGCGTAAACGATACGTTTTTCGGGTGGGTTGCTTCCTACGGTTCACACGTCAAAATTCTTTCGCCCGAAAAGGTCAAGGACGAATTTGTTAAGAAATTAAACGAATCGCTCTCACAATATTAAAACAATTAATAAATTTTGATTAAAACTGTTACTAAATAACATTTTTATAAAAATTTTTTATAGACCCTTCGCCTGGAACATTTTTTAAAAGTTTTGTTATACTGTCTGGCACTCGAAGGTTGGTACCAAAATTTGAAAAGCGTAAAGGAGAAAAAGTATGTATTTTTCTAAAAGTAAATATTGCTCGCTGTGGCAATGCCCTAAAATGTGTTGGCTTAAAAAATATAAGCCCGAAGAATATAGAATCGACCCTGACGTTGAAGCAAGGTTTGAAGCAGGTAATCAGGTGGGAGAGCTTGCAAAGGGCTTATTCGGTGAGTACTATGACGTAACCACTAAAAAAGCAGATGGCTCTCTTGACCTTACGGCTATGATTGAAAAGACTCAAAGAGCAATAGCGGATAGTGTAAAAAACATCTGCGAGGCGGCTTTCTCTTTCGGCGGTCTGTACTGCGCCGTGGATATTCTGCACAAAGAAAACGGCGGTTACGCCATTTACGAAGTGAAGAGTTCAACCGACTTAAAACCTATTTACTGCGCAGATATGGCTTATCAAAAATACGTTCTTGAAAAGTGCGGTGTTTGCGTTACGGGTACGTTCTTGGTTAATATAAACAGCGAATATATACGTTTAGGCGAAATTGATATACAACATTTTTTCAAAATTACAGACGTTTCTTCTTTGGTAAATGAAGAAGAAAAGGTCGTGGGGCAAAAGCTTGAATATGCGGAAAAACTGCTTGCCAACCCCAACGAGCCTGCAATAGATATTGATAAGTGCTGTACCGACCCTTATAAGTGTGGATTCTGGGACTATTGCACAAGGCATATTCCCACACCTTCCGTATTCGATTTATACAAATTGCCCTTCAAGGAGAAGATAGCGTCATATAAAAAAGGCATTGTTTCCTTTGACGATTTGGTTGCAAACGGCGTTGCATTGACGGGGATAAAAAAGATGCAGGTGGACTATGCGCTAAACGATAAAGGAACGTACATTGATAAAGCGAAAATTAAAGAGTTTTTAAACGGGCTTTCATATCCCTTATATTTTCTCGATTTTGAAAGTATGCAATTTGTCATACCGCAGTTCGATAATTCCAAACCCAATCAGCAGATACCTTTCCAGTATTCTCTGCACTATATAGAGCGCGAGAACGGTGAAATTAAACATAAGGAATTTTTGGCGCAATCGGGCGTTGACCCCAGAAGGGAATTAGCAGAGAGACTTTGCAAAGATATTCCCGACAACGTTTGCGTGCTTGCTTACTATAAGTCGTATGAATGCCAAAGAATAGAGGAGCTTGCAAAGCTGTTCCCTGATTTAAGTGAGCATTTGCTAAAAATACGCTATAACATTAAGGATTTGCTTGTACCTTTCCAAAACGGGTATTACTATAACCGTGCAATGGGTGCTTCGTTTTCGATAAAGAGCGTTCTGCCTGCGATATATCCCGAATTGAATTATCATAATTTAGATGGTGTCCATAACGGCAGCGAGGCTATGGAGATATTCCCTAAAATTAAAGATATGCCGTCCGAAGAAGCGCAAAAGGCAAGGGAACAGCTTTTAAAATATTGCGGACTCGACACGTTTGCAATGGTTAAACTCTGGCAGGAACTTGTAAGAGTTGCTAAATAATAAGGAGATAATTATGACTAAACAAGAATTTGAAGAGCTCGACCAAGACCACAAAGAAATGTGGGTTGAAATGGGAAAGGAAACAATTGAACGTTGGGTAAAGAAACAGGAGATAATCAATCTGCCTTATCCTGAAAACATTATTCGCTTCGCCTATGGTTCGCAGTCAGTCCTGAAAGAAGGGTACGAAGCTGCTTTTGCTGAGATTGAAAAGACATTGAGTATAAGAATGATTGAGTCGTTACGTATTATCTTCAAAGAACATTCCACGTTAGAAGAAGCGGCTGATAAGTTGGGGATTATGAATTTCTCTGTGCTGGGTGCAGCAATGTATGTGGCAAGAGGTTTGCGTAATTGGGGTCGTGTTAGAAAGATAAGAGAATTTGTTGAATTTCATTGGGATGAAAGTGAAACAGAGGAAAGTTAGTTGATAAGGAGTAGATATATGGAAAACAATAATCAAGAAAACAAAATCATAGTTGACAACGCAGAACCAATTTCCAAAACCGACAATAATAATTCTGTCACCAAGCAAACGGACGAAGAGTTGGCGCAGAGCTATTTGGAAGTGCGTGGTGCGATAAGGCGTATGGGTCGCCGCCGTGAATTCTGGACGGGCAGGAGATATTAAAGGAGTAATCTATGTATATCTATCACGCAAACGGTTACGTCGTAAGGCAGGATAAATCTGTAAAGGGCGAGAAAGTATGGGAAGAAGGTTCAATGTTTTGCGATGTGTTCAACGACTTCGAAAAGGCAAAGAACTTTTTAGTTGATATTTTCAATAACCGCATTAAAAGCATTTATTATCAAGACACGTTGTTTGGTAAAGTTGACCCTGAAAAGGGTGATTTTTTCAAAGCGAACGAGAGCTGGCAGAAAGAATATATTGCGGAATATATCGACTATGAGCTGACTATTGAGAGAATAGATACGCATTTATGGTGGATGGAAGACGACGGCAATCACAGCCTTTCTAATCCCCCGAAAACCGTCTATAAACTGCGCTATAACGGCGAAGTGAGAACAAGGCTTTTGCATTATAACGACGGCACTTCCTACGAGAACAGGGAAGAAGATGCGGTTGCGGAAGCGGGTACAAAATTCAAAGTTGGCGATATTGTGGTTTGCTCGGATTGGGAGTTGGCAAACGACTTTAAACAGATTATGGTAATAACGGATATTCCGGAAAAACCAGATAATGCAACCGCACCTTGGAATAATATTTATTATGCCGGTTATTTTGTCTATGCTTATCCCAATACTGTCTTCTATGAGACTGAAACCTTCCACGAAGCCGACCTGCAATTATGCTCCGTAGATAGGTTGTATGGCGACAGATACAGAGAGCAGTTGCTTACTTTGCAGAAAGTTGCAAGGGGTGAAATAGTGCTGCCCGACAATGTAATGAAGGATTTTATTTATGATAGAATCAATTTCAGTAACGAAGGCAGGTCGTGGCGAGATATTCCCGAATTTCGTAAAGGGTAATTTCAGCAGAAATGGACGTTTATAAATTTATTAATTCCAAGGATATTGCGGCTTATTTAAAACAAATTGACTACCGCTTTTCGCCTTTGGAAATTGCGTATCTCGTATATCAAAGTCTGAATACGACTTTAGACGAAAAATTTTCTGCCTGGCAGGAAATTATTGACAGTATGCCTGACTGCGTTGTTGAAGAGCGCAGGTGGTTTAAAAGGCGTAACCTTCACGACTTTTTAAGCGAATTTATCCGTATTCAAAAAAAGTTCTTGCAAGAATTCTACGTACAGAGCGATAGGTGTGCATATACTTTTAATTTGCTCGACAAGGAAGTCAATTGTCAATTCGGAAATTTTCAAGAAGTTTTCCCCGATTTGCAATCGTGTTTAAATTATCTGGATAAGAATTACTTGCAAGAAGAGGACTACGCTATTGACGAGATAGAGATAAAAAAGCTCTGTTTATCTAACCCCGATTACGGTGTGATAATAGTTTTTAACAGGTACAAAGCGCCTAAGAGAATAGACTACGTCCTAACTCAAAATCGGCTTACGCAGCAGGAAAAGGAAATTATCGATTACGGTTTCGACGGTTTGTGGTTTGCTTTACCTACACCGTTTAAAAAAGGCGATATACTGTATAATCCGTACGATTCCAAAGAACTCGTGTTCGTTCTTTGTGATATGTGCTCATGGGGAGAAAAAGAGTTGATTGAAAACGGTATAGAAAATAAGGACGGGTGTTACGAACGGGCTGAAAGACTGCTTGCCGCACATAAAAAGGACGGCGACGAGTCGGATATGATTGCCGCAGGCTACTGTATGGATGGCAACCTGATATCACCCTGCCATACGACTACCTCCTATCTCAATCTTCAATATTACCGTCAGGAGTTAACGGGGGTTGCTTGCGTTTTAACTGCCTTGTCTAATTATCTTAAAGGTAAAATAGATATAAGTTCGCTTATGTGCGCTTATTATCACTTCCTTTCGGAAGAGAACTACAAGGAGTCTAAAAAATTCTTTGAATGGTTCACAAAAGAAGATTTATTTCTTGCAGGGATAAAACGCGACGATTAATCCAAAGGGGTAACTATGGAAGAGCAAATAAACCAAACTTTAATGAATAAAACAAATAAGGTCAAAGCACATATCTGCGAAGAATTAGCCGAGTTAAATAAGAAGCTTGCTTTGAATTACGAAGATTTTTCTGCCGATATGCAGGATAATTACAACTTTACGCAGGGGCTTTTGACTTTTATATATTGCAAAGACGTTTTTAAGGGGCTGATTTCCTATCTGGAAGACGAAGAACGTAAATACGTAGAGCTTGAGCAAACAGAAATTAAAGAAGGGAGATACAATGTTGAACGGAAATAATATTAAAAATTTGAGTAAGTTTCTCGCCTACGTTCTGCGGCACAACCCATCGGCAATAGGGATAGAGCTCGACGGGCATGGTTGGGCGGACGTCGGCGAATTGATAGACGGAATAAATAAAACGGGTAGATTTATTGACCTGTTACTGCTGTTAAAAATCGTGTACGACGACGAAAAAGGCAGGTATTCTTTCAGTAAGGATATGACTAAAATACGTGCAAATCAAGGTCACTCGATTGACGTAAACGTCGACTTTGAACAGCGTATTCCACCCGATTATCTATTTCACGGCACGGCGGAAAAATACCTTGAAGGGATAAAGCAAAACGGGATATTGAAAATGTCACGCAGATGCGTTCATTTGTCTGAAAACGCAGAAACCGCTTTCAAGGTTGGCAGTCGTCACGGCGTTCCCGTAGTTCTTAAAATCGACGCAAAGCGTATGGCTACGGACGGATATATCTTTTACATATCCGCAAACGGCGTGTGGCAGTCGCAGGATATTCCGTGGGAATACGTTTGTGAAGTCCTGACCGATGGCAATTGAAATTTAAAATATGAGCGAAAGAGAAAAATATATTAAAAAATTTCTTACCGATACGATTGCATTGGGTGCAATGTATATCCTTCCCGACGGAAGGATGCTCGATTTAAGTCTGCTTGAAAACGGACATTCAGACTTTTTTGCGATAACGGGATTGTCTGCCGAAGATCTCAAAAAACAAGGGTGGATTCGTCTTAATACTAAGGTCGGTTATATTGAACTGCCGTTCGGGCAGATAACTAAAGAGCAAGAGCTTGCGCTGAGTAAAATAAAAGAGATAATGGGAATAGGCTGAAATGGATTGCTTATGTAAAGGCGTTTTCTGGGTCATAGAGGAAAGGTTTAGCGATTTTGTTTTTCGCATACCCTGCAACGCTTGCGGCGAGATTACGGGCGAAACTGAATATCCCTTAAATTCAAAGGAGGGTATTAACTATAATCACAAAAAACTATGGTCTGTGTTGCCCTGTAATCTTACGGACAATAAGCCGTTCGATTACTATCCGCGCGGAAGAGTGGAAATTAAAAACGGCAGGGCGGTAGTGTTTTTAAATCCCGACGTCAATTATTTTGAGGTTAGGGAGAAGATTATTCAGTTTTTCGGCTTGACGGCGGAAAACGGAATAAAATCGGTAAGGTTTGTGTCGGACGGCTCGGCACATTACAAATATAAAAATATATAAAGTAGTAATCTTTTAAGTGGGTAAAATATGTCTTTTGTAATAAATGACGGTGTGTTGATAAAATTCGACGGCGAGAGCGAAAACGTAATAATCCCCGATGGTGTGAAAACCATTGGCGACGAAGCGTTTAAAGATAATAAGGGCTTAAAAAGCGTAATAATTCCCAATACCGTGACCGAAATCGGTTATGGGGCATTTTCAGGTTGTGGTGAGTTAAAAATAGTCGTAATGCCCAACCGGCTGAAAAAAATTGGTGATTTTGCATTTAAGGGGTGTAGAGCGCTTACTAAAATCAACCTGCCTAAAAGCCTGATTTCAATCGGTGCAGGAGCATTTTTTCATTGCTACGGTCTGGAAAGCGTTAAAATACCGCCATGTGTGAGCAGGCTTGAACTTTGGACATTTGCAATGTGTAGCGGTCTGACGAGCGTGAAATTACCTGACGATTTGGAGCTTATCAGCGACGGTGTTTTTGTGGGGTGTACCAGCTTGACGAGCGTTAAAATACTTGACGGTGTGTGGCATATCGGCGGTGATGCCTTCAAAGACTGTAAAAGTTTGAAGAGTATTGAAATACCCGACAGAGTGTTCAGGATAAAAAGCGGTACCTTCTCGGGCTGTGCTGAGCTTGAAAGCGTTAAGATAAATAGTAGAATTAAGACTATTGAGAAAGATGCGTTTGAGGATTGCATAAAATTGGAAAGCGTAGAAGTTCCGCCAAGTTGTACGGTAGAAGAAAACGCCTTCCCTGAATGTTGCGTGGTCAATATCTTAGTTGATTAAGATTTTTAAAAACAAGATTGCAGGGTGCTTTTGAGTTGATTGGTTTAATAATTAAAGATTTTGGGGCATAAACGGGGCATAGATTTAAATGGTATAAATTACACTACATATTGTGATTTAATTAAATTTATAAATCAATATATTGTGTGTTTATCAACGCTCAGAAAGTTGTAAAACGGCTTCGAGTCCCTGAAGGTGCACCAGAAAAACAGGCAAAAATCAATGATTTTTACCTGTTTTTTGCTTATTTTCGGGTAGTTTTCAAAACGCTGCCCCCAATTGCCCCCAAAACAAAACCTATTTAAATATGCCTTTCGTCCTTTAAGCTCGTAGTCAACTACGGGCTTTTTTACTATGGTTAGTCGAGTAAAAAAAGGGGACGGAAGGGTTCGCGCGAACCTGCGCCGAGCCCTTTCCGTCGCCCTTTTTTTATTTACTTCGACTTAACCATTTTACAGGGGGAAACAAATTCACCCAAGCGCTCTGCTTACTCTTCGTTTCCCCCTGACCCCTTTCGATACCGGGAAAGGAAAGTCAGTTAAGTATATCAGAGTTCTCAACTTTTAAATAGCTAAGCTTATTCCCAATGAGAATCTAATAAGGGGGAGTATTCTAAAATACTAACACTTCTTAGACTTATGACTAGCATACGTCTGATAAAGCATAGCATATTCGTATGTATGGTGCTTTGACATAGCTCGCTTTATATTTGAGATTTTGCCCGTTTTACAGGCCTTCTACAAACTTTTTTCAGTCTGCTCATACTTTGCCTTCAGCTCACTTCTACTAGTGGTTTTAGCAAGTCTTTTTTCTTCTGCACTAAAAAATGGTTTAATCATAATAAAACTCCTTACCTTTCTCTATTTCGCAAATTATTTAAATCATTAAAGAAATAGCTGTTTTCTCTCGCCATTTCGTCAAAAGTTGCCTTCTCGCTCTGGAACTCCAACAAATCATTTATACCTATAGACGAACGCAACGCCTTTACATAAAAGAAACCGCTATAACAGTCCGAAGAAAAACGTTTAGGGTAAATCTTTTTATACAATAAATAATAATACTTTTTAATAAATTTGCCGTCCAGTGTGCCGTTTTCTACGTTTAAGGAAACCTTACTATAACCAAATAAATTATATATATTTTTTTGATACAACTTAAGTTTAGCAATAAAACCATGATATAAATACATAGGCAACGTATAATCGCCACGCTCAAAACGGTACTTAGAATAACGCTTTTCAAAACCCGAAGACAGCAAATTAATAATTAAATTTTCGACGAAGAAAAACGGCAGAGCAAGCCGACTTTCGGAACACTCATCAATGTTCACTATCTCACAAAGTTCGCGCGCATCAGCGCACAAACTCTCCGGACGTTGCTCATCCATTATAACTCGAACAAACGAGAAATTATCAACCGTTGCAGAGTGACGAACCATTTTAAGCCAGCTGTTAAATAAATCATTTTTTTGGTTTGCAGTTAAATCTTTTTTCTTAATCTCGTCAAGCTCATTTTTGTTTTTACGTTCTTTGCCTATCTCCGTCAAATTGACAACGCCGAATTCAAAACTATCCGCAAACTTATTATTCTTAACGAGCTTCTTGCCAAGCCTAAGACTATCAAAATCAAGAATATGAGAGTGACGGGAATAGCTATCTATATAACGACTATCCCTTTTAAACAAATCACTATCCCACAAAGGGAAATTACCGAGATCATTAAGAACGTTATCAGTTCTGATAGAATAATTAGATATAATTAAACTACTCTCAATTACGTAAATAAAATAAAGCTGGGAATAATCTTCAATCACCTGCCAAACGTTTTGAACGCTCAACCCGTCGTTATATTCCATTCCGTAACGCTCAAAGTCATAGCCGAAAATATATTTATCCTTAGACTTATAAAAACGCCTCTTAAGCGATTTAATAAACCGCCTACACGTTGCAAGATTATAAACGTAATGCACCGACATAGCGTGTTTTAATTCAAGCTCTAAATTTATCCACGGAAAGAAAGGAAATTTTAAATCACAATCTAAAATCTTTTCGAACGCCTTATCCCTGAACATAATCTCTTGACTTAACGCCATATCGGTTATAAGTGTAGTTTTCTTTTTACCCATAGTTCCGCAGAGCATAAAGACAATAGGACGTTCATTTATAAAACCTCTATCCATCATCTCCATATGATTAAGTCGATTATAACCGATACTCTTCCTAATCTTCAGAAGAGCTATAAGCCCAACTACAACCCATACGGCAACAGGAATAACACTAACGTCCATCAACAGCTTTAAAAGCTGGATATAAAGAGTAGACATTTTTAAAGCTGAAATGAAATAAAAGTAGTAGGCAAAGAACGAAATTACAACAGCTATTATGTTAAAGCTATACGCCCATGTCCAGCCAAGAGCCTTAACATAATAAAAATTCTCACGAACGAATTCAACGAAGCCTACAACCCAATTTTTGACGGGGATATATACACGCTTTTCAAAATGCTTAAAACGTCGCAGAGCCTTACTCTCTTTGCCGTAGTCGTTGTTTTGCTTAGGCTTAACAAAGATACCTACAATAACAAATACAAGGAACAAAGGCATTATAATCAACAAGCCTTTAGTTATGTAAAAGAGGACGTCTGCAACCTTCGCCATATATGCAGAGAAATTCTCCATGGAGAAAAACGTTGACCAATAGCCGGAAAGATTGTCGGCGAACTCTTCCCACGTTCTTGGAAGATGGAGGGGGAGTTCAAATGGTAATTCCGTAAATTCGTTTACAGTTATATCACCGTGCAAGTCTAACCCCAACAACTCCGAAACGTAGTACTTGAGGGAGTTCCACAGCGCCACCAAGCTCTCACCTATTCTCAAATGCGCATACTGGAAGAAGAAGGGAATAAGAGCAACGCTGGCAACAATTAAAGCAATCATTATCCAATGCCGATAATCTAAAGATTTTAAAAATTTGAAAAAAGCTTTAATCTTAGCCATATCACGCCCCCAACTGCCCGAAGGTAAAAATGAAATATCCGGCTACCAGAATAATGACCAACACAACTAATATTTTTAGAACGTTTTTAAAATTTTTCATATCAATGAACCCTTGATTTTATGATTTTCTTATGATAAAATTTACTTAATTTACGAGGTAGAACATATGATACCTAATTTACTTACAAGTTTAACTGACCCTGACAACGTAGCAGACGGCTATAGTAGAGGTTTTGATTTAAATAATGGCGGTTGGATAATTATAATTTTATTAATCATTATCTGTATTACACTTTTAATCGTAGCAATGGTATTCAAGACAAAAATGAATGAATACAAAAAAGAGGTAGAAAAACTCAAGGAAGAGAAGAATCAAACAGCTACAACTGAAAATAAGAATGAAGTTCAAGAAATACAAATTTCAGAAACTACCGTACCAAAGAATAATAAATAAACCAAAGCTCTGATGTGAACCCCAAAGTTTGGACAAAAATTAAATATTAAATGATTTGGTAATG
>JBJEVC010000018.1:0-25347 GCA_051884135.1 Candidatus Coproplasma sp. | reverse complement strand
TCATTACCAAATCACTTAATATTTAATTTTTGTCCAAACTTTGGGGTTCACATCAAAAAGCGCAACGGGGCTTTAATTATCAACCTATTTAATTAATTTACAACTTAACCGTTAACGAGTGCAACTGCCTCTGCCGTAGCCTTCTTAATCTCTTCAGGGGTACCCTTCATCATCCAGCTGCCGCCGCAAGCGATGATCTTATCGTATGCAAGGTACTCTAAAATGTTGTCTGCAGAGATACCGCCGGTGGGCATAATGCGAAGGTAAGGGAACGCAGCGCAGATAGCCTTGATGGTCTTAAGTCCGCCATAGTTGGAAGCAGGGAAGAACTTTAACGTGGTCAAACCCTTTGCGATTGCAGCCATAGCTTCGGTAGGGGTTACGATACCGGGAAGGTATAACATACCGTGTTCTGCGCAGCAGTCGGCAACTTCTTCGGAGAAGCCGGGGGATACGATGAACTTGGAACCTGCTTTGATTGCCCTTTCGCACTGGTCACGGTTGATAACCGTACCTGCACCTACAAACATATCGGGGTACTTTTCGGTCGTGAGCCTGATTGCCTCTTCAGCGCAAGCGGTACGGAAGGTGATTTCTGCACAGGGAAGTCCGCCTTCAACCAATGCCTGCATCTTGGGCAACGTTTCCTCGATAGAGTTAAGCACTACTACGGGTACAATCTTCGTCTTTTTGATTTGTTCAATTATCTGTTCGTTGTTCATTGGAATATTCTCCTTAACATTATTTTCGTCGCCTAATATTATACCATAACTTTTTAATAATGCAATACCTGACAAAAAAATTAGCAGAGAAATATTACACCTTATTACCTGCTCCCCCTACCGTCATTGCGAACCGAATGTAAGTCGGTGTGGCAATCTCGGACTCACAGGTGACCAACTATTCCACATAATCTATACCTTTTATCAACGGCTTGCCGTTGGATTTAATTAAACTTCAGTTTGGATTGAATTATAAATACCCCTTCAATCTCTTCTCGAACCCTTCTTCCATATCAATCGCCCTGCCGAGCAACTTTTTAATATCGCCGTTCATAACCTTTTCGCTTTCGCCCATCGTGGTCTTTAAACTCGTTATGCCCTGTACGGTGCCCTTAATCATCATCTGCGCTATATTTGAGCGGCTGTTGTCCGAAGCGGCGTTCATCTTGATTGCCGACCACATCATCGCCTTCTTTATGGGCGACGGTTCCTTTAATTCCAACTGCAACGCCGCCGCAATTTGTGCCGCTTCCGAGCAGATTTTCTCATACTCTTCGTGCTGGCGGGTAAGCTCTTCCTTCATCTTCTCGTCGTCTATTTCAGGCAATAAATCTACGATAGAAGTCAGCCCGAGCTGTGCGTTTCTATAGATTTCCGCAAGAATTTCGCTGTCGTTTTTAATATTCTCCATAATTTGTTCTCCTTATAATTTGTTGAAAATAATTTGCCCTTTTATACCGATTTATATTCCGTTTACCTTAAAAACGCTTGACTTTAAGTTATTAATTATGTTATATTAACTCACGAGCCGTTCGGAACGGGCTTTTTTAAGTGTGCAAAAAAATCTAAACCGCACCGCCTACGCCTTTGGCAATAGAGTATCCGACGAGACTGGTTAGAGGAGGATAAACCATGTACGCAATTATTGATAACGGAAATAAGCAATACAGAGTTTCCGTTGGCGACACCGTAAAGGTGGAAAAGCTTGCCGCAAACGTAGGCGACGTCGTAACTTTCCCCGTTGTAATGACGGCAGACGACGCTAAAATTTCCGTTGGCAAGGAAGTAGAGAACGTGAAAGTAACCGCAGAGGTTGTTTCACAGGGTAAGGCAAAGAAGATCATCGTCTTCAAGTACAAGGCAAAGAAGAACGAGAGAAAGAAGCAGGGTCACAGACAGCCCTACACCGAAGTTAAGATTACGGCAATCGGCGAACCTGCAAAGAAGCGCGCAACGAAGAAGGCAGCTAAACCTGCTGAAACCGAAGCTGCTGAATAATTTAAGGAGGACGAAGTGATGATATTCATTAAATTATTTGCACATAAGAAAGGCGGCGGTTCTACCGACAACGGCAGAGACAGTAACCCCAAATATCTCGGCATCAAGCGTGCTGACGGTCAGGCAGTTCTTGCAGGCAACATCCTTGTAAGACAGCGTGGCAGCAAGTTCAAGCCCGGTAACAACGTAGGCATCGGCAAAGACGATACTCTTTTCGCTCTTGTTGACGGCGTCGTTAAGTTTGAAAGGGTCGGCAGGGACGGTAAGCAGGTTTCCGTTTACCCCGTTGCTCAATAAGTTAAAACAAGTTAAGGCATCTCAAAGGAGATGCCTTTAATTTTTAGGTGATATTATGTTAATAAGACAGATTGAAGAAAAAGACTTCTCCGCATTTGAAGAGCTGTTCATATCCTATTACGAAGAGCTTGAGTGCGAAGACGAACCCTGCCACCTGTTTGATGAATACGTCCTGCCCGATTTAAAGGCAAACTTATTCTCGGTTGCAGTGGCTTGCGAAGGCGAAAGGCTTTTAGGCTTTGTTATCTACCAGACGGACGCCCACGAAAACGAGTGGTGCTTTAGGGCTGGCGAAGGCGACGTAAGGGAGATTTACGTCACCCCCACCCACCGCAAGAGCGGCGTCGGCAAAAATCTTTTGACCTTTGCCGAAGAAGCTCTTTTAAACAGCGGAGTTAAATCAACCTACGTTCTGCCCACCGAAGAAGCAGAAAACTTCTTCATCTCCTGCGGATATACAGATAACGGGGACTACTGCGCAGAGCTGGATAATAAGGTCTTTGAAAAAGCATTAAAATTTTAACATATAAAATTCGGTTGCAGTTATAGACAAAACGGCTATTATATTGTATAATAGTGCTATGAATGACATTGTCTTTGCAGATAAATACTCCGCCTTTGAAAGGGCCGGGGCGCAAAAATTCAATAAATGCCTTAAAGTTTTGGTCCCCAAACAAAACGGAAAGGGCGGGCAGATAGCTTTCGGACAGAATTTGGAAGAGTCGGATTGGTACGCCTGGGGCGAATACGTCATTCTACCCCCCTACTGCAACTACAAAGTTTTAAGACCCGACGGCGAGGACTTAATCGTCTGTATCGAACAGCCCCTCCTTCCCTCCTCTCTGCCCGTGTTTATTGCCACCGACACAATAAGCCGGGGTATGCGTAGCGCCGTAAACGAGGCAATTTTATACTTTAACGGAGACGAATACCAAGACCCTGCCGAAGGAATAGTTTCGGCACTTGGTCAGCTCATCGTCGCCTACGTTGCAGACGAATACCCGATTAAACTTCACCCCATAGTCGTTATGCTTAAAGCCGATATGGAGAAGAATTTTACCGACAGCACTTACTCCGCAGAGACGGCACTACGCAAAATCCCCTTAAACTACGACTACGTGAGAAAGCTGTTTAAAAAGGAGACGGGGGTAACACCGAGGGAATATTTAACCTCAATCAGAATGAACAGAGCTATGGTGTACATTGAAAACGGAATAACCAACAATTACTCCAACTTCACCGTCTCACAAATAGCCGAAGCGTGCGGTTTTGCTGAACCCCTTTACTTTTCAAGGGTATTTAAAAAGCACTTCGGCGTTTCGCCTATGCAGTATCAAAAGAAAAACTAAACAAGCGGAAGTCGCAAGACTTCCGCTTGTTTTATTATTGTAGCATTAAACTTTGAGCACAGTTTTTGCAGAGATTTATAAATCCGCTCCAGAAGGGTGAATAGCCGTCCATAAGGGCAAACGCCTCGTCTTTCAACAGTTCATAGGTTGCAGGCGTTACGGATATTGTTTCACCGATTGCAGTCGTCTGACCAAAGGCTATCTGCCCAACGGCATAGCCGCCCACGGCGATAAACCTGCCGTTAGCATAACCGCCTATGGCGAATAGCCCTATCGAACAGCCGCCTACGCTCATTACGCCAATCGCCAATCCGCCGAAGGCGATAAAGCCTACCGCAACGCCGCCAAAAGACACAATGCCGCCGGCAAGCGCACCGAACACCGCTCCGCCTAACGCAAGGTAGCCAAAGGCAATAAGCCCTATGGCAATCACCCCGATAGGTACGACGCCTATAGCTATAGGGCCTATGGCGAAAATACCCTTTGCCACAGCGGTCAAACCTATATTGACGTGTACGAGCGGTATGCCGAAAATCTTCGTCTTGCTCTTATATTCAAAGCTCATGTTGCTAAAAAAATTGCTCAATGCGATTGTCTTTGAACCTTTTTCGCTTTTATTCTCTTCGTTCTGCTCGGTTTCGCTATTGTATTTCAACAAATAGTCCACACTGCAACCGAACATCTCGCTCATTTTAATAAGGTTATCCGTTTCGGGGAATGCGGAGTCGCTCTCCCAGCGGGAAACCGCCTGACGGCTTACGCCCAGCTCATCTGCAAACTGCTGTTGGGTTAGCCCGAGCTTCTTCCTGCCTTCGGTAATTTTTTCACCTGTAGTCATAATACCCTCCTCTATGTATTTACTATACCCCCTTGCGCCGAATTTGTCAATAAATCAGGCTTTACGAAGTGTAAAGTTTAGATAGCAAAGTTAAATCGCCCCTGCGAAAAACACTTTTCCCGCAGGGGCGATTGATTTTTAATATTCCTTCTCTCTTTAAAGAGTTGCCCCCCGTACGCAGGAGCGCACGGGGGCTTTAAGATTATCTGATAATCTTTTTAGTTCGTCTATCTTACCTTAAGCTTATTTAAGCTTGATGTAAGGAGCGTCGAGAGCAGTCTTTTCAGCGTTTGAATAAACGTATTCCCAAGTATCGGTCATATCGAAGCCCATTCTCTTTTCCCAATAGTTTGCGAATTGGTTTCTCGAAAGCTGGAACGTGGTAGCGGTATTTACGTCGTAGTCTGAGTTATATTCGCCAAATAACGCATAGCACTTCGATACAACTATATCTGCCGTTGCAGAGAAGTTACCTATAATACCGGAGCTGTTCTTCTGTGCGCTTGTTACGATATCAAGGTTGCTGCCGTAGTAAACCCTACCAATGCTGATACAGCCTGATATTCTGGTTACGCCTGCGCCTGTGAAGCCGCCGAGAATACCTGCAGCACGCTTTGTGCCGTAGATAATACCCGAGAAGTAGCAGTTGTTAATCGTCAAGCTGTCCTTACCGTTAATTTCACGGTCGTCGCTTCTGCCTACGATACCTGCGCAGTAGTCGCCCGAACTCAAGGCAACGTCTACGGAGCAGTCGGAGATGGTTACGATGTTCCAAGCGTTTCCGTTACCGCCCTGAATGAAGCCTACGATACCTGCCGACCTGTCACCGATAATCTGCGCAACACGCTCATAGTAGGTTACGTCTGCTGTGTAAGTTGCCTGAATTACATAGTCGTCGCCGTCTTTAATGTAGTACTTGTTAGGGCTGAACGTAGACTCCTGAACGAGTACTTCCCTATACTCGGCTTCGTTGATTACTTCTACCTTTTCGATCGTGGTGGTTGCACCCTTGTTGCTGTATGCAATAACCTGACCTACAAGGGCACCGACTCTCTGGTTACCGGTAACGTGAACGTTCTTAATCTTCACGTTGGAGATTGAACCGCCGTACATTAAACCGATGATACCGGTCTTCTGATGCTCGATAGTCTCTTCGGTGATGGTAATATTCTCGAAGTTGACGTTCATAATAGTACCGTTATCAACTGTACGGAAGATACCGAAGCCGCCTTCAAGCTTTGCGTTGTTGCTGATATTTACGTTCTTAATGGTGTAACCCATACCGTTGAGCAAGCCGACAAACTTGGTTTCGCTGGTGGTAAGAGAACCGCCGCAGTCGATATCCTGGGTAAGACGGTAAATCTGCTGTGCGGTATTTTCTGCAAGCATAGCTTCGAGCCCTGCCTTATCAGAAATGTCAACCGTCGTAACAGAAATGGTATGAACAGCAGAACACTGGTCACCATTGGTGTTCTTGATTATGTAGTGAATGTCGTAGCCGTTGCTATTGTCAGCTTCAAAATCCTTGGTGATGTAAGTCGTTCTGAACTCGTAGTGTTCGCCTTGAGCTTCAATCTCTGCAGCGGTGGGAACGGTTGCGCCGCTCGCCGTCGTGAGAACGTACATATGACCTGTGGGATTGGTGGGCTGACCGTAGATGGTGTAGCCGTCCTTATTTACGAATACGCCTTCGGTACCCGTAAGGAAGTCAACCGCAGTGTTGGGCGATGCAACGTATACCAAATAGGTATAAGAATCGCTCTGTACACCGGAGTGGTTCAACGTAGCTTCGCTCTTTAAGGTTATATTAGCGGTTATACGCCAGATACCTTCCTGGTTGGAGTTGAACTTCGTTCTGCTTTCGAAAGGATGGTCGCTATCGGCTGCCAACTCATACTCATATGTGATATCGTACAACGAAGGGTCGATAATCTTACCGCTCTCCGAAGCGCCGTTCAATATGGTGGGAGCCTGAATGGTATAGCCGCCGTACTGGTCGACGATAATCTCGTCGTTTTCAAGTCCTTCAACGACAACATCGCCGATCTTGAATGTGTTCTTCTTAACGGTTACCGTGAAGGTCTTTTCCTTGATTGCCACGTTGCCGACGTTGATCTGTGCGGTAAGAGTAACCGTCTTATCAGCGTCAACGGGGCGGAGAACTTCAATCATATTTGCATAGCTGCCCGATAAGGAGTCGTAAACCTTCTTTGAAACGGAGAGCACGTCGGGGTCGCTTGACGTCCAGAAGATGGGGTAGTACATCATCGTTGATACAACCTGGAAATCCTGGTAGCAACCGTCTACGTTGGTGGGAAGATAGAGCATATCGTAGATAGCCTGTGCCGTTGCAGCCTGTCTGCTCTGGTACTGGGTCATATCGCTGTAGTTGAAGTGCTTGTAAGCGTCCCACGAAGTGAGATTGAGTTTAGAGCCCCTTGTTCCCGAAGCATCTGCAAGAGCAAGCAAATCGCCCATGTTAATGGAGCCGTCTTCATTCCTTAAGATGTCGTCAAGATAATGATAAGGTGAGCTGTATCCTTCGCCGTAGCTCAACGCAAAGTCGTTCGAAGGTAATTGCTTGAACCACACGCTTGCAGCTATAGGAGTAACTTCGGTACCGTTTATACCTTCCTTGGTGTCGTACTCTTCACTCTCGATAATCTCGTAAGATTTGCTACCTGCCTGAAGAATACAGTTTTGAACGGTACCCCTGTAGTTATCGTTTACAAGGCAAGGGTTGCCGTTATTTACGGAGAGTATGTTGCTTATGTGGTTGTAGCTGTAGGTCTGACGAGCCACGTCGATATTGGCACATTCGTCAGCCGACGTAGGCGTATAGACGATGTGGCCGTAAGTGGGATTATCAACGATGGAAGCGTCGGGAATTTCAGCCGTTGCATTTCCGTTTGCGTCGGTTTCATATACCTTACCGTCAATGATAACGTAGTTAGTAAGCTCGTTATCGTCAGCGTCAACTGCGATTTGAGACCTGTTATCTACGTTTGCCGCATTGTTGTAGGAAGTAACGGTATCGATAACCAAAACGCCGGGGTTGGAGTTATCGGTTACGCCGTGCATACGGTTGTTGAATGAGAGACAGTTGTATAAGAATACTTCGCCTTCCATAACCGAACCGCCGAGCTTGAAGCCGTTGCCATCGCCGTCACGGGTATCGTACTTGGCAGTGTTGGTCTCTTCCTTGCTCTTGTCGAAAGTGGGGAACTTTGCGTTGAACGAAGACTGGGGTTCCATAATGAAGCCGTTGTCGAACGCTACGCAGTTGTAGATTATAACTGCACCGATGTTACCCGTATCAACCTTTGCATACAAGTCCCAACCGTCGTCGGAGTTACGGTATGCTATACAGCCGTCAAAGATATTGCCGTAACCTACGGTGAGCTTTGCGGCAAAGCCGTCTGCATTCTCGCCGTACGTTTCGTTATCGTAGTTGTTGTAAGAAGTACAATTCTGAATTAAGTTGTAGCTGGGCCAGTCGTTAATGTTGCCGAGTGAGCCGTACGCTCTGCCGAGCTGTAAGCCCGTATCACGGTTGTCATAGAACTCGCAGTTTTTAATGACGTTATAGCTACCGCCGATATACATACCGTTATCGCCTGCACCGCAGATATCGATTCCTTCCCAGATGAAGTAGTTACCGTTGATCTGCACGCCACGGCTTTGGTCGGCGAAAATCATATCATAGAACTTGAGAGTTGCCTTACCTTCAGCCTCTTCTTTCTTTATAGTTATAGGGTTGTTGTAATCGCCGCTATAGCCAATCTGTATACGGCTATCGAGAATGTAGTCACCGTTTTTAACGATAACCGTGTCGCCAGCCTTTAAGATAGGATCGCCCCAATCGATACCCGACTCGTCGGTAGTATGGTCGAAATCAAGGAGCGTTCTGATATCGTAAGGGTCAGATTCGGTACCCGTTGCGTTAGCCTTGCCGTCGGGTGCAACGTAGTAAGTCGTACCCGTAACCTTTGCACATACTTCTTCAGTCTCGTCTTTGACTTCCAAAATAGCGCCGTCGATAACTTCTACCACACAAGATGCGGATTTATTGCCTGCAGTTGCGGTTATAACTGCCGTGCCTTCTTTAATACCAAGCACGTTGCCCCTATCCGTTACGGTTGCAATAGTGGGGTCGGATGATGACCAAGTAACGTTTGCGCTTGAGGGTGAAACCGTTACGCTCAACCCTGACCAGGTGATGCCTAAACGGATTTTATAGGAGCTGTAATTGAGCGTAATACTGCTTACGGAAGTATCGGTTTGATTTTCAGGAGTTTTAGAACCGCTGCATGCTGTAAGCGTAGTCATTCCCACGCCGGTAGCAACAACCGAACAAAGCAGTAATGATGCCAAAAATTTTTTTGCCTTCATAGCTTTATGTTCCTTTAAAATTATTTTTTACTTTTGCGCTGTACGCCCAACGGCATATTTCAACCGTCGGGCGTTTTGCGTTAGTTATTTGGTGATTGAGTAGATTTAAATAAATAACAGTAATTAGATAGCAGTTGCCTCTAAACCGAAGAAGTAAAGCCTTACGCCTTCATTAGTTCCTGCAGCGGTTAAGGTGAGTACGTCGCCGTCTTCAAGGTTAATTTCAACCACTGTAGGAGTTAATCTGCTAGCACCGGTATCAGCCGTAGTTGCAGTTCCGCCGTTAACAGAATAGCTCAACGTGCCAGGCTTGTGGGAGTTATAGCTATCGTTACAGGTTACCGCATAGAGCCTTAAGCTGATATTGCTCTTTGCGGTGAAAGTGATAGCTGTAGTTGCCGCACCTGCACCAGAAGATTTAGCGGTACGAATACCTGAACCCATTGTCTTTGATGTCTCGTCAGCCAACGTTATTTTAACACTGCCACTTCCTATTGAGCCAACGTTAGAGTATTCCATTGCACCGCCTGCAACAACTTTAACCAAGC
Source organism: Candidatus Coproplasma sp. (assembly GCA_051884135.1). Classification (GTDB taxonomy): domain Bacteria; phylum Bacillota; class Clostridia; order Christensenellales; family Borkfalkiaceae; genus Coproplasma. The sequence continues at coordinate 15,923 of JBJEVC010000018.1, read as the reverse complement.
TGTTTTCGGTTATGGTTGCATTTTCAGCAATCGCAGTTTCAGCAGGTAAAGTATCGGGTGAAAGGAATTGTGCGCTTGCACCTACAACAGCCGAAACGTCTATGAGAACTTCTAATTCCGTCATAATAGTATCGCTTGAAGCACCTGCTGTTACGGTTACTTCTACGGTTAACTTATAGGTACCTACGCCGAGTTCAATTCCTTCACCGATAGCAATATCGTTATACATTATAACGTGAGTTGTGGTAGCTTCAGCATTCTCACCTATAAGGGCGATTTGTACATCGTCATTCTTAAGGGTAATCTTGCCGTCTGCGCTGTCAACTTGAGTATTCACGTCACTCTTCAACGAAGCGGTTGCGCCGTAGATGCCGTCAACTGCAGTTTCAACTATAACATCATAGGTTGCGCTTACGCCGCCATAGTTTACGGTTACTGTCTTTTTACCGATAGTAGTCATATCGGGAGCAACGAAGTCAGCGGCTGCAGTTACGTCTGTTTCGCCGAATGCGCAAGTAACGTTGTTAACGCCTGTTGCGGTTACGGTGTAGCCTTCGTGAGTGAAGGTTTCGCCAACCTTGAAGTTGGTAACCGTATCGGGCTTAGTAATTTCAATCTTGCTTACGATCGTCTCACCGCCGAGCTTAACTTCTTCAACGCCGTCGCCTGCAGATACAAGCTGGTCGAGCTGAACGTAGCAGAAGGTCATACCTGCCGTAGCAGTGATGTAGTAGACGCCTGCAGAAGGAAGAGTAACCGTTGTTTTACCGGCTGTTTTAGAAGGAATTAAAAGTGTTTCGCCTATTTTGCCGTCATAGCTATCGCCTCCGGCACTAGCGGTACGGTTTGAGTAAACTTCTACGCCTCTGGTTGCGCCATCGCCTGCGGTACCGCCGTTGTTATATGCATAAATAGTAAGAGTACCTGCGCCGTCTGCCGTAACCTTGATATAACGAGGTGCGCCTGAAGCAGTAGAAGCACCGTTGGTCTTTAATCTCTTAACAAAATATTTGCCATCCTGTTCCTTATTGTGGGAGTCTATTGAACCGTTTGATACGGACTGGAACTCGAAACGACCGCCCTGAAGGGAAACGACTTCACCGTTCTTGACAGCATTTTCCTGTTCTGTCGTAAGATAGCCGAAGTTCAACGCATAGGACTGGGCAACCTTTGTTGCGTCTGCGGTGATTGAGTAGGTTACGGTGCCCGTTACGCTCGTACCCTTAAGGGTGATGGTAACCGTCTTATTTTCACCTACGGTGTTGGTGTCCAACGTGCCGATTTCTACGTCTGCTGCGGCAAAATCTTCCGTATCGCCGTTTGCTCTCGTTGCCACGAAAGTCCAATCAGCAGTCATAATGTTTGCTCCCTGAACCTGAGTAGTTGTACCTGACTTAAGCGCAAGGGAAGTGTAAGCGTTGTTAACGGTGATGGTAACTTCCGTATAAATCGAATCTGCAGCGACTGCAGTGCCGTCAGGCTTCTTTGCGTTAACCAACGTTACGAGAAGGGTGTAAGTACCGTCCTTCTTAAGTCCGCTCATAGAAGTGAGCTTGGTTGCGCCGTCATAGAGCTCAACCGTGTAGTTAGCTGCGGGAACTTCCTTACCCTTGGTACCCTGATTGTCAAGGTATACCTTGATGTTGGTTAAATCAAGAGAAGCGGAAGTTAAGGACGTGCTTAAGTTATAAGTGGTAGTAATACCTTCAACCTTAAGACCTGTGGTGTTAGATTCAACTACGTAGCCCGATACAGGGGTAGTCATCTGATACTGACAGGTATCGCACTTGCCGTCGTTGTTAGCGTCAACGTGAGCGCCCTCATCAAGCTTTGCACCGTCGTCTGCGGTACATTCATGCCAGTGACCGTTCGCATCCGTATGCCAAACAGTGTCGGCAGTATGAGTATGTTCAGGGGTATTATTGCTACAAGCAGAAATACCTGCAACACCTGTACCAACCGCACCTGCAATCAGGAATACGGATAATAATTTAGTAAATTTTTTCATCTTTTCCTCCAAAATTTAGCAGATATTTTCCGCTATTATTACAGATATATTCTATCATGCCTTAAAGTATTTGTCAATGCATAAAGAAAAATCATTTCTATTTTTGTACTTATTTTACATTTTTTACGGTTAAATTGCCAATAAACGGACTGACTTTAGCTGTTCTCCGCCGCAACAAAAAAAGGAGCGGCTCAATACCGCTCCTTATACCGTTTAAAATTAAAGTTGTTTGATTTCGGTGTATGCCATTACGAACGGACCCGTACCCTTTGCGTCGTTTTCAACGACGGGCTCGGAGATGTAGTATTCGTAAGAGCCGTCTCTGCGCCTGTTGGTTTCAGGTCCTAACCCTGCCACAAGGCAGATACCGCCGAGATTGAGCTTGCCGTCCGTCTCGGTCAGGTACTTATTGCAGATACCTTCAAACACCTTCTTGCCGACCTGCGCAAAACGCTTGTCTGCATAGCCAAGCCTTGCGCCCTTCATCATCGCATAGGCAATCATCGAAGAACCCGAGGTTTCGGCATAGTTGCCTTCCCTTCCGACGAAGTTAGGCACCTGCCAGAACATATCCGTTTCGGGGTCGATATACGCTTCTAACCCTTTTATGGTAGTCTTGAAGATATCGCCTAAAATCTTCTTTTCTTCAACCGCATTTTCGGGGAGATATGAGAGTACGTCGATTAAGCCTACCGTATACCAGCCGATTGAACGGAGCCAGAAGTTCTTGGAAAGACCCGTCTCCTTGTCAGCCCAGAACGCCTGTTTAGAAGTGTCCCAGCCGTGATAGTAAAGGCGTTTTTCCTTGTCGTACATATGCTCGAACACGCCCTTAAACTGCCTTATGATTTCAGAGAAATCGCCGTCGCCCTTTTCCGCAACGTAACGTGTATAGAACACTTCGGACATATAGATGCCGTCCAACCATACCTGATTGGGATAGATCTTTTTGTGCCAGAAGTTACCGTATTCGGTACGGGGCTGTCCGACAATCTGCCTGTGCAAAAGCTCTATGGCTTTGACGTACTTGCCCTTGCCCGTCTCCTTATACAAATCGAAGAGTATTCTGCCTTCGTTTAAATTGTCAAGGTTATAGGTTTCAAGGTCATAGCCCCTTATAGAGCCGTCTTCAAAGACGTAGTAATCGACAAAGCTGTCGATAAAGTCAAGGTATTTCTTGTCCCCCGTCTGCTTGTAGATGGTGTACAGCGACGTCATCATACAGCCGTCTATGTAGTTCCAGGCGGGCTTTTTACCCTGCCTTATGTTCTCTATATTCCAAATGGGAGCTTCGGGCTTGGTGTCGGCAATGAGCCTGTCGATGTATCTGTCAATGATTTCGTAATTCATATTCTCAACCCCTTTAGCTTAAATAATCGTGACCTTTCCGCAATTCTTTTTAATGATTGTCTCGCCTTCAACGCCTTCAAACGTTACGTTTTTAAGTATTACGTTCTCTACGTTGTCGATATAGATACCTTCTTTACAGTAGTCCCTTACGAACTCAAGCATTGCAGGCTTGAAGGGCTTTGCGTCCTGCTTAAAGGAGAAGCTTACGTTCTCGATAACGACTTCTTTGACAGGCTGTTCAACAAGTCCGTCGAAGTATGCGCACATACACTCACATTCGGTACACTCGATATTCTTAAACAGGAATTTACCAAGATAAGGAGTGTCGTCGCCTACGGGGCGTTTCTCCCTTGACCATACATACTCGGTGTGTCCGTCGGGGTCACAGAAGTAGTACATATTTATTACGAAAGGAGTGATGACGTTAATCATCTTTATGTTTTCGAATACTACGCCGTCGATGATGGAGTCCTTGCCCCTGCCCCTTCTCGTCTTGATGCGCAAGCCCCTGTCGGTGTGCTTGAATACGCACTGGCAGACGGAGAGATTCTGAACGCCGCCTGAAATTTCACTGCCTAACACTATTGCGCCGTGACCGTCCTGGAAGAGATCGTTGCGGATAGTGTGGTGATTTGCGGGAGTCTTATACTTTGCACCCATATACAGCTTGCCCGCCTTGAGCGCAACGCAGTCGTCGCCGACCGAGAATACGCAGCCGATGATGTCAACGTTATCACAGCTTTCGGGGTCAAGTCCGTCGGTGTTGGGGCCCGTGTAGGGATTTTGTACACGGATATCGTAGAAACCGAGATTCTTTGAGAAGAAGGGGTGCAAGTTCCAAGCGGCGGAGTTCTTACACGTTACGCCGTGGAATACGACGTTTTCGCACTTGTTTAAGGTTACAAGACGGGGACGAGCCACCGCCCTGCCCTTGGGGGTTGCCCACCAGGTGGAGTGGTCCGCATTGCCGTTGATTGCGCCTTCTCCTACGATTTTAATGTTGCTCTTCTTATATGCCGAAACGAAAGACTGGTGTGAAGGATAGGGATTGCCTTCCCAGGTTGCCATAATTTCTTCCGTACCGTCGTCGTGTTCGATTTTAGCAGGAACGTAGGGGTAATGCTCTTCAACTATATCGCCGAGAAGCTCACCGCCCTTCTGAATTTCTATGGTTATATCAGACTTTAAGACTATGGGGCGAACGTAGAAGCTGCCTTCGGGAATGATGACCCTGCCGCCTTTAGGACAGCTGTCGATTGCCATCTGCACATAGTAGGTGTCTTCGGTTACACCATCGCCCTTTGCGCCTAAATCCTTTACGTTTACCGTTCCGCTCTCTTTATCGGTGTGAATGGTGAGAGTTGCCGTATCCAACGTGGTGCCGATAACGTAAGTCGTATCGGGCTGCAGATTGAAAAGTGAAAATACGTTGCTCTCCCAAACCTTATCCGTTTTGGTGCCGTTTACAGTTACCTGATATTTTTCAGGCGCATAGTAGGGGTTAGTGTTCTCAAGCTCGAAACAAGCAGTTGTTCCGGATACGAAAAGTTGTTTAAACATTACTTCACTCCTTTTATTCTCTCAATTATTTATTTTTTTTGCTCTTGCCGTTCTTGGATTTGCCTTCACCGTTATCTTCAGCAAGCCTGCGCAATCTCTCGATCTCGTCAAGTTCTTCGCCGCCGTCAGCTTGCTCTTTTGAAGCAGAGTCGGTCAAACCGCCTTCATCGCCTGAAGTTTGCTCGACAATCAGCGGTTGTTCCGTTTCAGACTCAACGCCCTTTTTGCCCTTTCTTCTGCCCTTTGTTTTAGGCGCCTCTTCGATGGGATGACCGTCGAAACCGATCTCGACTTCGCCTGCTTCCGTTGCCTTCTTTTTCTTGTTGCGCTTAACAAGGTAGACTATCAAATCTTTTATGCCGATAAACGCCATGTCAATAGCCAGCGCAAGGGTTGCGAAGAGCAACGGCTCCAAATATACGTTAAAGTTGCCGCCCAATGCGTCCACAGCCGCATTAATACCGTTAGTTGCCATATTTACCAAAATCATTACGATAAAGTAATAGATTAAGTTGGCGAAGAACGTCCAAAATGCCTTGAACGGGAAGGGGAACATCATATAGTTGTTATATTCCTTTCTGTCCGATTCAAGGTACCTGAAGATGGGATTGACCATTACGTCGACGACGACGCCGTACGCCACTGCCGTAATCAAAAAAAGGTTTTCGTTCGTGGCGGGACTGGGGTCGCCCAAAAGGCTACCCAAGCCCATCATAATGAAGTAGCAAACACAGCCTGCAAACCACCACTTGATGAAGATGGCTTTAAGCCAGGTGGGCAGTGCGGAAACCTTATCTCTTCTGTACGGGTCAAACTCCGCCTTCTTTTTGCCGGGCTTTGCTTGAGCCTCTTCACCCGTTATTTCGGCTATGTTGGTGGAGATCTCTTCCTTTGACTCCCCTGTTCTCAACGCCTCGACAAGATCGTCAACGGCGTCTGTTCTTAAATCATAGAAATTTTCTATTGTAGTTTCTTTGTTTTGTTTTTTGTTCTTTTTTGACATTTCTTAATCTTAAAAATAACCGACTAAAATGGTCGGTTATTTTAATAATTTTATTAAATTAAATTTCTTTTCCGACACGGAAACAGTATACAAATATTATTCGTCTTCCACTTCGATAGCTTCCTTCAAGTTGCTCTCTGCAATATCCTTCTTGGTATTGAGCTTAGGAAGCAAGATCTTGAATACAGGATAGAGCGCAAGCATAACTGCACTGAAACCTAAAAGCACTAAATGAGCTATAATATAGGTAAGCGACTGGGACATGAAAGGTTCATTTGCAAGGTCCGCAGGGCTCATACCGCCGGTACCTGCACCAGCATCGATGTAGATGAAACTGAATACGTTGACGAAGAAGAGTATATCCATAGCTATCATTACTGCAATGAATACAAACAGAAGTATTATCATTATGATATTGGGCTTCTTACGCTTCGGGAACGCATTGAGAAAGAGCGCAAGGATAAGTATAGACAACAAGGTGTTTACAAAAATCGCAAGACCGCTCAACTGTATGGTACCGTGAGTATATGCAACTTTCGAGAATGTGAACAACCAGAATAACCAGCAGATAGATGTTACCAAGAAAACTACGAGTGGTATTCTTTGAGGATTACGCTTTAAGTTAACCAAGAACTTACGCCAACGTTCCTTAAAACGTTCACCAATAGAACGCTTGGTATCACGCTTAACAATATTCTCGGATGTTTCGTTTGAAACAATGATATTTTCTTCCATAATTGCCCCCCCCTTAACCAATTTCGATTACGTTAGTAGTCTCTTTGTCGAAGAAGTGCATTCTGTCCTCCTCGAAGCCGATGGTAATCTTATCGCCGAACTTGTAGTTACACCACTTTGCAAATTTGCAGACGATGTTCTTCTTATCGGCAATCTTACCGTGAACCAATGTGTTCATGCCAAGATTTTCGTTATTCGTAACCATGAAACCGATGCTGCCGTCGACTTTGATATTTTCGGGTCTGACACCGAGAATAATTTCCTTGCCGTCATAGCTCTTCAAAGAAGACTTCTGAACTTCGTTCAAAGGATAGGTGAAATATTCACAGATAAATTCGCCGTTTTCAACCTTACCTTCAAACATATTCATAGGAGGCAAACCAATGAAGGTTGCAACGAAAGTGTTTGCAGGATGCTCGTACAAATCGATAGGCTTACCGATTTGCTGAACGTGACCCATTGACATACAAACTATTCTGTCAGCCAAAGTCAACGCTTCGGTCTGGTCGTGAGTTACGTACATAATGGTTGCATTAAGTCTCTTGTGAAGGAGCATAAGCTCACGTCTCATCGAACCACGAAGCTTTGCGTCGAGGTTGGATAAGGGTTCATCGAAGAGGAATAATTTGGGGTTACGAACGATTGCACGTCCGATAGCAACACGCTGACGCTGACCACCTGAAAGCTGCTTGGGCTTTTTGTTGAGCTGGCTCTTTAAGTCAAGGATTTCAGCCGCTGCCATAACCTTACGGTGAATTACAAGCTTGTCTTCCTTACGAAGGGTAAGCGAGAAAGCCATGTTTTCATAAATGGTCATATGGCCGTAGAGTGCATAGTTCTGGAAAACCATCGCTATATCTCTGTCCTTGGGGGGAAGACGTGTACAATCCTTACCGTCGATAACGAGCTGACCTTGAGTTATATCTTCAAGACCTGCAACCATTCTCAAAGTGGTGGACTTACCGCAACCGGAAGGACCTACCAAAACTATGAATTCACCGTCGGCAATATCGAGGTTGAAATCCCAAACTGCCTGAACGCCGCCATCGTAAATCTTATCTAAATGTTTAATATTAACTTCAGGCATTACTCCACCTCCGCACTTGCAACAGACTCTTTAGCGCTTGATTGGGCATCATCTTCTTTGATAAGCTTATCAATGTCGACTTCGCCGCTCTCAACTGCTTTAATGTGACCTTCCAAGCGCCTGATGTTGATATAGCCGATTACAGCGGAAGCGATGTAGCAAGCTGCAGATGCAAGGAGCCAGATTAACATCATTATAAATTCAAATACGCTTGAACTGGGATCGATCCAGAAGTAGGTTACACGAAGTAAATCATTCTGAAGACCGTAAAGAGGGTATCCGAAAATTCTGATAATCTGAACTGCCGCTAACACGAGCAGGGGAATACAGAACTTTTTGTTGTAACCCTTAATACCTTCGGAGCAAAGGAAGCCAACGAGCAAGGTTACGAGAGTAAGCAAAACTGAAATACCTATCTCGACAGTTACCCACATCGTTACGTCGTTATTTGCCAAACGAGGCGTCTTAATTGCGTAAAGAAGACAGAAATACAAACAGTTGAACACGAGTGCCAATAAAGCAAGATTTGCAGGCAACTTGTTCTTTTTGTAACGTAAGGTGTCGTTTCTCAAAACTTGATCGTTGTTCATAATCAAACGCCCTCCTCTGCTACTTCATTATTTTCAACTTGTGCAACGGGAGCCTTGGCAAGCAAAGCCTTCTCACCGTCCATAAGTTTCTTTTTCCAAATTAAATTAAATATCCAAATTGCGGCTAAAGCGAGTACCGCAACAAATACCACGAAGCCGATAATAAATATAGCGGGTGACTGCGATACGGGTTTAACGTAAGTGGAATTTGCTAAATAGTATTGTTCGATAGCAACCCAATCAATACCATAGAATTTAACCATCAATATACTTAAATAGATTAACCCATAGAGTGCAACAAATACACACATAAAGATCATAAGAGCGATGGCTATGTAATTACTGATGTAGTAATTACGTCTCGTGTTAGTAGAGGTAATGTAGATAAACGCAATAACACAGAAGAATATTATGCTTATAGTAACCATGCTACCAACGAAGGACTGGCCTGAATACAGGAAGTCGTCGGCAATAGTAAAGTCCGGGTCCTGCTGACTTATATATCCGAGAAGGTCGGCCATATTACCAGTGAAAAACGATAATGCGTAAATGATAACAACCGCAGCAACAATCAAAGATGTGAGCGATATTATCTTTTGAAATTTCATTTGAGTTTTCATTTCAAATTCCCCAAAAAAATTATTTTCCGCCCGCCCGCTAACGAGCGGGCGGAAAGTTGTGCTAACTAATTAGCAATGCTACATCAAATATATTATTGACCAATCTTGAAATAGGTCTTGGTGGTAGTCCAAGCATCGTTGTATGCCTGAATACGGTTGGTGAGATTATTGTTTGTATTTACAAATGCAACGTATTCAGCAGCGGTAGCCTTCATCTTACCGATAGTAGCCTGACCGCAGATATCCTTCGTGGTGTCGAAGCCGTACATCCAAAGGTCAATATAGATATTGTTTCTCTGGGTAGTTGCGGAGGTGTTCAAGAAGTAAGTACCGGAGATAACGGTCTGTTCATCGGTACCAAGCAAGGTCTGCTGCCTGTTGTTCAATGCGAACGAAGTAGGGCAAATCAAGTACCATAAACCTTCTTCACTAGTTACGCTGAGCTTAACGTGCTTGATAGTGCCGTTCAACAAGGAAACAGCAACGGTTGCAGCGCCTTCAAGTGCGCACTGTGCGGTACCCTGATATTCGTAACCCTGGTTCTTGTTACCGATGGGAAGGGTTGAACCTATAATCTTACGAGCATAGTTGGTGTAGTTATAAGCTTCACTGACAGCAAGGTTACCTGCGTTCATCTTAACGCCGTTAACTTCTCCACCGGAGTAGAGCGTCTGGTTAGCAGTGGTGATAGTAGGAACCTGCGTGCCGTTGTATGCGGTACCGGTGTAAACCTTACCATTGTATACGAAGCCTTCGGAGAGATTTGCAGACTTCATCTTGTACTGTGCAGGAGCATAGTTAGTAGCGTCTGCAATCTTTTCAACCTTGGAAGAAGTAGCTGCGTCTTCTACTTCGGTAGCGTACCAGAAACCGTTGGGGTTGGTGTCACCGTTAGTAGACTGAGGACCATAGGTCATAAGGATCTGACCATCGTTGGAGAACAAGTAGTCGATGAATGCAAGACAAGCAGCAAGCTTATCGCTGTTACCATCGGTAGCCTTCTTGGAGATACAGAAACCTGTATTCTTTACAGAACGCCAGCTCTCGGTAAATCTCATGATGGTGTCCTTGGTACCGTCATCGTTGGTATCCCACTTGGAAACGGGGGTGTTTACAGGAACGATCTTAAGGTCATCGTTGGTGAAGCAGTCCTTGGACTGGGTCTGTGCATAGTCGTGAATCATCAAAGCTGCAGGAGCCGCCTTTTCACCATTCACACCGTCACGGTCGGTATCAACGTTTTCGTTGCCGGTATAAACAAGGCCTTCCTTTGCAAGTGCGCCGAGTTTTGCGCAAGCTTCATAGGATTCAGCGTTCATACGAGCATCCTTAACGGAACCGTCAGCTGCAATATAGAGATACTCAAGACGAGATTCCATACCACGCACACCATAGAGTTCGCCGACAAGTGCGGTTACGTCTACACGTCTCTGGGTTGTACCCTGACGAGCAGAGATACCATAGATGCTACCTTCGTTAGCCGTATCGATACCGATAATAGCGCTACCGGTAACTGCGCAACGAGAAAGTGCGGTGAGAAGGTCAACGTCCCAAGCAGCATAAGTTGCGTTGAATACGTCGGAGAGCTTGGTCGCTACGCCGTTTACGGTTGCACCGTAGAGCTGTGCGCCATCAACCTTGTAAGCAACCTTGATGTATTCCTGAAGAACTTTAAGGAGCTGAGCGCCGGTTACTTCGCCTGCGGAAGCAGTGATCATCTGGTTATGAATGTCAACGATGTTACCGGAAGCAGTGCTGATTTCTGCAGTACCGATAGCAGCCTTAACTGCGGTAGCAAGTGCGCTGTCAGCTTTATTGAGTTCAGCGATAACTGCATCGTAATCAACGGTTACGTTTACGGTTTCAGAGTCTGCGCCGGGCTTGGAAGTAGCAACTGACCAAGAACCGGTCTGTCCCATATAAGAAGTAGCGTCTACAATAACTGTGCCTGTTGATTCGATAAGCTTCTTAGCGACCTGCTGTGCCTTATAAGTGGTGGTAGCACCGCTTACGTCGGTAGAGTCAAGGAGATTGCATACCCAATTCTGTTCAACAAGGCAGTACTTTTCAATATCGTCGTTACCATCATAGTAAGGAGCGTAGTACATTGCACCGGTCGTAGTGTTAGAAGTAAGCGAATATCTCGTTACGGGGTTAGCTTCAAGGAATGCCTTGTAGTTAGGCATAAGGTCAAGGTACTGGTTGATATCTACAAGTTCGCTGGTGTTCTGCGTGATAGCAGATGCAGAAGCGGTGATGATGTCGTAGTCAGCCATAGTACCGCCGATCTTGTTAATAGGGTCGGTCAACTGAGCTTCAGAACCCTTATTCTGGAATGCATCCGTAAGCTTTAAGTCAAGCTGATCCTGCAATGCTGCCCAAGCGGGTTTAAGATCGCCAATGTTGTAGCTCTTGCCGTCAGGCATTACAACTGCACCCTTGAGCTCGGCATTTTCTCTATATGCAGGGCTCTGAGGCTTGGTGGAGTTCTGGTTACCTACGTTGAGCCTTAATTCGGTTGTAGAAGCATAGGTAAGCTTACCTTCAGCATCAACGCTGGGTTCAGTCGTTTTAGGGGTTGTGTTGCCGCCTGTACATCCGAAGATGCCGAACGCCAAGGTACCAGCCATTACAACTGAAACTGCAATTGATGCAATTTTAAGTTTTTTGTTCATTTATTTTTCTCCTTATAAAATATTTTTCGTTTATTTACACAGGCTTTACCGCCCGTATATAGCTTATTGAAAATTCTTTTACCTGAATTATTCCTTTACGCCGCCCATATTTACGCCCTTTGCGAAGTACTTTTGAATGAAGGGGTAAATTATAAGGATGGGAATAACGGCACAGATGACCATTGCATACACAACGGAAAGGGCTGACAGCTCATCGACAGAGTATCCGCTACGGATAACTTCGTACCAGTGACAGTACTCTTCAGGCTCTTTTACAAGCCCCGACGTCTGGTCGATGAAGTTTCTTATATACACCTGAATAGGCCAGCTGTACTGCTGATCGGGCATCATCTTCATTGCCCAGAAATAGCCGTTCCAACGGGAGATACCGAAGAACAACGCTACGGTTGCAATGGTTGCCTTGCTCATGGGAATGTAAACGTTCATAAGGACCTGCAATTCGGTTGCACCGTCGATTCTTGCAGCTTCTTCGATTTCGGAAGGAACGCCTTCGAAGGAGTTACGAAGAAGGATTATGTTGGTTGCATTCATACCCATTGCAAGGATTATAAGCCACTTCTGGTCGATATTGGCATAAGTGGTACCGCATAACGCTGCAAGTATGTCGCCCGTTGCCTGATAGTTAAGATAGGTGGGGATAATACCTGCGGAGAACCACATCGTGAATACAAGGATGAAGTTGAATACTCTTCTGCCCATCAAACGCTTCTTTGCAAGCGCATAAGCACCCAATATCGAGTAAATCAAACACCAGATGGTACCTATGAACGCAAGGAAGAGCGTGTTCGCATAGCTTATCCAGAATACGTTATCGGTAAGAACGTAGGCATATGCCGTAAATTGGAAGCCCTTGGGGATCAGGATAATCTGACCGCCGTCTACCGCACTTGCGGAACTGAACGAACAGCTTAACGCATAGATGAAGGGGTACACGCACATTAATGCAAATAATATAAGGAATACGTAAGCTATAATTTTGAATATAAGCTCGGATATTTCCATTTTCCTTTTCATAAAGCCGTATCCTCCTTAATACAACGAAACGTCGCTCGCACGCTTTGCGATCGCATTCGCACCAAGCACCAGAATCATACCGATGAGGTTGTTGACCATTTCTGCCGTCATACCTAAAGTGTTGTTACCACCGTCGGTAGACCATCTGTTCGCCAAGGTTGCAACGATATCGGCTGCCGTATAGTTGTCCGTATTGGACATAAGGTAAACCTTTTCGTAACCTACGGAGAGAAGGGAGCCGACCTTCATTATAAGCATTATGACCACGGTCGAAAGGATTGAAGGAATTACGACGTAGCGCATCTGCTGAATCTTGCCCGCACCGTCAATCTGCGCTGCTTCGTAAGAAGTAGGAGATACTGCGATAACTGCAGCGAAGAATACTATAGAGTCGTAACCGCCGTGTTCCCAGATACCCGTGATTTCGTACAATGCACGGAAATACGAAGGCGAGAAGATAAGGCCGTATGTAGAAGTTGCTGCCGCTTCCAATCTTGCTGAAGGGAAGAGCGTCATAAGCAATTTAGACACAAGACCTACTGTTTCCGAACCTCCGCCCGAAACAGGACCTTTAAATAGAACTATCGCTAGGGTGGTTATAATAACCGTCGACATGAACTTGGGAAGGTATACGCACACCTGAATGATACTTCTCGTGATATTGGACCTGACTTCGTTAAAGAACAACGCCAATATAATAGGGAAGGGGAAGCCGAAGACTAACCCGTAGAATGCGATTATGAATGTGTTTCTGAACGCCTGCCAGAACATAATCGTATAGTCAGTCGAACCAAACAACAGATTGTAGAAGTTGGTAAGACCGTACCAGTTTTGCAGCGATATGTCTGTTGCAGCACCTTCTACTTTCGTAGCAGGATCCTTGAATACAGCAAGCAACTCTGTCATGGGCATATAACGCCATAACAGATACACTACAAGCATAGGAACAAGCATTAAGTAAAGACGCCAGTCTTTAAGTAACGTTATTCCAACGCTCTTCCAACTTTTGCGTTCATGCTCATCCCTTACCTGTTGGTCCTTGGGTACCGAGTAAGTACCCGTAGCCTCGTCATAGGCAAGGAAATCGTCGCATTTAAGTTTGAACATTGACTTTCCCTCCACATCACTTTGATTATAGTGATAAAATTTATTGTCAGCGGGCACCCTTTTACCGGGAATACCCGAACTAAACCTTATTTACATAGAGCGGGGCGACTGCGCTTAATACAAATCGTCGCTCTTTTTAAGAATTTCCATCGCTTCTTCGTCCAGCTCTGCGCCTTTATCGTAGAACGCATCCGCCTTCTGCTTTTCCTTACGCTCGGTATCCAACCGCTTTAAAAACTCGGTCTGGTCTTCCGTCATACCGTCAAGCTTGCGCATAACCAGCATCAACACCGTACCCATTACCAACGAGAGCAGGTCGGTTGCGGCATAGATGACGAATCCGCTCGCCGCAGTGTAGCCGGCCACGGGACTGATTGCATACCCGATTGACCACACAACCGATTTGCCGAGATAGACGCACAGCCAACCGCCTATGAAGAACAACGCAGTCGCCCACCACTTGGACGAAATTTTCTTTGAGCCGAGCAGATAACGGGGAATGAGCATTAACGCTATAAACGCATTGCCTATTAAATAACAAGCCCACTGATGCCCGTTTACCTTGCCGATGTTTATCAGACAGACGACCAACCCGCTAAACAAAGCGTAGAGAACAGACGGCCAACCCCAACGCATCATAACCAAAAGCACTATAGGGATTGAAAACGAAACCGTGTAATAAGCTTCATCAGGCCACATGCCTGCCGCAAAATAACCTATCAATTCGGAGATGGCAAGTATTACCAAAAATAAAAACAGGTCTGTCAATCTATATTGTTTTAAGGAAATCTGCCTTGAACCGTTCTTTCGCATATCTTAACAAATTAAACACGTTTGACGTGTACATTATGTGACATTATCACATTTAGCTTAATCATTATAACACGGCAAATTACAAAAATCAATACTTTTTTTAATTGTTTCTCAAAAAAAAATATGATACAATATCTCACGTTAAAAGGAGCTGTTTTTATGAAATTTTTAACCGTTACACCTGAAGACAATTTACCGAATATATTGTCTAAAATTGGCGAACCGACCACAATATATATGAAAAATGGCGTTTATCGCTGCAAAATCGTCATTGCGGCCGACGACGTGACGATTATCGGCGAAGCCCGTGAAACAACTGTAATTTGTTACGACGATTTTGCCAAAAAAACCAATATCGACGGCAGGGAATACAACACCTTCCGCACTTTCACCGTGTGTGTAACAGGTGAAAGGTGTACTTTAAAAAATCTTACCGTTAGCAATTTAAACACCAAACCCGAAGAAGTCGGGCAGTGCGTTGCGCTCTCTGTTAACGCCAAGGTCTTTAAGGCGGAAAACGTGGACCTTCGCTCCACGCAGGACACCCTGTTTACCGCCCCCTTCCCCGACGATTTGGTTATACGCTATTCGGGCTTGACCGACGACCCCACCTACTACGACGGATTTATCCCTAAAGAACAGCTGTATATGGAAGGCGGTTCGGTGCAGCTGTACGAGGGGTGCAGGATTTTCGGAAACGTTGATTTTATCTTCGGCGGTGCGGAAGCGTACTTTGTCGACTGCGAGATCGTCTCCATTGCCGAAAAGAGAGTTAACGGCTACGTTGCGGCACCCTGCCACGCTTTAACGCAGGGGACGGGCTATGTGTTTTATCATTGCGACTTCCGCACCGACGGCGCAGGCGACGGCACTGTGTACCTTGCCCGCCCCTGGAGAGATTTCGGCAAGTGTGATTTTATAAATTGCAGTCTGGACAGGCATATCAACCCCGACCTGTTTGATAAGTGGAACGATACATACCGAAACAAGACGGCGAGATTTTCTTACTACAATTTGAGCAATGCCGAGATTGCCCCCGTCGAATGGGGCAAACAGCTTACAAAAGAGCAAGCTGATGATATTATAGATAAATACATAGAGCGCAAAACCGAGTTTTTTGGCGAAGATTAAGGAAGAAAGAATAAATTAAAGAATAGAGAAAAGCGAGATTAAGGAAACCTTATAAGAAATAGTCCGCCCATACCCGCTAGGATTGCCACGTCACTACGTTCTTCGCAATGACGGTTATTTGATTTTACGGTTATAATTTAAACGCCCCGCACGTTTGATATGCACCCCAAAAGTTAGACACTTTTGGAGGTGCATATTTTTATGAAAAA
>JBJEVC010000017.1:0-25976 GCA_051884135.1 Candidatus Coproplasma sp. | reverse complement strand
AGGCTCGGCTTTGTAAAAACGGAAACTTAAATTTAAATGCAGAATCTTCTGATTCCAAAGTAATGGCTTTCCCTGCTCATCAGGCAGCTTTTGCTTGCGCAGCTTAAAACAATAGCTGTCCGTCGCACCAACCATTCCGTTGGGTTGACTGCGGCGCTATTTTAAACGGATAATTCTTTAAAAATTTAACCGTGTTTTTAAGGAACATTTAACGGTTTGCCTGCATATATAGCCCGTCTATCGGCGATGTGTGCAGAAAGATGAGTCGGTAGAATAAGTATGTAGAAAGCTCGTTGAATCGTCGTAAGACCGGGGTGCAAGTCCCCGCTGCTCCACCACGTCGACGTAAACTACGCTTTAAGCCGTTCGAGAAAAACTCAAACGGCAACTGCGCTCCGTTACGTCTCCTTTTCCCAAAAATCTTTTGCTACGCAAAATCTTTTCGGGAGCCCTGAAAATACAAAGGAACCGCTACGCCTTAAACGCAGGTTGCTCCTTTTCCCAAAAATCTTTTGCTACGCAAAATCTTTTCGGGAACCCTAAATTTAAGAAAATTACGCTTCACCTATTTTAAGGGGGGTTAAATTATGAAGAAGAGTATAGTAATACTTATCGTTCAAGCGGCGATAATGTATTTGATACAAATCCCGTTTTACATATGCCTTATACTCGCAAAAGTTCCTAACGTTGATTTCAACGTTTGCTGGACGCTCATACTTGTAGGTCTGTGTCTGTATGCGGCTCTCATTCCCGTTGTAATCGTCTCTTTAGCGTTTGCGGCGCTCAATCTGATGATGGATTGCAGAAGTCCTGCAAAGACGACGCTTATCGTCAAGCTTGCACTCATTCCCTGGTACGTATTTAATATCGTGGTTTGCGTTTTGCTTTCGGCAGGTTTTTTAAATCCCTTCCTTATGATAGCCGTTCCGCTGCTCATCGTACTCGAAGTGGTCATAACCTACATAATTATGGCGGTTTCAAGCCTGCAGATAGTTTTCTACACCTTAAGGCAGATATTTAAAAAACGTGTGGTGGTAACACCTATGGTTATTATCGGTATTGTATTCAGCTTTATTTTTGTGCTGGATATAGTGGGTAGCTATTTACTCAACAAAGAATTAAAGAGATACGGCGTTTAATCAAACGTAGAAGAAAAAAGAGACTCCGAAGACGGAGTCTCTTTTTTTATCAAACACAATAGATTAAAATGACGATGAGTAGGGCTATATAGATTGCACAGGCAAGAATATTTATTGCCCAGAAGTACCAATGCCTTGTCTTGTGGCGAAATATAAGCATTGCGAAAATTCCGCCGAGACAACCGCCGAAAATCGAAAGCGATAAAAGTGTAGCTTCGGAAATTCGCCAGGCGTGTCGCTTTGCCTTTAGCTTGTCAATGCCGTAGACTATAAACGTTACAAGCCCCACACCGCCAAGTATTCCGAGTAAAATATATAAGTAAGTCATAATTATTTTATATCATTTTATTTCCGAAAAGTAAAGTGTTTAGTCTTGACATATCGGTCGGGTGATATTAAAATTTATGGTATGGATATGAAAAAATATTATATCGGCATAGATATCGGCGGTATGTCCGTCAAAGGCGTTGTAGTGGGCAGCGACGGTAAAATAATTTGCCAAGGCACAGCCCCCACGGGCGAAAAGGACGGGGGAGCGTCTCTCACCGCAGACGTCTGCGAGCTCGTCAATTCCCTTATCGCACAGAGTGGACTTAACGCACTTGAATTTGCAGGTGTGGGCATAGGCTGCCCGGGAGTTATCGACAGCAAAAACGGTGTCGTGGTCTTCGCAGGGAATCTCGCTCTCAAAAACTTTCCCCTTGTCAAAGAAGTGCAAGGCAGGCTCAATCTCCCCGTAAAGATTACAAACGACGCCAATGCGGCGGCGCTCGGCGAAGTGAGATTCGGTGCCGGCAAGAAGTATGATAATGCCGTGTTTATAACTTTAGGTACGGGCGTCGGCGGCGGCGTGATAATAGACGGTAAGCTGTTCGAAGGCTACAAATCGGCGGGAACCGAGCTTGGGCATATCGTAATTAAAGAAGGAGGCAACCTTTGCACTTGCGGAAGGCGTGGCTGTTTTGAAGCGTACTCTTCTGCGACGGCGTTAATCAAGTCCACCGCTAAAGCAATGGAAGAGAATAAAGAGAGCGCAATGTGGAAGACTTACACCCCGCAAACCGTAAACGGAAAGACGGCGTTTGAGTATATGGACTGCGATAAGACGGCAAAAAAAGTGGTGGAAGAATATATTCTCCATTTGGCATGCGGACTGACAAACATTGCAAATATCTTCCGTCCGCAGATTATAATGCTCGGCGGCGGCGTGTGCAATCAGGGTGAAAGGCTAATCGCCCCTGTGCGTGAACTCGTAAAAAAAGAAATATTCGGCGGTTGCGATTATGCGGATATAGAGATAGTCAAAGCAACTTTAGGCAACAGTGCAGGTGCGTTAGGTGCGGCAAGTTTGGTTATGTAAAATAGTTTTGTAAAAAAATAAAACGGCTTCTTTCGAAGCCGCTTATAGTAAATGTCCCCCACTTAAGTGGGGGACATTTACTATACCAAACAAGTATTACTTGCTCATGCCTTCCTGAACAGCAACTGCAACTGCAACGGTTGCGCCGACCATGGGGTTGTTGCCCAAATTTTCTTGACGTTTTAAGTCATCATCATTAATATCAAAAAAGCCTGATTTTTATAAAAAAACATATGCAAAATCCCTATTTTATCGTTTAAATTGAGCAGATTCTTTTTAATCTATTTCAATATGATTTTTCTTGAAATGTTGAACTGATGTTGACTTTTTGACTTAACGCTTACTGTCTGCTATTAGTAAAAATGGTTTTCCTAAATAAAAAATATCAATAATTAAGGTTACAGACAAAAAACTGCATACAAAGGAATAGATTTAATACCATTCTCATAGCCGAAATTTTTAGTGGAAATGCGGATGGCATAAGGTGGATTGTATTTTTCCATATATATTTTTAAACTTTTAGCTCTAACATTATCTGCAGATTTAACTTCTACAGGAATAGAGTATTCACCTTGTTGAATAACAAAATCAATTTCTGCCGAATTCTGCGATGTCCAATAGTGAAGAGGGTATCCAAGTGCGGTAAGTTGTTCTGCTACAAAACTTTCTGCCATCATACCTTTTGCTTTATCTGAAATGTTTATATCATTAATTATTCCGTTTGGAGTCATTGACATTCGGGAAGTAAGTAAGCCTATGTCAGAATAATATATTTTAAAAGTAGTAAAATCTTCATATATGCTAAGAGGATATTTACCTTCATTTACTTTTATGCAATTCAAAACTACGTGAGCAGCTTTGAGCCAAGCTAAAGCGTTTTCATAAGATGTTGCACGTGCCTTTGAATTAATCACCGAATACTGAAATTTGGTATTTTCTTTTGAAAGTTGAGAGTATAAAGTGTCGTAAATTTCCATACTCTTTACCATATCTTTAGGCGTTGAATATTTAGCCATATCTGCAATATAAGCATTTGAAATGTTGCTTTGGGTTGCCCGAATACGGTTGTAGTCGGAGGACAATATAAACTCATTTACAGCAGAGGGATAACCTCCTACGACGAGATATGTTCTGTATAAATCCAACGCCTTTTGGTGCAAAGGTTCTTCCATAGGAGTGAAAGTTTCAGCGCATTTTATAATCATATCTTTTAAAACTTGATTGCCTGTTGCGACTAAAAATTCGTCAAATGAAAGAGGATACATATTTAGCATATCAACTTTGCCAACGGGGAATGAGTATTTGCCACGGTTTATAGCAAGACCTAAAAGACTACCTGCAGCCATAATATGATATTCATTGGCGTTTTCATTAAAATATTTTAATGAGGTAAGAGCACTTTCACAGGCCTGAATTTCATCAAAAATAATCAAAGTCCTGCCTGCGTCAATCTGCATTCCGAGTATGACGGATAGAGAACTGATTATTCTTTTTGTATCAAGGTTCTTTTCAAAAATGGAGCTTAATTCCTTGTTGTATTCAAAATTGCAATAAGCTACATTGACGTAATACTTTTTTCCGAAATCAAGCGTAGAATAAGTTTTGCCAATTTGCCTGGCTCCGTATATAAGTAGCGGTTTGCGATTTGCTGAATTTTTCCACTTTAAAAATTCTTGTTCGATTTTTCTCTCCATAAATAAACCTCAACATTATTTTACTTAATTGTAGCATATAAAACAACATAAGTCAATATTAATCTATTAAAAATGTTATACATAAAACACTTTTACATACGAAAAATGTAATTATTATGAATTTATTGTTGGTTTTTTGGTTGATTACAATATTATAAGCTGTATGCTAAAAAAACCTATTGAAGATACAGCGGATTTTAATTGGAGACTGAACTGTAATAAATGGAAAAGGGTTAAACTGACAAAGCTTAACCCTTTTTGCGTAAAAAGAATTTATTATCTCAGACGTATGTTACCTTTATGATATATATTAAAAATACTAAAATGTAAGGAGGAATTTCTTTCAATGTTTAACCCTGCACAGGAAATGTCAAGCATAGCTTTTGACAAAATTTTAGGCGGTGCGCTCAATGCGGTCGTTAGTGCGCAAAACAACTCTTCGATGACCACGGTCAATTTTATTAAAAACGTAGGTTTTCAAAACGACGCAAACGGCAATGTTATAAAGCCCGTATACGTAGATTTCAAGTATCCCAAAGAGATAGCTCCGTATAATCCCGGCTCGCCAGCATCGTTCTATTTTACCATAACCGCAAGCGGTTCAGGATATGACGAAGCAGAACTCAACGGAGGCGCATACGACGTAGACGGCAAGAGCGACGTCGTTTTAAACTTTACCGTAAATACACAGGGCGCAATCAGTGCGGTAACGGTTGCCGAAGGTTCGGAAAAGATTACCGAAAAAAGCGTTCTTACTTTAAAAACCTCACAGGGAGAAGGTGCGCAATTTGCGATAGGGAAAAGGGAAGAAGTTAAATCTACTCCCGCCGTCTATCAGGATATGACGCTTCAGGTACCTTTGTTGACTATTGTCCCGATACCCTTTATCAGGGTGGCTTCCACCGATATAGAATTGAACGTAAAGATCAATTCAATCTATAATACAGACGAGTCAAGCGATACGAACGTAAAAAGTAGTATGAACGCCAATGCTTCGTACAGATCGCTTTTCTTTAAAGGCAACGTTAACATCAACGCCTCGGTATCTCATCAGAAAAAGACTTCATCGTCGGAAGAGGTTAAAAAGGAATATTCTCTGAATATTAAAATTCACGCCGTGCAGGACGACGTGCCTGTTGGTATGGGGAGAATTCTCGACATACTTGAAGAAGCTATCGTACCTAAAGTAGCAGCTTCATCGGGAAGCGTAACGGCGTAAAGGATTTCGGATATGGTTGAGCTATCCACGTTTATAGGTCAAATTATATCGGACGTAGCGACGGCGCGCACGAACGCAGACGCATATGCTGCAAGCACGAGCGAATTATATCACGCCGACCCGTTCGTGAAAAATCTGCCGATACCCCATTACATAATCGAAAGCGCAGAGGTTGACGTCCCCGTAATGGTGGTTGGAATAACTAAAAGTTCCGACGAGTTTGAAGGGCAGAAAGAGGAGCTTTTCAGTGCGATAAAGACAAAGCTTCCCGTCCTGCTTGTCCGTAATTACAAATTTTCTTACGTCAAGAGCAGAGAGGCGGAAAAGCAGAAAGAGGCTGAAGAGAGCCGCTCCCGTGAAAAAATGCGTATGGAAACGAGCGGAGGGGAGGAAAAGAAAAATAGCTTTCCGTCTGTGTTCACATTTGATTTTACCGAGGAGCAGCTGTCTGAATTTGCCTCTTCTGCAAACGCCGTTACCGAAAAAATGCTTACGAGTATAGAAAACTATCTGGATACGTATAATTACGACCTTATTAAAATCCTCGATTTGTCCGACGAATTCATACGCTGTCTTGAAAGAGAATTGAGGAACGACGCTTCAACGTATAAAAAAGAGATGCGCCCTTATGCGGACGACGAAGCGGTGGTATCTGCGGCAAAGTACGTTGGAAATCTGATGTTCTTTGAATTCAAGAAGATTATGCGTTCGAATGCGGCAGTGCAGATAGACGTAAACACCGTTCAGATGAACGAATACGCCACCAAGGATTGCCTTATGCATATAAGGCTGAAAGTCAAGGAACAGGATTTGTCGCTTGTCGTGGAGGAGGGAGAGAACGGTCGGGAAAAACGCTATCTCTCCTTGTCGTAAATGCTCAATTATGCGGTATACGTGCAGCTTAACGGTATGCTGGGAGAAATTTCAAAACTTTCTCCGCTGCTTAAAAATACCGTCGGAAGCTATGCTCAAAAGGCGGAAGCGTATTTAAATTATTTACAGATTTTTGCGGATGGTCAAAGATTGCCAATCTCTTCCGATATTGCGGTAGAACTGCAAAAAATATTATCGTTTGATGGAAAAGGGCAAAACCGCCACAGCTCTCGTAAGGAACGAGATATCTACGCAGTGGGCTGTATCGAGCGTATACAGCAAAAGGTTAAAACATATCTTGAAAAATACGATAAAATATTTTCCGAGTGTGCGGACGCCTGCCGCCAGCTTGCGGCGCAAATCGTAACTTTTAACGATATCCCAAACGGAATAAATGCTGTTGATACGGTGATATCAATCGTTCGAACGACGGACGCTTTAAAGCCTTATTACGCTCAACTCGTCGGCGCAGTAGGTATATTCAATCTACGGGCGGTATTCGATTCGGTACTGCCCCAGGCGGGCATAAATAATTTTTAAGGAGAATAAAAAATGATCCCTTTGATATTAAATAAATTAAAAAATTTTACAAATACAGTTGAATTTGAAGATAATCTTATGCGTGTTTCATATCAAAATATAAAATATGCCTTTATTTATGAAGCTGAAGGATTTTTTCGAAGAAGTAAAAAAGTTGATGATAATATGTTACTTGGCTGGGATACTATAGCAAAATTCAAAAAAAAGGATAAAAGATTTGAGTTGCAAAAAATTGCTCCGGGAGGCTGTGGGTCAGAAGCTAAAATTGAAGATAAATATGAAAAAATAGTTACAATGGCTGTTGATACCTGTACTTTCGTACTTTTGGAGAGTGAAGACATTGTAGTTATGGCTCATCTCGATAAGAATCACTTGGAAAAGGGGCTGGGAATAATAGAGAGTTATTTACCGAAAGACAGTAAAGATATTACGGGGTTTTGTAGTTATATTGAGGAAAAAAACAGAAAAATTTTCGTAGAAAAACTCAGGGATTTATATGGCGACGGAATAAAAACTTTCAACCGAATCGATTGTAATAATTCGGATTTCTATTATGGTCATTACGAGATTGGAATTCATCTGGATGATAATGAAAAGTGTAACATTTTTGGGGACTTGACATATAACCCAATTTCTGAGAAAAACAATACAACTTCTTACCGTTTTAACACCTTTAAAGAATTAGAGGAAATAACTCAAGGAAATAATAAACTGTCGTGCGGATGCGGTTGCTGTTTACTAACATAGTTTTATTCCGATAAATATTGCCGCCACTTTAAAATTAGCGGCAATATTTTAATTAAAATAAATCCCAAACGTATGTCACCTTTTTGTTTTATTCTTTTTATAAAAGGCGACTTAATATGAGTAGAAAATACGACAGACAAATCGATTTGCTCAATCTGCTTATGCGGTGTGGAAGAACGACGATTAATAACATTTCCAACGAATTGGGCGTATGTGTACATACGATAAAAAGGGACATTGCAGACCTTTCTTATCATTTTCCTATCTTTACATATGCAGGCAGAGGTGGAGGAGTAGAGCTCAATGCCTGTTTCAGCTTTGACAGACGTATTCTTACTAAGGACAACGTAATGCTTATTAAGTATTCTCTGGAATATCTTGCAAAATCGGAGGATGAAAATTCTAGCAAAGCAAGTGCTCTTCTTTGCAATATTTTTCATTAAGATTAAATCAAATAAAATATCAGACTACTATCACAAAATTCATTTTTAATATACTAACAGGCGTATAGTGTTATATCAAGTAGTTAGTCAATGGTTTTTCATTTATTGTAATAAGCTGAAAAAATATGCTATTATTAAAAAAGGGGGTGGACGTTTTATTACTTTTGAGAATTATTCTGATAATCATTTTCTGAATACAAGAGAAAAAATTTGCTGAATTATCTTGACTGATTCAATTCTTGATTGTAATCATATTGATTTTCATTGATATCAAAAAATATTTCCATTAAATAAATCATAGTTGAATTAATAAGATTAAAACTGTAAACACAGTTGAATGAATTGTATAATTCAATATAAAAGCTTGATAAACGGGCGTATGCGTAGTATAATCAAATAAAAGGAGCAAGAAAATAGAAAAAGTAGAGAGCTTTGACGGACTGATAAGTTCCATTCAGGGGGCGTTTTTATTGGTCAACAGGTTAGCCGAAAATCAGCACCTTGATGCATTGAACGAGTTTCAAGAACAGGACAGCAGCTAAAAAAAATATGCGCAGATAATACCCTATTTCAACGAGGTAGGCGACGTGGATTATTGCTATGTCGAAGTACCGCAGCACTGTCTCATTCCCGTGTCCACGCTGATTCTAAGCGAAGTGAGTGTCGACTTCAAGATAAAGCTATCAGCGTAAATATGTCTTAAAAGGGACGAAGACGAGACGGCGCAAGACATTGCGCTATCTGAGAAAGAGGACAAATAGCCATTATCTTGCATTATAGGAAAGCGGAACAGCAGGGCATCACTCCCGGCTTTTGGCAAAAACAGGGCGACTGCTATGCAACATAACATTGAAATTCAATGCGAGAAGCACCCGAAGGTATGCTCAGAATCTGTGACGAAAAAATTACTGCTTTAAAAGGGGGATAAATTATGGCGGGAACAAAAGATAACCGGTTTGGCGGGGTGGACATGGAGGATCTTATCGGTGGTCCGTTGAATGCTGTGCGTGATGCGCAGTCTATTCTTGTGCATTCAACCCTTGACGTTATAGAGGATGTGGGACTTGAAGCACCCGACGCAAATGGTGTCGGAAATGTGCGCACTGCAAACTTTTCGTTCGACATAGAAGTAAAGTCGTCCACTTCTTCCGAATCTTCCAGTGATAAAAATGGTGCTTAACACAACTGCAGGCTTAAATTTAGGTTCTTCCATAGAGTGTGCCGATATAATGTTTGCAGACAAAAGCGTTTGTATATGTGCAAGCAAACATTTTTTCTTTCGGTTTGTTGTCACTTCAGTATAGATTTGAGTAGTTAAACCCGATTAAGTCACTCTAATATTTAAATCACTATAGATGTTTATGAATATACGACTTATACGATGCCAAGCAGAGGACGGAAAGCGAACAATAATTTATATAACTAAGAAATGAATATGGACAGAACCCCAAAAGCAAAAGCTTTTGGGGTTCTCTATTACTCATAAATGTTGAACTGAGGGTTGAATTAACCCTATGGTCGTGAATAAATGAATAAAAGTGGGTTTGGAAAGATTTCCAAACCCACTATATTTTGTATCAATTTAATTCAAAACACTATAATTTGTGTTAAATTACTTGCTCATGCCTTCCTGAACGGCAACTGCAACTGCAACGGTTGCGCCGACCATGGGGTTGTTGCCCATACCGATCAAGCCCATCATTTCAACGTGAGCTGGAACGGAGGAGGAACCTGCGAACTGTGCGTCCGAGTGCATTCTGCCCATCGTGTCGGTCATACCGTAGCTGGAAGGGCCTGCCGCCATGTTGTCGGGGTGAAGGGTTCTGCCCGTACCGCCGCCGGAAGCAACCGAGAAGTACTTAACGCCGTTTTCTACGCACCACTTCTTGTAGGTACCTGCAACGGGGTGCTGGAAACGGGTGGGGTTAGTGGAGTTACCGGTAATGGAAACGGAAACCTTTTCCATCTTCATGATTGCAACGCCTTCGGGTACGTTATCTGCGCCGTAGCACTTAACCTTCGCTCTGGGACCGTCGGAGAAGGGAACTTCGTCGGTAACGGTAACAGTTTCGGTGTAGGGGTCGAACACGGTCTTAACGTAGGTGAAGCCGTTGATTCTGGAGATGATGTAAGCAGCGTCTTTGCCTAAACCGTTCAAGATAACTCTTAAAGCCTTGCCCCTTACCTTGTTTGCATTCTCTGCGATTTTGATTGCGCCTTCAGCGGCTGCAAAGCTCTCGTGGCCTGCAAGGAAGCAGAAGCAATCGGTCTCGTCGGACAAAAGCATTGCACCGAGATTGCCGTGACCTAAACCAACCTTTCTGTTTTCAGCAACAGAACCGGGAATACAGAAGCTCTGAAGACCGATACCGATAGCGGCAGCGGCGTCAGCAGCCTTAACGCAACCCTTCTTAATAGCGATTGCAGCGCCTACGGTGTAAGCCCAGACGGCGTTTTCAAAGCAGATGGGCTGGGTGCCACGAACTATTTTGTCGCAGTCAACGCCTTTAGCAAGGCAGATTTCCCTGCACTCATCGATGGAGTTAATGCCGTACTCTTTAAGTACGCCTAAAATTTTAGCCTCTCTTCTCTCGTATCCTTCAAAAGTAGCCATTAGTCGTTAACCTCCTTGTCCGTTCTGGGGTCAATGTGCTTAACCGCACCTTGTTCCTTGGAATATCTGCCGTAAGTGCCGATAGCCTTTTCGTAAGCTTCGTTGGGAGTAAGACCTTTCTTAATAAAGTCGGTCATCTTGCCGAGTGATACGAACTTATAGCCGCAAACTTCGTTGCTCTTATCGAGTGCGATTGCAAGAACGTAACCTTCTGCCATTTCAAGATACCTTACGCCCTTTGCGGCAGTACCGTACATAGTACCTACCTGTGAGCGAAGACCTTTACCTAAATCTTCAAGCCCTGCACCGATGGTAAGACCGTCGTCGGAGAAAGCGGACTGGCTTCTGCCGTATACGATCTGTAAGAATAATTCTCTCATTGCGGTGTTGATAGCGTCGCAAACGAGGTCGGTATTGAGTGCCTCTAAAATGGTCTTATGGGGTAAGATTTCAGCTGCCATAGCTGCGGAGTGGGTCATACCGGAGCAACCGATGGTTTCAACCAAGGCCTCCTGAATGATACCGTCTTTAACGTTGAGCGTAAGCTTGCAGGCGCCCTGTTGAGGTGCGCACCAGCCGATACCGTGGGTAAAGCCCTTAATGTCCTTGATTTCCTTTGCCTGAATCCACTGACCTTCTTCAGGAATGGGGGCGGGACCGTGTTCAAATTTACCGGAAACACCCTTGGCAACGCAAATCATATTTTCGACTTCTTTTGAATATTGCATTACTTGTCCTCCAAAAAATATTTATTGACGGGTAAAGTATAGCATAGTCGTGTAAATTTTTCAATTAAATATAACAACATTTTGCCCCATAATTTTTGAAAACTGTTTACAGCTTAAAAAAAAGTATTATAATAGTATGTGTGGTAGTATATACTTACCAAAGGGAATTAATCTATGCTCTGTCAAAACTGTAAACGCCGAGAGGCAACGCAAAACCATATGGCAATAATAAACGGTAAACCATTCGAGTATCACCTTTGCGCCCATTGTGCGGCGGAGTTGTTCGGCGGATTTGAAGAGAGCTTTGCTAACGGTATGGCGAACGGACTTTTTGACGAGCCGTTTATGGTAGAGAGCGTATGCCCTGCCTGCGGTATGCCTTTTTCGGAGTTCCAAAGGTCAGGGCTTTTAGGTTGCCCCAGCTGCTACGACGTATTCCACGAAGAGCTTATGCCCTACATAGCCAAAATTCAGGGTAAGACCAAACACGTCGGCAAGGGCGGCGGCGTTTACACGGCGGAACACGAAGCGAGAATAGAGCTTTCACGCCTGCAAAAGGCAATGGAGCAAGCTCTATCGAGCGGGAACTATCTGCTTGCAGAAAAGATTAACAGACAGATGAATTCTATCCGCAAGAGAAACGGGGGGTAACATATGGAAGACTTGACGTTAGGCACCGTAATATCGTCCCGTATCCGCCTTGCAAGGAACATCAACGGCTATCCCTTCCCTGCAAAGCTCAAAAGCGACGGACAGGCAAAGGAGATTATCCGTTCGGTCTCGTCCGCCATTAATAAAGTAGACGAATTCGCCTTAAAATATATGGACGGAATATCCGAAGACGAGGCGTTAAATCTCGTTGAAAACAGGCTGATAAGCCCTGCCCTTTTAAAAAATCCAACCCGTTCGGCGGTCTTAATAAACGAGAAGGGCGATATATCCATAATGATTAACGAAGAAGACCACCTGCGTGAGCAGTGCATAAGGGGCGGTATGTCGATAAGGCAGGCGTATGCCGACCTTTCGGAAAAGGATTCGCTGATTGCCCGTTCACTGCCCTTTGCCTATGACGAACAGCTCGGCTATTTAACCGCTTGTCCTTCCAATTTGGGTACGGGGTTAAGGGCTTCGGTTATGCTCTTTCTCCCCGCATTAAGTCTCGGCGGCTTGTTGCCCGACGTAGTCAAAAGTGCAAGGCGATTAGGGCTGACCGTTCGTGGTGCGTACGGCGAAGGCAGCGGTGCAGACGGATACACCTATCAGTTGAGCAACGAAGTCACGTTGGGCGTAACCGAAGAAAACGTTTTAACTCTCGTAGAGCAGGTCGTCTCCAGAGTTGTGGAGCTTGAAGCGAGTGAAAGAGAGCGGTTAAAGAAGGGTGACGATGGGCTTGCGCTTAAGGATAAATGCTTAAGGGCTTACGGCACTTTGACAAACTGTGCGTTGATGTCTCACGGCGAGTTTGACAAGCTGTGTGCCGACTTAAAGCTTGCAGTATGTCTGGGCTACGTTAAAATCAACGATATTTCCGCCATTGACGAGCTGATGCTCAAGATGAAACCTTCCAACTTAAACGTGCTTGCAGGCAGGACGCTCTCGGCAAAAGAGAGAGACGAGTATCGTGCAACGTATGCTTCTAACCGCATAAAGTCGCTGTGCGTAAAACACGGTTAAGGCGCAAAATCAATAAGGAGTAAATATGGATTTTTCAAGAATTACACGCAATCTTCAGGACGTGTTAAACGCCTCAAGGGAGATATCTGCAACGCTTGATATCACTTATGTGGGTACCGAACAAATTGTCTACGCAATGTTGATGGTAGACGAAAGTACGGCATATAAAATTTTAACCGAGTGCGGAGTAACAGCCGAAGGGTTCAGACACTATTTATACAGGTCAATCGACCATAATCTTGCCATAAAGGATTTCACCCCCCGTACCAAGCATATGTTAGAGCGTGCGCAGGATTTGGCGTTCGATTCGAGTCCGGACGGATTGACGGGTACCGAGCACCTTCTTCGTGCCGTACTTGAATCCCCCGATTGTCTTGCGGTCAGCATATTTAAGGCGTTAGGTATTAATATGCCCTTGCTCGTAAGCAAAGTGCATGACGCTACGGAAAATAAAAGGGAGTACGAAGATGACGATGAAGATCTCAACCCCTTTAGCACCTACGGCAAAAACTCTTCGCAGAAGAATGAAGAGAGAAAGTACAAAGATAGGCGTTTAGACGAGAGCATAATGCAGTACGGGACCGACTTGACCGCTAAGGCGAGAGAAGGAAAAATCGACCCCGTAATCGGCAGAAAGAAGGAGATTGATAAGATAATTCAGGTTCTTTCACGCCGAACCAAGAATAACCCCGTATTAATAGGCGAGCCGGGCGTAGGCAAGTCTGCGGTTGTGGAAGGGCTTGCTCAATCCATTATCAAAAACGAAGTTCCCGACCTGCTTAAGGGCAAGACGGTCTTTTCGCTCGACCTTGCAAGTATGGTTGCAGGCGCAAAGTACAGGGGCGATTTTGAAGAGAGATTAAAAAACGCCATACAACAGATTAAGGATAACGGCAACGTCATACTCTTTATAGACGAAATTCACTTGCTCGTAGGCGCAGGCGCTTCGGCGGAAGGCAAGATGGACGCCGCTAACATATTAAAGCCTATGCTCGCAAGGGGTGAGTTGCAGACGGTAGGCGCAACCACGCTCGACGAGTACAGGAAGTATATAGAAAAGGATGCGGCGTTGGAGAGACGTTTCACCCCCGTTCAGGTGGAAGAGCCTACGGTTAGCGACACGGTTGAAATCTTGCGGGGCTTAAGAGATAAGTACGAAGCGCATCATAAAGTAGTTATCTCCGACGAAGCGATAATTGCCGCCGCAACCCTATCCGACAGGTATATAACCGATAGATTCCTTCCCGATAAGGCGATAGATTTAATTGACGAAGCCGCTTCAAGGGCAAGGCTTGATAGCTATAACGCACCTGCAGAGCTCAACGAGCTGGAGGATAAGTATAAGCATATTCTTCAGGAAAAGAATAAGGCTGCAAGGGGCGAAGAATACGATAAGGCTAAAAAGCTCGTTGAAGAGCTCAATCAAACGCAGGCGAAGATAGAAGAAATTAAAAACGAATGGAAGGGCGGTCAGTCCACGCCGACTGTCGGCAGCGACGAGATTGCTCACGTCGTCAGCGGCTGGACGGGCGTACCCGTCGTAAAGCTCACCGAACAGGAGAGCGAAAAACTCTTACGATTAGAAGAAAACTTACATAAGCGTATCATCGGTCAGCACGAAGCGGTTTCGGCAGTTGCAAGGGCTATAAGAAGGGCAAGGGCAGGTTTAAACGAAAGCGGCAAACCCATAGGCTCCTTTATCTTCGTCGGCCCTACAGGCGTGGGTAAAACCGACCTTGCAAAGGCTTTAGCCGAGAATATGTTCGGCGACGAAAAACTGCTTATAAGGCTGGATATGTCGGAGTATATGGAAAAGCACTCGGTATCCAAGCTCATAGGTGCGCCCCCGGGCTACGTCGGGTTTGACGATAACGCAGGCGGTCAGTTAACCGAAAAGGTACGCCACAAGCCCTATTCGGTGGTGCTTTTCGACGAAGTGGAAAAAGCTCACCCCGACGTGTTCAATTTGCTTTTACAGATTTTAGACGACGGCAGACTGACGGATAGCAAGGGCAGGGTAATCAACTTTAAAAATACCATAATAATTTTAACCTCCAACGTGGGTGCAGGCAAGATTAAAAAGATGTCGGGTTTGGGCTTCAGCACTTCCGAAAGCGACGACTACGACAATATGAAAGACGCCATAGACGAAGCGTTAAAACAGCAGTTCCGCCCTGAATTTTTAAACAGGTTGGACGACGTCATAGTCTTTAGAAAACTCACTAAAGAAGAAGCGGGTGAAATCTGTTATAAGTTAATCGATGGCCTTAAGAAGCGTCTTGAACCCAAAAATATTACAATAGAAATCTCACCCGAAGCTATGGAAAAGCTCATAGAAGAGGGGTATTCGGAAGAGTACGGAGCCCGCCCTATGAAGAGAACGGTGCAAAGGCGCATCGAAGATAGGCTGTCGGACGAGATTTTGGCAGGGCACGTTCTGCCCGGCGAAAAGGTAACGGTGGAGGTAGTAGACGACAATCTCTCCTTCCGCTCCGAAAAGATGTAATTTTTTATAATAAACTCACCGATAAATATGAATTTATGCATCATTCGAAAATCATGTTTTTGTCAAGGAGATAAAATTACGAAAATTAAAGAGTTAAGGAATATTGAAGAAGCTTTACCACTGGTTTGGGATGTATTTTGCAAATATGAAGCAGTGAATTATCCGGAATCAGGAAAGCAGGCGTTTTGGGATGCAATTCATTCTAAAGAGTATCTACAAACGCTTTGTGTTTATGGTGCATATGAAGGAAAGACATTAATCGGTCTTATAGCAACAAGGGATGAAGGTAGACATATTGCACTCTTTTTTGTAGATGAAAAATATCATAGATCTGGTGTTGGACGCCAATTATGGCATGCGGTTTTAGCAAATAATAATTGTGATGAGATTACAGTTAATTCTTCAATTTATGCA
The DNA here is from genome assembly GCA_051884135.1 of Candidatus Coproplasma sp. Lineage (GTDB taxonomy): Bacteria > Bacillota > Clostridia > Christensenellales > Borkfalkiaceae > Coproplasma. Next base: position 10,025 of record JBJEVC010000017.1, on the reverse strand, counting down.
CAGGAAGTATATAAACATTTTGGATTTGAACAGATAGATACTATTTGTGAAAAGGATGGATTAAAATATATCCCTATGAAATATAAAATGATCATAAAAAAGGATTGCCCTTGTATGAAAGTAACGTGTTTTCGCCATGGACATTGCAATGAATGTCGTGCACACCATGGCGATTCTAAGAGACTTCGTCCCTGTGATAGATAAAACAGTTGGCAAAATGAAACGAATAACAAATTCCAATTTGTCGGGTTGTTGTGTTTCACGGATAAATTTTTAAAGTATAGGCACACTATACTTTGCTAATATAGTCATATGTTTTAATAATGCAAAAAGTAAAGGATAGCGCTTTATCGCTATCCTTTTATGTCGTCTAAATAAATTTCTACGGAAACCGCACTTTATCGGCTGTGTAATCAAATTACAAAATATTAGAAAGTAAGCAAAATTAATCAAACTTGCCGTCACGCTTTTTGCCCATAAAGAAGAGTGCAATCGTGCCGGGACCGATATGCGCACCCGTGCACAGGTCGTACATATTGATGATAACTTCTTTTGCGCCGGCAGCCTTAATCATCTCGGCGAGCTGCTCGGCTTCTTCCAAGCAGTCTGCGTGTGCTATTGCAACGTGTTGATTTGCGGGGTCTATAACTCTGCTTTTAAAGAGTTCAACGAGCTTGTTGAACGCCTTCTTGCGTCCCCTTTCGTTGCATAAGACTTCAAGCTCGCCCTTGTCGCTACCCCATATTACGGGGTTAATCTTCAAAATGGTGCCGACTATCGCCTTTGCGGCGTTAATTCTGCCAGTGCGTTTTAAGTACTTAAGATTCGATACGGTTACAAAGCTGTTCATATTGACAACGTTATCGCAAGCCCACTTATAGACGTTGTCTATCGTTTCGCCCTTATCTCTCATTTCCGCCGAATAAACAGCCATAAGCCCTTCGCCTAAAGATGCGTTAAAGCTGTCTACAACTAAAAGCTTTCTTTCGGGGAACAAGTCTTTAAGCCTTGCTTTTGCCGCAAGCGCCTGGTTATAAGTGCCCGAAAGCTTTGTGGTTATGACAAAGAGTAGTACGTCTTTGCCTTCCTGCATAACGGGGGTTATGGCGTCGATAAATTTATCCGCATTGATTAGCGTTGTCTTTGTCTCGGCACCTTCACGCATAGATTGGTAGAAATTCTTTGCAATCGCTTCGGAAGATACGCCTTTTTGATAGCACTCCATCTCTTTGCCGTTAATAGAGCAGGTGTAGGGCACAACGTAGATGTTATGCTTTTCAATGAGTTCATCGGTGAGATTAGCAGCTGAATCAACAAAAATTTCAAAATTTGCCATAGGTAATTTACCTCTCATAAAAAAATAGTTGTAATTTGCAATTTTAGAATCGATGTCTGAAAAACACGGATTTATCGCTTAAAACGTATTAACCGTTTAGGGTTTCGCCGTATGCAGAACTGTCGGCTAATAATAATTATAGACCTTGTATAACCGTTTTACAACACAAAACTCTATTATATTAATCTACACTTTTGTAAACTGGTAGAATTTTAAAGTTGGTTACTCTACTGATAGAATAGTGTACTCTACTCACGGTAGAGTGGGTTAAAATGCTTGCCTTTTTATGGCAGGTATGTTAAAATATGGGTATGAATGAAGAAAACTTGCAGTCAGAAGACTTAAAAGAAGTCATTGCCGCAAATCTTGTGCACCTTCGTCAGGAGGCAGGTCTTACCCAGCTTCAGCTTGCTCAAATGCTTAATTATTCGGATAAAGCGGTATCCAAGTGGGAGAGGGGAGAGTCCATTCCCGACTTAAGGGTGCTTATAAAGCTTGCGGATATCTACAATATTTCGCTTGATACGTTGGTTCGTTCCAAACCGGGCAAGCGTTTAAAGCCCAGGCTCAATCTGAAGAAAAAGCATGCGCTTATTACGCTGTTGTCTATCGGGCTTGTGGGTGTAATTGCAACGGCTATATTTATGATTTTCTACTATATCATACCGTTCCAGAATTACGCATATCTTGCCTATGTGTGCGCACCCTTCGTCGCTTCAATAGTGTTCACGGTATTTTCGTCGCTTTGGTACGGGAGAGTAACGATGACTATTGCCGCATCGCTTGTGCTGTGGTCGATAGTACTGATAATCAACGTCTTTCTCGTATTGTTTGCGCCGCTCGTACCCGTGTGGCCCTTCTATCTGGCTGCAGGAATTATGCAGGTGCTGATAATCGGTTGGTTCATTCTCCGCAAGCTTTATAAGCCTGATAGAAATAACCGCCGCTGATAAAATTTTACGCAAACCCCACTTATAGTGGGGTTTTAATTTGCAAATTCATTGACATAAAATTTTTTTATTGTATAATTAATTGCGTATGGAAAACGAAGAGAGTGTAATTGAAAACAACACGGTTAATTCCGAGAGTGAAAGAACCTATTTCGACAAGGTTCTCGCCGTGGCAATCGAAGTTGGGTGCGGGTTACTTTCCTGCGGTTGCCCCGTCGGCAGGGTGGAGCTTGCGGTTGAATATATCTGCAATGCATACGGCGCTGCGGCGGTTAGCGTTGCAACCTTTCCTTCTATGATAATGGCAGGGGTAAAAATAACCGACGGAAGTCAGGTATCCCAGCTCAAAAGGGTATATTCCATATCAAACAACTTTGCCAAGATGGAAGCATATAACCAGCTCTCCCGTGATATATGTGCAAAGAAATACCCCATTGACGAAGCTACGGAGCTTGTTTCGAAGTTAAGGGTAAGCCATAACCCGAGCAAGCTTATGACCGCTCTCTCCGCAGGAATCGGCGCAGCCGCATTTACGGTGTTTTACGGCGGTTCGCTAATCGACGCAATCCCCGGCGGACTCATCGGCGGGCTTATGGCGTATTTAAGCTGTATATTTGCAAGGCTTGCGTTTAACAGCTATGCCCGCACGTTTATGCTTTCGCTGATCGGCGGTGTGCTTTCTACTTTAATGTGTTGGCTCATATCGCTTACGGGGCTTACTTGTCATCTGTCGACCGTTATGATGGGTACGATAATGACGGTTATACCGGGACTGCTTATGTGTAACGCCATACGAGATTTGTTTTCGGGCGATACCTATTCAGGCACGTCGGAGCTGTTAAACGCAGTAATTACAACGCTTGCAATCGTTGCGGGCTACGGCATACCGATGATGGTTTCCGCAACCTTTTTGGAAGACGTAGCAATAGTTAAAAGGTCTGGCGTTGAAGACTATCTGTACAGAATAATCTCCTGCTTTATAGGCACAACGGCGTTCACGGTATTCTTCGGCGGTGCTTATCGCAGACTTATTCCGTCTGCAATCAACGCAATGGTGACCTTCGGCGTCTACCTTGTAATGGAAGCTTTTGTCAACGATACGCTCATAAATATGTTGGTGGCAACGGCTGTTGCGGCAATAATTTCCGAAGTTTTCGCCCGTACCATTAAGGCGCCTGCGATAATCTTCTTCGTTCCGGGAATAATACTCTTCGTGCCGGGGCGTACGCTCTATCTTACGGTAAACGCACTCATCTCCAAGCAGTGGGATTCCGCTTTGACTTACGGTGCCGAGATGGGCAAAACTCTTCTCGGTATAGTAATCGGCTTGATAGTAATAACCGTACTTTTCAACCTTATTTCTCCGACCTTCCACAGCAGGTACCTGCGTAAGAGAGTGGGCAACGAAAAGCGAATTTTGACCGAAAAAGAGATTATGCAATCGAAAGAGAACAATAATCAACAAAACGCCGTTAAAGTGCAGGATAATCTGACCGAACTATGCATTGAAGACGACACAACTCAAAGTATAGATACGAACGATAGTATAGAAATAAACGATAAAAAAGGTGAATAAAATGGATTTAAAAAAGTTAGCGTCAACCTTAATACCCGACGAAAATTTATTGCCGTTGGACGAGTACGAGAAGATGTACCCCGAAAGGCAGTTAAATAAGGGTGCGGAAGTAACCCGTCTTGCGCCTTCGCCCACCGGCTTTATACATCTAGGCAACCTGTATTCTGCGCTTGCGGACGAGCGTGTAGCTCACACGACGGGCGGCATTTTCTATTTGAGAATAGAAGATACCGACTTAAAGAGAAAGGTGGACGGTGCTGTTGAATCGGTCATTCGTTCATTAAACTATTTCGGTTTAAACTTTGACGAAGGGGCGGAGATTGACTCGCCGTTAAACAATTACGGTCCCTACTATCAGCGTCAAAGGGCTTCAATCTACCGTGCCTACGTCAAGGACTTGATTGAAAGGGGGCTTGCATATCCCTGTTTCTGCACTGAAGACGAGCTCAACGCCGTCCGTGCCGAGCAGACGGAGAGAAAGGAGATAACGGGCTATTACGGCAAATATGCTAAATGCAGAAATCTTTCCGAAGAGCAAATCTATGCCAACCTTGCAGAAGGCAAACCCTTTGTAATAAGGTTGAAGTCGCAGGGCTGTACCGAGAATAAAATCACCTTTAAAGACAGGATAAAGGGAGAGATAACCGTTACCGAAAACGACCAGGACGTAGTTATCTTAAAGTCGGACGGTATCCCCACCTACCACTTTGCACACGCCATAGACGACCACTTTATGCACACCACGCTTGTAATAAGGGGTGAAGAGTGGCTTTCAAGCCTGCCCATTCATTTAGAGCTGTTTAAAGTACTCGGCTTCAAACTCCCTTCGTACGGACATACCTGCAGTTTAATGAAGGTGGATAACGGAGTAAAGAGAAAGCTCTCTAAAAGGAAAGACCCCGAACTATCCCTTGACTATTACAGACAGGCGGGCTACTACCCCAAAGCTGTTGTCAAGTACCTTATGACCATCTTAAACTCCAACTTCGAAGAGTGGGAGCGCAAAAACCCCACCGCAGATTACAGGGATTTCAAATTCTCCATAGACAAGATGGGCAAGAGCGGAGCTCTGTTCGATATAGATAAATTAAACGACGTCTCCAAGGCAGAGCTATCCACCTTGACCGAAGACGAGACGTACGACTTCCTTAAGGCTTGGGTTGACGAATTTGGAAGTGAGCAGGACAAAAAGCACTTTGAAGATAAGGAGTATATAAAGAAGATTATCGTCCTTATCTGCGGTATCGGCGGTAAGAAACGCCGTAAAGATATCGTCAGGGCGGAGACGGGCGTCAGACTTTTCGACTACTTCTTTGACGACGTATTTAACCCTGAATACACCTTCCGCTTTAAAAGGGAAGACGTAAACGCAATTCTTGAAAAATTTGCTTTAAGTTACGACGAAAACGACGACAACAACGCTTGGTTTGCAAAGGTTAAGGCGGTTGCCGGGCAAGTAGGCTTTGCCGCAGAGATGAGCGAGTACAAAGCTAACCCCGAAGCGTTCAAGGGCAGTGTTGCGGACGTTGCCGAAGTGTTGCGTATTGCCGTTACGGGTATGCCCAACTCCCCCGACCTTTGCACTGTTATGAAAATTTTAGGCAAGGAGCGTACGCTCAAGCGTTTAAACGCCGCTTTGTCAGCATAAGCGAAAAACAAGAATTAACTTAACCGAACTGATTAACTATTATGATGACGACGTTATTGACCCTATGTTTTCTGTTCTTTGTGGGCAGTTGTATCGGGTGGGGCATAGAGGTGGTTTTCCGCCGTATCTTCACTGCGAAAAAATGGATTAACCCCGGATTTCTGACGGGGCCGTATCTGCCCTTGTACGGTTTCGGCGTGGTAGCCATGTACTTACTTTGCCTTATCCCTATCGATACGGGTATGTATTGGCTCGATTCAGTGATAACCATTGCAATCATCGGCGTTTCAATGACTGTAATAGAGTACATCGCCGGTCTGATTTTCATCAAGGGTATGAGAGTTAAGCTGTGGGATTATTCCGACCGCTGGGGCAATATTCAGGGTATAATATGCCCCCTGTTCTCTCTCATCTGGCTTGCGGTTGGCGCATTGTACTACTTTGTCATCGACCCGTTCGTCATTCAATGGGTAGAGTGGTTTGTCTCCAATATGCCGTTTGCCTTCGTCGTGGGGTATTTCTTCGGCGTGTTTACGATCGACTTTGCCCATTCGATTAACCTTACCGTAAAGATACGCAAGTTTGCAACCGACCACAACGTGGTTGTCAAGTACGAAAAGGTTAAAGAGAGCGTAAAGGACGGGTGGGACAGGCTTAAAAACAGCGTGAAGGACACTGCGCAAAAAATGCCCAGAGCAAAATTCTTTTCACCCTTTAAAAGTGCCAATTCGCTGGAGCAGGCGTTAGTGGAATATCTTGCAAAGGAAGAGGAAGAAAAGAAGAAGTCGCACAGACGGTTGTTTAAATTTAAGAATAAAAAGAACAGTTGTGAAAAAGGTGATGAAAAGTAAAAATTGTGTGAATTAACATTCCAAGGCGCAGAGCTTAATTGACTTTGCGCCTTAAATAATATAATATAGTGATACAAAAATTATAAAAAAACGAGTATGTATTAACACCCGTAAATCGGGTACAAGGCAGGCTAATATATGTTGCGTATAGTAGATTTAAAAAAGGACTATACCGTTGCAGGTGAACCAGTCCACGCACTAAAGGGTATATCCGTCAATTTCAGGCGCAGTGAGTTCGTCTCAATTCTTGGTCCTTCAGGTTGCGGTAAGACCACGTTTTTAAACATAATCGGCGGTTTGGATAAGTACACTTCGGGTGACTTGCAAATCGAAGGTAAATCGACCAAGACCTATTCGGACAGGGATTGGGATACCTACCGCAATCACTCGATAGGCTTTATATTCCAGAGCTATCACTTAATTCCCCACCAGTCCATTTTGCAGAACGTTGAGCTTGCCTTGATGATTGCAGGCATAAGCAAAAAGGAGAGACGTCAAAGGGCTATAGACGCTCTCGATAAGGTAGGGCTTAAGGATAAAATTCACAATAAGCCCAACCAGCTTTCTGGCGGTCAGGCGCAGAGAGTGGCAATCGCCCGTGCACTGATAAACGACCCCGAAATTGTGCTTGCCGACGAACCTACGGGTGCGCTTGATTCGGTCACCAGCGTACAGATAATGGAACTCCTTAAAGAGATTTCCAAGGACAGACTTGTCGTAATGGTAACCCACAATCCCGAGCTTGCCGAACAGTATTCAACCCGTATAGTAAGGTTAAAAGACGGCGAAGTGGTAGACGATACCAACCCCTATTCCGACAGTGAAGAAATGGCGGAAAGAGTAGTTGCCTTTGACGAGCAGGACATTGCAGACGGCTTTGCGGATGTGGTTGAAGAGACTGCGCTATCTGAACAGACTGAAGGTCATGGTGAAGGTGGTAACCCCCAAAAGGTTGAAAAAGTAAAAAAGACCAACAAAGGTAAAAAGCACTCCGCAATGTCCATAGGTATGGCTTTCGGTTTGAGCTTTAAAAACCTGCTTTCAAAGCGCAAGCGTACGGCGATGGTCTCCTTTGCAGGTTCGATAGGTATCATAGGCGTATCTATGGTTCTTGCAATATCTTCGGGTGTACAGGGTTACATAACGAGTATGCAAAACGATATGCTCTCCGGTTACCCTGTTTCGGTAACGCAGTCGGCGTACGACTTCACGTCGCTTATGGAACTTTCGGGCGGACAGATGGTTGACGTAAACAAAGTTGCACAAGGCGATAAGGTGTATGTAAATTCGCTGTTAGATACGTTAGGCACCTTCTCCACAGGTTTTGAAAAGACAAATACCATAACCGAAGAATATCTCGCATACGTCAACGATATGCCGGATGAGTATGTTAATTTAATTCAATACGGTTATGATTTTAAGATTAGCAACAACATTTATACCGACTTTGAAGTAAGCGACGATCTGGCTTCACATTTGGGTTATTTGCAAGACGTCGACGGATACGAAAACAAGTACAATATGTCCGTCACGGCGATAAGGGCAATGTATTCGGCGGTACTCACCCACGTTCCCGAATATGCAACTTGGGGAAGCATGATTTCCACCGTCTCCACGTTTGAAGAAATGCCCGATAACTTCGACTACATTATGTCGCAGTACGACGTTTTGGCGGTTGACCAAAACGGCAAAGCGGTTACGACCGGTTACACCCAGGCAGAGCTTAAGGAGATTTTCAACTCCAAAGAGTCCTTGATTATGGTCTTAAACCACAACCAGATGGATGATTTAACTTTGGCGCAGTACGGCTACTTCAAGGAAGACGAATTCCTGGAGTACGCATATAGCGGTGTAGACGAAAACAAGGGTCTTGAAAGCGAAGACGGCGAAGAGCAGGAGAGTACGTTAATCGGCTCCGACGGATTTGAGTACAGCAAATTCGTAGGCGACAGCGCAAAGAAGTTTACCTACTATCCCAACGACTGCGTGTATAACCTTGTAGAGTATTCGTCCTTTATGACCGATGAAGAGATAAGGGCAGATGCGGATTATGGTGCGTATGCTGATTATATCATAGCTGCAAGAAATCAAGGCGACGAACAATTAAAGGCATTGATTGACGGAATGGTTGAACAGATGGTAGCTTCCAATCCATCTATGGCGACCTATGCCGATGTTATAAAAGAGTCAATGTACCAAGACCTTCGCCTGCCTACCGCAGATGAAGTCACCGAGGGCTACGTTGCAAACGCATACTCGACCGAGTATACTTTCAAGGACAGTACAGGCGCACAAAAAACTCTCCCCGCCTTCTCTTCAAAGAGCGGCTACGATAAGCGTGTAGAAATGGGTGTAAAGCTCATTCTGCAGAAAAAAGATTCCGTTTCCTACGGCTGCCTGCAATCGGGATTCTATCATACCAAGGCACTCACCGACTATGTGCTTGAAACCGAAAAGGACAGCGAGATAGTTGAGTATATAAACGAGAACGGCGTTCTTGAAAAGTTGCCTATGTACGTTGACTATTACTATGTAGCTACAAGTACCGATGCGGAATACGAAGAAGGCAAAGATTACTATAAATTTGTCAGTGGTAAAGAGTGTTCCATCGAAACGGGCGGAACCATGATGCAGAGCATGATAGGCAGTATGACGGGTTCTACAAGCTCACAAATCACTGCGGCGTTGTTAGGCGGAGACGATATGCCTACGGCTGTATACGTCTACCCCGTTGACTTCGAGTATAAGAACAAGGTCTGCGAATATTTAGACGCTTGGAACGATATCTGCACGGAGAAAACGGTTATAACTTACGAAGACGGCAGTGTTAAAAAGACGATCGGTTTAACTATGTCGGACGGCACGATAATAAACGGCGGTAAGGTAACGCTATCCGACGGTACGCAGATTTTAGGCGGTAAAGTCATAATGCCGGACGGATTTACCTTTACTGCTTCATCGCAAAACCTTCCTTCGGGAGTAACGGTTTCGGGCGGCGTAATAACGCTGGCAAACGGCGTAAAAGTGCATAACGGCACAGTAACGCTGACAAACAAAACTGTAATTACAACTCCCATAATAACCCTGTCGGACGGCACCGTAATAGGCGGACTCGGTGAAAAGGATAAGATAACGTACACCGATACGGTCGGACTAATTATCAATATGGTCAACACGATGATCAATATGATAACCATTGCCCTGATCGTGTTCACCGCATTATCGTTAGTCGTTTCAACTGTAATGATAGGTATTATCACCTACGTCTCGGTTGTAGAGCGAGTAAAAGAAATCGGTATCTTAAGGGCGGTAGGCGCAAGGAAGAAGGATATCAAACGCCTGTTCAACGCCGAAACGCTTATGATAGGCTTGGCGGCAGGTGTGTTCGGTATACTGATAACCTACCTGTTGTCGCTCATAACCAACATAATAGTCAGCGCATTGGCTGGCATTTGGGGCATTGCGGCATTGCCTTGGTGGCAGGCGCTCATTATGATTGGCTTGAGTGTAGCGCTTACGCTCATCTCCGGTCTGATTCCTGCTTCTGCGGCGGCTAAAAAGGACCCTGTAGTTGCACTTCGAACCGAATAATAGCAACTTAATAATTTAAAAGGCTCTTTGTCAAATGTTGTGGTGGAGATAAAAACTAAAAAATAGATAATTC
>JBJEVC010000016.1:0-6088 GCA_051884135.1 Candidatus Coproplasma sp. | reverse complement strand
GTTGATATTCCACATTCCTGGCATCTTGTATAGAAAGTCGTTCTTAAATCGTATAAACGGTGTGTAGGGAAAATTTTATTAAATTTTTCTCTCAATACTCGTAGAGAACAGAATTTAATTTTTTCGACACCTTCAAGGTACGGTTTAAGCATAGGCGTTATAGGTATCTTTTTATATTCGACCTTTCCGTCTTTACGTTTACTGTTTACGGCTACAATGAATTTTCCGTCTAACTTTGCAGTTTCGTATTAATCGATAAGAAAACCGTTAATTTTTATTGCCTTGATTGCTTGGCTGAATACTTAGAGGTAACGACGGAAGAACTTTTGGATAAAATCGAACAGTTTAAGGAAGAAGGATGCACTCTTTTTAAGTGAGGAAATATATGAAGCAGATAATTTACGCAGATAATGCAGCTACAACCAAGTTGGATGTGGAAGCATTTGAAGCTATGAAACCATTTTTGCTTGATTATTACGCAAATGCTTCTCAGCCATATTCTTTTTCACGTGAGGCGAGGAAAGCATTAAAAGAAGCTCGTCAAATTATAGCAAGTTGTATTAATTCAGAGCCTGAAGAGATATTCTTTACTTCAGGTGGTAGTGAAAGTGATAATTGGGCTATAAAAGGTGTTGCGTACAATACTATGCAAGGAGCTATTATCACTTCCGAAATTGAGCATCATGCCATATTAAGAGCTTGCGCAGATGTAGAAAAAAACCGTGTTCCAGTAGCTTATATTAAACCAGATAAAGAAGGAGTAGTCTCTTCGGAAGTGCTTTCAAAATACGTAACAGAAAATACTAAATTAGTTTCTATTATGTATGTTAATAATGAGATAGGAACGATTGAACCTATAAAAGATTTATGTGAAATCGCTCATAAAAAAGGAGCGATTTTTCATACGGATGCTGTTCAGGCGGTTGGACATATTCCTATTGATGTAAAAGAACTTGGGATAGATCTTTTGTCTGCCTCTGCTCACAAATTCAATGGCCCCAAAGGCATAGGGTTCTTATATATAAAAAAAGGAACTAATATAAAATCTTTTATTAGTGGCGGTGGACAAGAATCTGGTTTCAGGGCAGGGACAGAAAATATTGCAGCTATTGTGGGAATGGCAATAGCATTACGCAATAATTGCAGGAATATTGAAATACGTTCAAAGCACATTGCAGAATTGGAGGATGCTTTAATTAAAGGGATAAGTCATACTGATTTTGTTCGAAATGGTTCAAATAATCATGCTAGCGGAATAGTAAGTTTGTCATTCCCTAATCAAGACGGTGAAACGATTTTGCATAGAATGGATTTGATGGGGATTATGATTTCAACAGGAGCTGCGTGTAATAGTGTAAAGACTGAGATATCTCATGTATTAAAATCAATCGGAATAGAAGAAGTTTTAGCAAAGGGGACTATTCGTATATCTTTGGGCAAAGATAATACGATGGAAGAAGTTGGCGATATCGTTAAAGCTCTTCTTAAAATAGTAAATAGTACAAAAGTATAGTAACATCTGATTTACAAAGGAGATAAAAGATGGAAAAAGTGTTATCAAAGAAATCGATAAATGCATTAAAGCAAAATTTAGTTTGTCATTGTAGATAAATCATCAGTCCAGATAGTAGACCAAAAGAAAAAATGCGAACCGTTTTGAAACGGTTCGCATTTTTTGATGTTAACGGATAATTTGCAAATAAGATTTAAATTTTATCTATTATTTTTTGTCGACTCATACGTCGTTCATAACTTGCTCGCTTTGGTTTAAGCAAGATTAAATTTCGGGTAGTTTCTGTCTTTTAGTAAGGAAATCGTTTACTGTTTCAATAAATTTTTTCCCTGCTTGAGAGGGCTTATACGACTGTTTGTAGCATAGGTTTATTTCCATCTCTATCTTGGGCTCGATTTCCAACACCTTTATATGTGGATTACGCATAAATTTCGTCTGCCCTTCGGTAATCAAGGCAATCGCTTCGCCCTTTGTAACGAAGTCCGCAATGTTGGTTAAGTGGTGCCCTGAATAAAATACTTTCATATCAAAACCTGCCTGTTTGCAGACCCTATCGCACAGGTCGTAAAGCATGGTATTTTGCGCCATCACGCATAAATCCTGGCCTTTGAGCTGTTCCAACCTTATGGAATTCTGTGAAGACAGGGGGTGCTTTACGGGCACGACGGCGACGAGATTGTCCAAGTGAAAGAATATCTTATAGTAATCGTCCGTCTGCTCTTCATCCCTTAAAAACGCCATATCAATCGTACCGTCATTCAGCTTTGCCTTAAGCTCGTAGGTGTCGCCCATTATAAGATTGAGCTTCATATCGGGATTTTTACGCTGGAACGTATAGACGATATCGGTTATATCGTACTGCGCCATAGTGGGTAACGCCCCGAGCGAGACGACGTCGTCGCTCTTGGTTAAAATTTTATTTATGGCTTTGGTGTATTCCGCCTGCTGTTTTGCGATTTCCCGAGCATAAATCAAAAAGGTTTCGCCTGCCTCCGTGAGGCGGACTTTTCTTGTGGTGCGGTTAAAAAGCGAAACTCCCAACTCGCTCTCTATTGCCTTGATATGCTTTGAAAGCGAGGACTGCGAGATGAATAAATCGTCTGCGGCGGTTAAATAGTTCCCTACGTCGGCAAGATGTACGAATTCTTTCAGGTAATTGATTTCCATATATGTTTCCCCTGTTCCTTTATATAATAATCTAATTTTCTTTTAAAGTCAATAGATTTATTCCATATGGGAATAAGTAATAAATATATTTGAATTGATAGCAGTTAACGTAAAATGATAGAATTTAACTACAAAAAGGATTTGGAGGAAATTATGAAAAAACTCAAAAGTCTGATATTGGCAGTAATAATGCTTGTGGTGAGCATTGGGTCGGCAATAGGTCTGGCTGCTTGCAACAACGGTGTCGACATTGCGTTCTGTATGTCGCAGTCCAACGAACTGAACGAGGCAATAGAAGATGCCCTGCAGGATGCGTTTCCCGGACAAAAGGTGCGCTCTGAAAACGCAAACAGTAATTCGACTACACAGACCGATCAGGTCAACAATTTTATAACTATGGGCGTTAAAATGCTCGTCGTATCACCCGTAAGCCTTGAAGCTCTGCAAACTCCTTTAAATGAGGCGAGAGCGGCAGGCATAAAGGTTGTAGTCAGCGGTGCAACCACTCAAGGCGTGGACTGTTACGACGCCGTAACCGTCAGCGACGAGTTCTTGCTGGGAAGCTATATAGCGATGCTCGGTAAGAATTGGGCGGAAGAAAATATGCAGAGTAAGACCTTCGATACGGTCATCTGCTACAACAACGATTTCGAAGACAATATTAACCGCTCTAACGGCATAAGGACTATCACGAGCGCAAAGCTTAAAAACAAGTCGGGGCAGTGGATAGACGCAAGCGGAAACGTGGTTTTAAGCGAAGCAGAGGCGGCGGATAATCCTGCTTACTGCGAAATGCTTATTACTAATGGAAATCACGTCTACGAATACGCTATGACCCCCAACCAGACGATGAGCGAATATATGCCGAGCATTAAGGCGATGTACCCTAATGCAAGATTATTCCTTCTCTACGGTTCGCTTGCCGCACCTACGATGAGCAACGAAATAGTTGCCAACACCACGGGTGCAAACCTTGACGAATATGCGATTTTCGGCGGCGGCGTAAGCGGCACGCAGGAACCTGCCTGTCTTTTAGGCTCACTTTCTTCGGGCGTGGGTAAGACGTTTACCCAGTCGGGGCAGACGGTTACGGGTATTAAATCTATATTCCGTGGTGCGGTTTCCTTCGGCGGAGCGGATGCGGCTAAATCGGTAGTCGATTTGTGCAAGAGAGTTTATGAAGGTCAGGCAGGCGTTGATTACGTCAAGAATAACGTAGAGCCTTTAGGCGTATGGTACACGGTTAAGGCGCAATGGGATATTCCCGACACGCTCGCATGTATGCCCGTAAACGTTCCTATGGGTACGCCCGTTTCGGCGTTCGACCCTATAGCGGCTCTGCAGGATATAAACGTAGAAATCAAGTGGCAGAACGGTTAGAGGAGGAGTGAAGATGATACTCGAACTTGAAAATATCTCCAAGATATATCCGGGTGTCGTTGCGCTTGACGAAGTTTCTTTACAGTTTGAACAGGGAGAAGTTCACGCTTTAATGGGTGAAAACGGTGCCGGAAAGTCAACCCTTATCAAGGTCATTGCAGGTGCGATAACGCCCAACGGCGGAAAGATTAAAATCGGCGGTGAAGAGTATCTGAAAATGACGCCCAAGCTTGCAAAGGACAACGGCGTGGCGGTAATCTATCAGGATATTAATCTAATTCAACCGATGTCGGTAGCCGAGAATATCTTTTTCGGCTCCCATAAGGGCAAGCTGTTTTCTAAAAAGAAGCTATGTGCGTTAGCGCAGAAGCTGTTCGACGAATACGGCTTCGACTTAAACCCCGCTATGCCAGTAATGGCGCTGTCGTCCGCTAACCAACAGCTGGTTGAAATATGCAAAGCTATTTCAAATGACGCCAAGATAATGATAATGGACGAACCCACCGCCGCTCTTGCAAGCCACGAAGTGGAATTACTGTTTGATATTATCCGAAAGTTAAAGGCTAAAGGCGTAACCGTCGTCTACATATCGCACAGGCTGGACGAGGTGTTTGAGTTGAGCGACAGAATAAGCGTTTTAAGAGACGGCAAGTACGTCGGCACAGTCGAAACGGCTGAAACCACCCGTGCGCAACTTATATCCCTGATGGTGGGAAGAGAGCTTGGTGCAAGCCATCCGCCCCGTGCAAATAAGCCGAGCGAAGAGGTGGTTTTAAAGGTTGAAAACCTGACGGGCAACAGCGTAGAAAATATCAACTTCGAACTGCATAAGGGCGAAATATTAGGCATTGCAGGGCTTGTGGGGGCTGGCAGAACCGAAACGGCGGAGCTTATTTGCGGCAGCAAAAAAATCGAAAAGGGCAGTATAGAGATTAACGGAAAGCCCGTAAAAATTCACTCGCCTGCCGACGCACTTTCAAACGGTATAGGGCTAATACCCGAAGATAGAAAGAAGGACGGGTGCGTTATGCACAGTTCGGTGCTGTTCAATACAACCCTTCTGTGCGATAAGGACTATATGAAATTCGGCGTCATAAGCGGCAAAAAGCGTAAGGCTATAGCCGAAAAGTATCGTGCAGCGTTGCGAATTAAAGTACCCAACGTTCAGCAGAGCGTGGGCAACCTTTCGGGCGGCAATCAACAGAAGGTGATAGTCGCAAAGACTATGGCGGCGGATATGGATATAATCTTCTTCGACGAACCTACCAAGGGTATAGACGTTGGTGCGAAGTACGAGATTTATCAGCTTATGAACGAGATGACCGCCGCAGGGAAGTCGATAGTTATGATTTCTTCGGATATGGAGGAGATTTTAGGCGTGTCGGACAGGATTTTAGTTTTGTATGAAGGCGGAGTGGGCGGAGAGCTTTCCAAGGAAGAATTCACGCAGGAAAACGTACTCACGCTCGCTTCCGGATTAAAAATAGGTGAGGAGGTAGCTTCGTGAAAATCAAGGAAAAGGCGTCCGAATTTTTCGGCAACGTAAAAAAACAGTTCGTCAAGGACGAAAACGGCAAACTCCCCTTATGGGGAACGACGAAGAAGGCGGCTAAATACGCCTACAGAGAGGGTACTGCTTACATAATTTTTGTAGTACTGTTCATCTTCTTCACCTGCCTTAACCCCACTTTCGCAAGCGGCAGAAACATAATGAACCTGTTGCGCAGTACCGCACCCTATTTAATCGCAGGTATGGGTATAATCTTCGTTATGATGACGGGCGGCATAGACTTGTCCGTCGGCTACATAGCGGCTACAAGTGCTTGTTGCGGTGCAATGATGATAAATGCCGGCGTACCTTCGTTCGTTGCGGTTTTAATATGCATAGTAATCGGCTTTGCGCTCGGCTCGATAAACGGCGTGCTTGCGGCAAAGCTCAAGGTGTTCCCCTTAATAATCACGCTTGCAACCCAGATGGTGTTCAGCGGACTTGTTGCGGTAATCGCAGGCAAGGGCAAGCACAATATA
>JBJEVC010000015.1:0-6149 GCA_051884135.1 Candidatus Coproplasma sp. | reverse complement strand
AGCTAAAGCTAATAAGGTATCCACCGGCATAGCCGGTGGTTAATTCGCTTATAAATTAAGCCCGACGCAGAGCGTCGGGCTTATCTTTTAATTCAGACCTTAATTATTATTTATTCTTTAACTTCTTGTTCCTCTTCTTCCGCCACGTCTGCTTCGGCAGGCTCCTCGGCAACGGCGGTTTCTGCAATCGGAGTTCCCGTTAGCTCGTCGGCAGGTTCAACAGCCGCCGTTTCGGGCGTAGCACGCAAAGCACGTTTTGCCTTAATTACATTAAATACGGCAAGATATGCTCGGGTTAAACCGAAAAATGCGAAGAACAGGCAGACGTAGGCAATATACACAAGCAACACATAGAACAGGTTTATATAGCTCATAAACCCACCGAGTTTAATCGGCCAGGGCACTTCAAAAGGCAGCGGATTGACCTGCGTAAATGCAAAGTTCGGGCGCATATAGCCCAAGCCGTCGCTCCCTTCCAACATACCCGTCACATAGAAGTCGTCGTACATAAGGTGACTGCCGTCGGACGCCGTCCAGGTTGTGGACATATAGGACACAAGTCCGCTTGCAAGCGAAGCGACGATTATAACGATAAAATAATAAATCAGGGGTGCTATGCAGTCCTTGATTTTAAACTTGTAGTGCCCAAGCGCAGACGGCAGAACGCACAGCGCAAACAGCAGACAGTGGGTTAAGCAGAAATATAATATTGAATAACTGCAGAAAATTCCGTAATTGCTCATCTCGTTCTTGCCGAAGTAGATAAACACTGTCAACGCACCTATTGCGTGGACGAAGAAGGAAGTTGAGTACAGGAATTTCTTTTTAAATATAACCGACGCCGATGCGACGTACACGCCTGCGTTACAGATAAACAGCGGCAACGCCGCCCAGACCGTTCTGTATACGTTGTAGCCGTCGCCCATAAGCATACTGTCCTTGCTGTGGTACTGCAAAAGCAGGCACACGGCAATGGCGCACAGCCATTTATTCTGGCTCTCCCTGCTCTTATTTCTCAAGAAGAAGTAAAAGCCGAGAGTTGAGCCGACGAGAACGCAAATAGCGATAAAGTGCCAAATCGTGAAGTTGTAGAAGCGTAAAAAGCTGTCCTTTGCAATAGAATCGATATCAAAGAAGTTTTCAAACAGGTTTAAAGGGAACGCTGCCGCAACGGCAAGCGGAAGGTTGATAAACTCCTTCGCTTTAACCTTTAACCCGTCCTGCAAAATAAACAGACCGCAACAGATTACCAAACAGGCGTTATGCAGGAAGAACAGCGTTATGTTGAGCCACTTCGGCATAAACAGGTTGACGGCATTAAATATCTCGTCGTTGGTGTTTTGGGCTTCGGGCACGATATCGAAGAAGTTGCCGTAAAGACAACAGCTCAATATCACGAAGACGGGCAAGACGTACTTGACTGCGCCTGCGCACCCTTTGCAGTTGAAAAAAACTGCCAAAACAATTAAAACCAACCCTGCCTTTTTAACCCATTGGCTTATGGAAATGACTACCCCGTACTCCGCCATACGGTTGAAGATGTAGTAATCGCCGACCGTAAAGGTGAGCAGAAGCGCCGTGATTGCCGCAAGTGATGCAAACACGGTTAGTAGTATTTTTATAGCCTTAGGGGTAAGCGTTAAACGCCACCCGCTGCGCTTTGTCGTCTGTACTTCTGCCATAACAAAATAATTATACTATTAAACAATATATTTTGTCAAGGGCAGTCGGGCGGTTAAACTCCTTAAAACGGGTTAGTGAAAAAGCAGGCTGTCCGCAAAGGCGGACAGCCTGCTTTTATAGACAAATTAATGATAATTATTCTGCCGTAACGTGGGTTACGTTTTCACTCTCTTTAGACTTCCTGCCTGCAAGAATGAGTCCCCTGCCTGAAATCATAGGCGAGATTATAAGCCAGATTGCGGCAAGGGCCACGAGAATATAGACGATAATCGCCCCGACCGAGCGGTAGCCGCCGAATATCCAGCCGACTAAATTAAAGTCGAATATGCCCACAAGCCCCCAGTTGAGTGCGCCGACAATCGCCAGCAAATAACAGACGATATTGATAAAAATCATACAAAACCTCCGTGTGATTTGAAGTGAATTTTATATGATTATGTCCGTTTTACTAAAGTTTTATTCTTACTATTTTTCGTAAACGCTGCGCTTGAGTATTCCGATATAGGGCAGGTTGCGGTACCTTTCGGCGTAGTCCAAACCGTACCCTACGACAAACTCGTCTTCGATGACGAAGCCGTTATAGTCGCTTGCAACGTCTGCCGTCCTGCGTGAAGATTTATCCAAAAGGGTTACGATGATAACCGACTTTGCACCCCTTTCAATCATCATCTTCTTAAGGCAGGCAAGGGTGAAACCGCTGTCGATTATATCTTCGATTATAATTACTTCCTGACCCCTGATGTCAACTGACAAATCCTTGGAAATCTTGAGCGCACCGCTCGATACGGCGCCCGTACCGTAGGACGATACGACCATAAAGTCCATCGCAACGTCCAAATCAAGTCTGCGCAAAAGGTCGGCATAGAAAACCACCGCACCCTTTAATATGCACACGCACAAGGGGCGTTTGCCTTCGAACTTGGCGTTGAGCTCTGCCGCTATTTCGCCGACACGCTTATCAATCTGTTCTTTGGTTAAAAGAATTCTCTCGCAATCGTTTGTCATTTGTTTTCCCTCTTGAGTTTTAATTTTTAAACGGGTCAAGGCAGATAAACACGCCTACCCGATTCGTCTCTTTCGTAACCTTAACGCCGTCGGAAATTTCCACCCCGCCGACTATTAATACTTCGCCCCCGTCGCACACCAAAGGGAGCGTGTCCCTTTTGCTCTGGGGTACCTTTTTGTTGGTTAAGTAATCACCAAGGCTCTTTGTGCCGCCACCGTATTTTGTGAATTTATCACCGCTTTTTTTAAAGCGGATTAAAGCGCTTTCGGGAATTTTATCTAAATCGAATTTTAAAACTTTAGCGCTATTTTCCTCTTCGACAGAAAGGCTTGCAAGCACGTCGTCAAGGTTTTTCTCAAGGTCAACACAGGCTAAAACCCCGCAATAATTCATCTGCCCGTCACAGTTTAAATTGTCGCCAAAGGGCATACCGTTGTCTTCAACCTGTTTTTCCGCCTTACTGCACAGTGCGATTCCGCCTTCTTCTTTGGTTGCGACAAGCCCCAAAAAGGCAAAGCGTTTGCCGCTGTTCAGCCACTGCATTTCGTAGACCGTTCGCATCTGTGCCGAAGTAAAATCTTTTTTGCCGTAGTCGGTTAAAATACGCCTTAACGCCCTTTTGAATATGACGGGTTCGGTACATGACCTGATAAGGTACCCCCCGTCTGCCCTTTTAACCAAAATATTGTTCACCTGACGGGAAAAATACTCTTCGTCTTCAGCGGCAAGGCGGGAAAAGCGGAAAATATTTTTAACCGCACCCGGGACCGCCTGCTCTAATGCGGGAATGACGTTATGCCTTATTTTATTTCGGGTATAGTCGTCCGAGCGGTTTGTACTGTCTTCAACGTAGGTGATATCGTTCTCTTTTATATACTCGTCGATTTCCTGACGGCTGACGCCGATTAACGGACGGACAAGGCTTAACGGACGGCTGTCAGCTATTCCCGTAACCCCCGAAAGCGAAGCCCCCCTTGCTAAATTAAACAGCACCGTCTCGGCATTGTCGTTCATATGGTGGGCGGTGGCGATTAAGTCGGCTTTGCCTTCCGAAATAACTCTGTTATAACAGCGAAGCCGCCAACTGCGTGCTAATCCTTCGTCCGAAAACTTCTCGCCGTCCCACTTGAACGTATGGCAAGTAATGCCGTTTGCGGCACAATATGCCTTGACGAACGCACTATCCCTTTCGCTCTCGTCCCCCCTTATAGAGTGGTCGCAGTTGAGTGCGGACAGAGTAATATTATACTCCTTTGCGTGCAAAAACAGGTAGTGCAGAAGACACATACTGTCCTTTCCGCCCGAGAGCGCAACGCATATTCTCTTGTCTTTGTAGGGGGTGAGTTCGATATTCATTTTAAGATTTGTATAACTTGGAAACTCCCGTCTTTACCGCTTCTTCGGCAACGGCTTTTGCAACTGCTTCGTGCGCCTTTTTGTCGTAGGCATAGGGCAGTATGTAGCTTTCGGACAGTCCCGTCTGCTCGGTGTAATCGGCAATCGCACGGGAAGCCGCCATCATCATCTCGAAGTTGACGGTGGTCGCCCTTACGTCCAATGCGCCCCTGAAAAGTCCGGGGAATACTAATACGTTATTGATCTGGTTGGGATACTCGGAAGAGCCCGTTCCGTGAATGAAAGCACCTGCTTCTTTTGCGTCCGCAACCGAGATTTCGGGTACGGGGTTTGCAAGCGTAAAGAGTATTGGCTTTTCCGACATAGATTTGACCATATCTTTAGAAACCACGTTAGCCGCAGAGACGCCTATAAACACGTCTGCGCCCTTTATTGCGTCTGCAAGGCTGCCCTTGACCATATTGCGGTTGGTCAGTTTTGCAAGGGTCTGTTGAGCGTCGTTAAAACGGGTGTCGCCTTCTGAAATCACGCCCAGCTTATCGCAGGCGATTATGTCCTTAACGCCAAAGCGGAGCAAGAATTTTGCAATGGAGATGCCTGCCGCACCTGCGCCGTTTACGACGACTTTAATATCTTCGATTCTTTTATCGGCGAGCTTTAACGCATTGATTAATGCCGCCGCAACGACGATTGCCGTACCGTGTTGGTCGTCGTGGAATACGGGGATATCAAGCTCTTCTTTTAATCTCGTCTCAATCTCAAAGCAACGGGGTGCAGAGATGTCTTCAAGGTTGATTCCGCCGAACGAACCCGAAAGCAACTTAATCGTCTTAATTATCTCTTCCGTGTCCTTTGATTTAATGCAAAGTGGATATGCGTCCACGTCGCCGAACGCCTTAAAAAGAGCGCACTTGCCTTCCATAACGGGCATACCTGCTTCGGGGCCTATGTCGCCTAAACCTAAAATTGCGGTACCATCGGTTATAACGGGTACGGTGTTCCAACGCCTGGTGAGTTCAAAAGACTTTTCTATATCTTTCTGAATTGCAAGGCAGGGCTCTGCAACGCCGGGAGTGTATGCAAGCGAGAGCTTTTCCCTGGTGTCAACTTCTACTCTGGGCACGATTTCAATCTTACCCTTCCACTCACCGTGTTTTTTTAACGATTCTTCTCTGTAATTCATAAAGACTTCTCCTTTAACTGTTAACGCTCTTATTATACATCCTTATATTGTTTTTTTCAAGGAATTACCGCAAAAAAATAACGCTTTCATCCGAAAGCGTTAGTCTTATCGAGTTATAAGCTATTTATGCCCGTCAACTCAATTCTTCAAAAACTAATTTGTCGGCAACGAGAGCGATGAATTCGGAGTTGGTTGGTCTTTCCGCACCTATGTACACCTTAACGCCGAACACGGAATTAATCGCCTCTATCCTGCCCCTGTTCCAGGCAACTTCTATTGCGTGGCGGATAGCCCTTTCCACCTTGCTTGGCGTGGTGTTATACTTTTTGGCAATTTCAGGGTACAGGCGTTTGGTTACGTTGTTGATAATCGACTGGTCTTCGCACGTCATCTTTATGCCTTCCCTTAAGTATTGGTAGCCCATTATATGCGGGGGAACGCCTATCGATATGAATATGTTGGATATTTTTTCGTCTATAGACGTCACCCTGCGCCTATCCCTTGAGATGGGCGAAACGAGATAATTAGATGACTTCTGGGCGAGTACTTCTTTAACCCTTTCCTGTACGGTCTGGGCGGAAACGGGCTTTACGAAATAATACCTTGCACCGCCTGCAATAGCCTTTGCAACTATGTTATCGTCGGCAAAACCCGAGATGACGAAGGCGTATGCGGAAGGCAGATTGCCTTTTATATACTTCAACACCCCGAACCCGTCCACACCCGACAGCGTAGTGTCCAGCAGGACGATGTCGGGCTTATGCTGACTTATAAGGCTTATACCCGTCTCGCCGTCCGTTCCGATAGCGCATACGTTGAAGTCTCCGTCGCTTTCAAACTGCGCTTTAAGTTCAACTAAAAATTGTTCGTTACTTTCCAATATTACGATTTTTTTCATAACAAATCCCTTTTTGTTTTATT
>JBJEVC010000014.1:0-26669 GCA_051884135.1 Candidatus Coproplasma sp. | reverse complement strand
CATTACCAAATCATTTAATATTTAATTTTTGTCCAAACTTTGGGGTTCACATCAGGTTCGGCTGGGGCGGTATCTTTTTACCCTTTCGGTTATTCGTCGTCTTTAGGTAAATCGAGCAACTTTGCGCTGTCTTCGCCCGTCAACACGTCAACCGTCTTCAGCTTGCTCTCAATCATACGGCTACGGGTCCCGACAAGGGTTTCGAAGTCACGGCTGGTGCTTTCAAGCTTGGTCTGTATCTTTGCAACAAGTTCGTTGTACTTGGCAAACTCCGCCTTAACCGCACCGAGAATTCTCCACACTTCGCCCGACTTCTTCTGAATGGCAAGCGTCTTAAATCCCATCTGGAAGCTGTTGAGTAGTGCGCTCATAGTGGTGGGGCCTGCAATGGTAACGTTGTAGCTCTGTTGCAGCTCTTCGATTAAACCGAGCTTTGCAACTTCGGCGTACAGCCCTTCTATCGGTAAAAACATGACGGCAAAGTTGGTGGTTTTGGGCGGATTGATATACTTGGTCTTAATGTCCTTCGCCATTGAACGAATGGTGTTTTTAAGCTGCTCACGCTTTAATTTAACCAAATCGAATTGGTTGTTCTCGTAGGCGTTATACAAATCGGTGTACACAGTCAAAGGGAACTTGGAGTCAATGGGCAGATATACGCAGCCGCTGTCGTCCTGACCGGGGAGCTTAACGGCGTATTCCACAGGCTCCCTGCCCGAACCCGTAACAAAGTTGGTCTCGTACTGTTCTGTGGTTAAAATCTGCTCCAAAATCGCTCCAAGCTGAATTTCGCCAAAGATGCCCGTCGTCTTAACGTTGGTTAAAACCTTGGTTAAATTGTTTACATTGCTCGCCACGTTCTGCATTTCGCCTAAAGATTTATACACGCTCTCAAGCTGGGTACTTAAAACCTTAAAGCTCTGCTCGAACCGCTCGTTGATAGTCTTTGAGAGCTTCTCGTCCACCGTTGAGCGGAGCTTGTCCAGCTGTGCGGCGTTGTCCGTCTGCATCGCCTTAATCTGAGCTTCGTTAGAAAGTCTCATCTGCTCAAGCTTCGTTTCTGTCGTCTTGCTCATCTCGGCAAGCCTTAGATCGGTCTGGCGCACAAGCTCCATAACCCTTGTTTCAAGCGACTGCTGGCTCTTAAGCATATTTACTTGGAAGGTGTTTAAAAACTCCGTCGTCGTCTGCCCCGAAGCTCTTTGAGCGTCGGTTAAAGTCTTGGTTATCAAATCGATATTGCCGTTAAACCCTTCGATTAAATCTTTTTTATCGCTTGAAGTCAGCTCTACCTTTTTATTGCTTTTAAGCTGTAAAAACAGGGTTATTATAATTAGTATTAAACTTATCCCTGCAACTGCAAGAGTGATATATTCCATCTGTATCTCCGTATAAATGCCCCGACTGTTTTCAGTCGGGGCAGATAGGCGTAACAATCTCAATCACTAATTTCTTGAATGAATCTTTTTGCCCCTGTCAGCGTTAAAGCCCTTGATAATACGTCCGTGTATTGTCTGCGGTCTTTGCCTTGACAGATGACAAAAATCTTCTATTCAAGACGCTTTGCGGTTTTAAGCTAAAAAAATCATATTATTGATTAGTGATTAGTTAATCAAATTACCAAGCAATTAAGATACTTGGGTTATGTAAAACGCTTGATTTTTTCACCTAAAACAATTAGGGGATAGGGATTGTTACGCCTATGTTTTAATAAGTTTTAGTGTTTTTTTTATTCCTTATTAGCTTCTGCAATGACCTTTACGGCAATCTGCGGGGGAAGCTCTTCATAGCGCAAGAACTCGGTGGAGAACTTGCCCTGACCTCTCGTCATACTCCTTAAGTCGGTTGCGTACTTTGCAGTCTCCGCAAGGGGAACTTCTGCAACTACGGTGGTTATGTCGCCTTCCGTGGAGCTGTCCGAAATTCTTCCCCTACGCTTGGATATATCGCCCATAACCGCACCCAAGTACTCGCCGGAAACCTGTGCCTTTAACTTAACGACAGGCTCCAAGAGTATGGGGTCGGCATTCTTCATACCGTCTTTAAACGCAAGAGCGGCTGCCGCCTTGAACGCCATTTCTGAAGAGTCTACGTCGTGATAGCTTCCGTCGTATAACACGGCTTTAACGCCGACTACGGGGTAACCTGCAAGCACACCCCTTGAAAGGCACTCTCTCAAGCCCTTTTCAACGGCAGGTATGTACTGCTTGGGCACCGCACCGCCGACGACTTCGTCGCCGAACTCAAAGTCGCCGTCATACGGCTCGAAGCGTACCTTGCAGTGACCGTACTGTCCGTGTCCGCCCGACTGTTTCTTGTGTTTGCCTTCGGCTTCTGCAACCTTTTTAATGGTTTCACGGTAGGGAATTTTG
Organism: Candidatus Coproplasma sp.; assembly: GCA_051884135.1. Lineage (GTDB taxonomy): Bacteria > Bacillota > Clostridia > Christensenellales > Borkfalkiaceae > Coproplasma. The sequence goes on along the minus strand of JBJEVC010000014.1, from coordinate 24,297 downwards.
GGTTCGGAGAGAACGGTGTTAATGCCGAATCTGCTCTTTAATTTTGCGCATAAAAGCTCGACGTGGGTTTCGCCCTGACCTGCCAAAATCATCTCGCCCGTCTCGACGTTTTTGGTGACGGAGAAGGTGTAATCTTCTTCTCTCATCTTGGCAAGGTAAGCAAACACCTTGTCTTCTTCTCCCTTATTTGCCGCCTTAACAGCGAGTGACAAGCAGGGGCGGGGGAAGGAGATGGGGTCGAAAGTAATCTTGGTGCCGAGTGCGCAGAGCGTCTGGTTGGTATCCGTTTCGGTAAGCTTATTGACAGCGCCGATATCGCCTGCCGTCAGCTCGGGAACTAATTCAAACTTCTTGCCCTGAATGGTGAATATCTGACCGATACGCTCTTCCTTGCCCGTGTCTGCGTTTAATACGGTGTCGCCCGTCTTTAACTTGCCCCTGAAAACCTTTATAAAGTTTACCTTGCCTGTGTAGGCGTCGTATACCGTCTTAAATACCTGTGCCGCAAAGGGACCGTCTTCTTCACACTCAACCGAGATAAGGTCGTCCTTCTCCAAATCGGTGGCAAAGGCATTGCGGCGCTCGTTTGCGTTGGGCATATATACGGCTATTTCGTCCAAAAGGTTTATTACGCCTCGGTTGTTTAACGCACTGCCTGCCATAACGGGGATAACCGTGCCGAGTGCAATACCCTTTCTAATACCCCTTATTGCGTCTTGCTTGGAAAGTCCGCCCTGCTCAAAGTATTTATTCAGCAGTACGTCGTCGTTCTCTGCCGCAGTTTCAACAAGGCTGTCCTGCATCTTGTCCATAGCGTCTTTAAGGTCTTCGGGGACGGGTATTTCTTTAGGCCCTGATGTTGAGAACTCATATGCCTTTTCCTGGAAGGAGTTGACGTAACCGGTCATCTTTCCGTCCTGCATAATGGGTATCTGAATGGGTGCAAGCTTGCTTGTGTATTTTTCCTTTAACGCCGCAACAGTGCCTGTATAATCCGCATTGGGCTTATCCATACCGTTTATGAAAACGACTAACGGCTTTTTAACCCTTAAGCAGTAGTCAATAACGCTCTCTGCACCGATAGGGAGTATGCCGTTTGCCCCGATAACGAGCACTGCGCCGCCTGCGGCTGCAAGTCCTTCGTGTCTTTCTCCTTCGAAATCGTAGAAGCCGGGTAGGTCAAGTAGGTTAATCTTCAAACCCTTCCATTCAAGGTGAGCTAAAGAAGTGTATATGGAAATGCCCTTCGCCTTTTCGGTGTCGTCAAAGTCCATAACGGTGTTGCCGTCTTCCGTCCTGCCCATACGGTCTATCACGCCTGCGTTAAAAAGCATAGCTTCGCAAAGCGTAGTCTTGCCTTCGCCGCTGTGTCCGATGACTGCGACGTTCTTAATTTCTTTTGCAGTAATTGCCATAAATTTTCCCCTTTATCGCAACGGCGGTTTACCATTGCAAAAATAACTTATACGCCTATTATAATATAAAAATATCCCCGTTTCAATACCTATTTTAAAAAAAGTATCAAAACGGAGAAAAATTATCTTACAAGTTTAAAGCTGTCGCCGTCCTTGGCAATCAGATTTTTGGCTGACAAGGCGTCCGTAATCGACTGCGCAAAGAGGAGAGATATGTTAAAGCTCTGGGCAATCTCATCTGAAGTTGCTTTTCGCTTTTCGGTTAAATACGATATGATAAGTGCAGATATAAGCTCCCTGTTGCATTGCGTCGGTTCGCACTTCTCGCTGCGGAAGAAGTTTAGTTTAAACGTGATATAGTCGGGGTCGAAGCTCTCTTCAAAGGTGGGTATATCCCAGCCCTTTTTGCGCCATACGGAGTAGATAAAGGGTATGCCGCCCCCGTTGCCTTCGCCCACGCCGAAGTGTTTAAACACCCATTTAACGCCTATATTTCTCGGGTCGGACACGCCGCCTCTTGCCGCAGAGTAGGGCGTAGTGCAAAATGAACCGCTGTTTTCAAAGGTAATTGTGTTTTCGTATCTTACGACCTTAACGCCGCCAAGCGAATAATTAGCATTGACCAAGCAGTTTAAAAGCGCTTCTCGCAGAGCCATATAAACCGCTGAACCCTGCGATATATCCAAAAGTCTTTCGCATACGGTAAAGAAAAAGGAATAGATATTCTGTGCGGACAAATCGGCTTGCCCGATGCGGTTTTTAGGGGTTACTTCGTCGATATAGTCGAGTGAAAAGTTTTTAAATCTCTTTAAAATGCAGTCACGCTTGCCAAAGGTCAGCAAACCTGCAATGGTGGGGCGCAGGCGTTTGTTCTCGTCTTCAGCCGCACACTTGAGCTTTTTTAGCAAGCCGAGGTCGGAAATTTTGCTGTTCTTTACGGCGGGGTCGGTAAGCGCTAACCGAAGGCGGCAGTCTTTAACGCAGTCAAAGTCTATTGCCGAAAAGTAAACCCCGTTGGCAACCTTTAAATCCGCACCTGTCCGCCTTTTATCGGCGAGCATAGCTTCAACCTGTTTTTTTGTACAGCGGTAGTCGCCTTCGCCGCCACGCCTGTAGGTGCCCGTGTACGGGTCGGTGCCTATATATACGGGTCTGTCCAATCTCTCGGCTCTGGGTACCCATATTGCGAGTATGCGCTTGCCTTGAAAGGTTACCTTTTGCACGTCCTTTTCGGTCAAGACGTTTGCGCTCACCTTGTTGCGGTTATGCACTCCGTCAAAGATAGTCTTAATATATTCGTCACGGTTTTTAAGGTCAACGGCGTGCAGGGAGTGGTCCTTATGCTCTTCCACGCCCAAAAGTATTACGCCGCCAAGCGTGTTTGCAAAGGAAGAGTAGGTCTCCCACATACTGTTAGGAAAGCCCCCTAAAGCCCTTTTGGCTTCAATGCGGTTATTCTCCCTGTACTCTTCAACGTTCGTCAAGTCTATCATAATAATATTATATCACGGTATTTTAGGTTAATCAATATTAAATAAAAATCTCATCAAACTTATTGACACGCAGGGGGTTAAACCTTTAAAATTTAGGTATGAAATTCTTTCATTTAGCCGATTTACATTTGGGCAAACGCTACGGCGAACTGCCCTTAATTGACGACCAAAAGTATATTTTAAACCAGATAATATCTTTGGCGCAAACCCACAAACCACAAGCCGTGTTGATTGCGGGGGACGTTTACGATAAGTCTATGCCGTCAATCGAAGCGGTGGAGCTATTAGACTGGTTTTTAAACTCCTTAACCGCCCTTAACGTAAAAGTCTTTATAATAAGCGGCAACCACGATTCGGCAGAAAGGCTTGCCTTTGGTGCAAACCTTGTTAAAGGGAGCGGCGTGTATCTTTCCCCCGTCTTTTCAGGCAGGGTGGAAGGCGTTACCCTTGAAGACGAGTACGGCAAAGTCAACGTATATTCCCTGCCCTTTATCAAGCCTGCAACGGTTAAAAGGTTTTTCCCCGACAGGGAGATTACAAGCTACACCTCGGCAGTGGAAGCGGCTATCGACGAGATGGGAATAGATACCGAAAAGCGCAACGTGCTGATTGCCCACCAATTCGTAACGGGAGGAATAAGCGCAGGCTCGGAAGAAGTGACGGTCGGCGACGTGGGCAACGTCGACGCCGAAGTTTTTAAGGATTTCGACTACGTTGCGTTAGGTCATATCCACGGTGCGCAGAACATAGGAAGCGAAAGGGTACGCTACAGCGGCACACCCCTTAAATATTCGCTCTCCGAAAAGGACAGCCAAAAGTCGGTAACCGTTGTTGAGCTTAAGCAAAAGGGCGTTTTAGAGATAACCGCCCTGCCCCTAAAGCCTTTAAGGGACGTGTACGAGATTAGGGGGACTTACGATGAAATTTCTTCAAAGTCCTATTACGAAAACGCCCCCTTTAAAGAAGGACTGCTTCACGTCGTGTTGACCGACGAGGACGAAGTGCCCGACGCCTTTGCGAAGTTAAGGCTGATATATCCCGATTTGATGAGTATGCGCTACGACAACGTACGCACACGCAGCGACGCACAGCTGGTCGAGCTTGCCGCAACTCAAGAAAAATCGCCCATAGAACTCTTTTGTGAGCTCTACGAAAAGCAGAACAACCAACCTATGAATAAAGAGCAGTCAGCCGTTATAGAGCAAATGATAGAAAAGGTGTGGGGTGAGACGAGATGAAACCTGTTAAGCTTATTATGTCGGCTTTCGGGCCCTACGCAGGCAGGACGGAGTTGGACTTTACCCTTTTAGGCAATAGCGGCGTTTACTTAATCTGCGGGGATACAGGCGCAGGCAAGACCACCATTTTCGACGCCATAGTCTTTGCCCTTTTCGGCAGGGCGAGCGGCGACAGCCGTCAGCCCGAGATGTTCCGCTCCAAGTACGCCACGCCCGACACCCCGACCTACGTCGAACTTACCTTTACTTACAGGGGCGAAGAGTACAAGGTTTTGCGCAACCCCGAATACGAGAGAAAAAAGTCCAAGGGGGAAGGCGTAACCAAGGAAGGGGCTAACGCCACGCTAACTCTCCCCGACGGAAAGGTTTTCACCAAGGTCAAGGAAGTTAACGAACGTATAACCGAAATACTCGGAATAGACAGGGAGCAATTCAGGCAGATAGCGATGATTGCACAGGGCGATTTTTCAAAACTGCTCCTTGCGCCTACTACCGAAAGAATGGAGATATTCCGCAAGATATTCCGTACCCAACGCTATCAATCGCTTCAGGACGAGCTTAAAAAAGCCGAGAGTTCCGCCCTTGCTCTCTGCCGCCGTGCTACGGGTTCGCTCTCCCAGTACGCAGGCGGAATAGAGTGCGAACAAGGCTCTCCCTTCTATCCCCTTGCGCAAAGCGCCAAGTCGGGCGATATGCCCGTTGCGGAGATAGTCAGCCTTCTTACGCAGTTAATCGCAGGGGACGACAGGGAGCTGGACGGGCTTGAAAAGGAGCTTAAGCTGACGGAAGAAGAGCTTGCAAAACAGACCGCACTCGCCGCCTTGCTCGCCGACAGGGACAATATAGCCGCCCTGAAAGCGCAGGAGGAAAAGCAGCTTTCCTTAAAGGAGCAGAGCTTAAAAGTGCTTAAAGAAAAGCTCTCTCAATGCGAATTGTCTGCAAAGGAGAGCGAAAGGCTGGTTAACGAAATTGCGCAAATCAACGAGCGTATGCCGCTGTACAGCGAGATGGAAGGGCACCGAGCCGAAGTTGAAAGGCTTTGTAAGGCAATAGCTGCGGCGCAAAGGGATAGAGATACCGCCAATGCAACGGCGGAAGAGAAGCGAAAGATGGCGGCGGAGCTCGAAGGCAAGCGGGACAGCTTAACCGCTTTAAACGTCGAAGTGGTTAAAAACCAAAACGAGCTTTCACAGCTGACCAAGCAAAAAGACGAGATAGACGCCCTTTTAGCTTTAACCGCCGACTTAAGGGAAAAGACTATACAGTTCAATTCTGCGGCGGAAGAGTATAAGCGTATCCGTGAAATTGCCCAAAAGTGCAGGGACGAATATAACGCAATCAACCTTGCCTATCTGGACGCACAGGCGGGCATACTCGCTTCAACGCTCGAAGGCGGCAAGCCCTGCCCCGTATGCGGTTCGCTAAATCACCCTTCGCCAGCTTCGCTGCACGACGTGGCGCCTACCGAAGCGCAGCTAAAGCAGGCTAAAGCCGATTCGGATAGAGCCGAAGAGAAGTTAAGGCGTGCAAGCGACAGGGCCGGGGAGTTAAACGGCATATATCAGGCGCTCAACGCACAGTTAAAGCAGTCTGCGGCAAAGTATTTAAGCGATAACGTAACCAACCTTAAAGACGTCAAGGCGGAGTTAAACGCCGCATATGCGGAAGTTAATCAAAAGCTCACTGCCCTGTCAAAGCTGCTCGAAGGGCAGAAGGCGGAGCTTAAAAGGGGAGAGAATATCACGCAGGATATACTCTCCGCCAAGCAGTCGGCGGAAGATGCCGTAAAGGCGGTAAACCAAGCGGCGGAGAACTTAAGCAGGTACACCGCTTTAAAGGAGCAGACCGAAGAGCTTTTAATAAAGTCGCAGTCAAAGCTGCCTTTTGAAAGCCGTGCCCTTGCGCAAAACGCAGTAAAGGAGCTGTCGGAGCGGAAGTCAATGCTCGAACAGAATCTCGCCGCCGCCCGCAAGGCGTACGATGAGTGCGACAGGCAGGTTAGTGCAATGAAGGCGAAGATAGACGGTTTTGCCCTTCAGCTTGCAAAGGCAAGTCAAGGCGATTTAACTCAAGTCAAACAGGATATTGCCGCATTAAACGTACGAAAGACGGAGCTTGCCCGCTCCAAGAGCGGCGTGGGTATACGCCTTGCAGTAAACAGGCGTTGCCTTGAAGATATCAACCGCTCTAAAGAAGACGTGCAGAAAGCGGAAAGGGAGTATGCGCTAATCAAGAATCTCTCCGAAACGGCTAACGGCGGACTTGCCGGCAAGGAAAAGGTTACGCTCGAAGCCTACGTACAGGCGGCATTCTTCGACAGGATATTAATCCGTGCCAACCGCAGGCTGATGGTTATGACCGAAAACCAGTATGAGTTAAAACGCCGTACGGCAGCCGAGAATAACCGCAGTCAAAGCGGTTTAGAGTTGGACGTTTTGGACCACTATAACGGCACAACCCGAAGCGTAAAGACCCTTTCGGGGGGCGAAAGCTTCAAAGCTTCGCTGTCGCTTGCGCTGGGTATGTCGGAAGAAATTCAGTCTTCGGCAGGGGGCATCAAGCTCGACACTATGTTCGTGGACGAAGGCTTCGGTACGCTCTCTTCCCAGTCGCTCGATGCGGCTATGAACGCACTTATGGGCTTATCGGAAGGGGATAGGTTAGTTGGCGTAATCTCCCACGTTGCCGAGCTTAAGGACAGGATTGACAGGCAGATAGTGGTTACCAAGGGCGTCGACGGCGGAAGCAAGATAGAGATAAAGCAGGGGTAAGCTTTGGAAAAGGATTTCAGAAAGGACTGTATAGAAAAATTTAATAACGGCTATGTGTACGACAGCGAAGTATTAAGCGTATTGCTTGCAAACGCCTTTTCGTGGTTGGACGCCGATGCGCTCGTGGGCGAGCTTTTGCATTGCTTCCCTTCGGTTGCCGCCGTGTTGGAAGCCGACTATTCCGCCCTGATGGTGGTCAAGGGTATGAACAGGCAGGTTGCCGAATATATAGTTGCTCTCGGCAAGGTGAAGATGGGCTTTAAGCCTTTAACCGAGATTAGCGATAGCGCCAAGCTCATCGAATACGGCATAGCCAACTGTAAGGGCGGCGACTGCGAAGAAGCCGAGCTCTTCTGCGTAAACAGAAGCGGTAAAGTAATAGCGCACTACAGCTATAAGTCCGACCATATGAAGAAGGTGGAGCTAAATTTCCGTGTCGTTGCGGCGGACATATCCGCAAGTGGGGCGAGTGGTTTCTACCTTCTGCACAATCACGTCTACGGCTCCGTTCTCCCTTCCGAACAGGACGATATCTTCACCTTAAAACTCTTATCCGTCTTCTCCGAAGGGAATATTAAGTTCATCGACCACTGTATAGTGGGCGCCCGTGAAGGGTACAGCTATTTAAAGAGCGGTCGGTTAAAGCTCTTGGCGCAAAAGCTTTAGACTATCGCTCTTAAAGCCCGTGACAATAGAGTTTGATGATTCACCGTCATTGCGAAGGAGCGCACAAGGTGCGCCCTGTGGCAATCCCAGCATCATAAGTGGTGACCGTTCCTAATTCTTTCACCATAATATAGAATGCACGCCGCCGACTTGACCGTCGGCGGCGTGCATTTTACTCTCAATCGAAATAATCGACGTATTCGATTCTATAGTCGCTATCGGGGAACAGTTTTTTGTGCAGGGCGATAAAGTAATCGTCGGTCATACTTGCGATGTAGTCCACCACAATCTGCTCATTTTTCTCGTCGGTGTACGGTCTGCTGCGCTTAAAGTACGGCTTATCCACATAGGAAATGTGGTGGCGGTAGATATAGGAGCTCTCGTCCCCCTTCACAAGGTCGTCGAGGAGCTTTTTATACAGCTCTTGCATCATCGGCTTAATGGCTTCGCTCTGGTACTTTTGTGCAAAGTCAGTCTTGTAAACAAGGTTATAGTTGTCGCTCTTCACCTTCTGCAAAGCCTTAAAATGCTCATCGTCCAACGAGATATAGCCCTTGCCGTAGCTGTTTTGTACAATGTTGACCGTGAGGTTGTTCATAATCTGTGCGTTGTACTCGCCCAAGCCCTTCTCGTTGAAGTCGCTCTCGTCGATCAGGTGCGCCCTTGCGGCGTCCTGCCTGTCCTTACCGACGTAGGCAATTATGTCCGAAATCCGCACGACGCACCCTTCCAAAGTGTCGGGTATAAGCTTCTTAACCGCCGTCTTATCTTTGTAGCAGTTTTCAATCATCTCGTCAAACTCTTCAAAGCTATTAATCGGTTTAGGGCTGTACTTTGAAAGCTCTAATTCCCCGTCGTGGGCGGCAATTCCGCACAGGGTTTGTAAGGTTATATTATAGGGAAAAATCTTGTCCAACACCCTTACCGAGTGGATATTGTGAGAGAAAGCCCTGCCCGTATAGTCATTGCTGATTTCGTCCAGAAATCTCTCGCCTGCGTGCCCGAAGGGGGTGTGCCCTATGTCGTGCCCCAACGCAATGGCTTCAATCAAATCTAAATTTAAGTTTAACGCCGCACCAATAGTCCTTGCAATTCGGGATACGAGCTGAACGTGCAGACCACGCCTTGTTATGTCGTCGTTTCTGTGCAGTGAAAAGACCTGCGTCTTGTCGGCGTAGCGGTTGTAGTAGGGGCAGTTTATAATCTTATCTATATCCCTTATAAAAGGGGGTCGCAAGACGGTGGCTCTGTCCCTTGAGCCGTCACGGCGGACGGCAAGGGAGTCGTCAAACGCAACCTTGGCAAACCTGTTTTCTGCCTTTTCCTTAATTATTCTGTTCTCTAAATCGGTTGAAAGTTCTTCGTACATACCTATATTATTATAGCAGGTATCGAACGAAAAGTAAAGGGGGAGTAAGGTTTAAAAGGCGTGCAAAACTTAATGAAAAATTTTTTGTTTAAAACTGTTGACAATCGTTTTTTGGTTTGTTAGAATATAATTTGCTGTGAATTATGCCGTGGTGTACTATGCCCTTTTGAAAAAAGAGGGGACAGTTAAGGCAAATTCAGGCAATACTAAAGCTTTTGAATCTTCCGCATTGTAAGGGTAGTGCGGCAGGATAAAGAAGATATATTCCACAGGTTTAAAAAACCGAGTAAAAAAAGGAGGAATTACAATGCCCACCATTAACCAGCTTATCAAGCACGGCAGAGAAAAACAGGTTTACAAGAGCAAGTCTCCCATTTTGGACAACTGCCCTCAAAAGCGTGGCGTATGCCTTTCGGTTACGACTACCACCCCCAAGAAGCCTAACTCCGCAATCCGTAAAATCGCAAGGGTAAGACTTACCAACAAGCAGGAAGGTACCGTTTATATCCCCGGCGAAGGTCACAACTTGCAGGAGCACTCTTCAGTTTTAATCCGTGGCGGACGTGTAAAGGACTTGCCCGGCGTTCGTTACCACATCGTTCGTGGCGCTCTCGATACCGCAGGCGTATCCAAGCGTAAGCAGTCCCGTTCACTTTACGGCGCAAAACGCCCCAAGTAATTTAAGGCGAAAAAATTTGGCTTAAAATATTAAGCCTTCAAGAAACAACAATTCTTCCTACTTTTCGGAATATATATTTCTTTACCCTTACCGATAAAAGTAGGCAGTATTCGCAGTTCATCTGCGGAGAAGATTTGCTACCCCCGTGTAAATTAGTCACGGCGGCAAGCATTAGCTTATTTAAAAACCCAAAATAATTAAGGAGGATAAAATTATGCCCAGAAGAGGTAACGTTCCCAAGAGGGACGTATTGCCCGATCCCGTGTACGGCAGCAAGGTAGTAACCAAGCTCGTTAACCAGATTATGTACGACGGCAAGCGTGGCACGGCGCAGACGATCGTCTACGACGCATTCAAAATTGCGAGCGAAAAGCTCGGACAGGACCCCATGGATATATTCAACCAGGCAATGAACAACATTATGCCTGTATTGGAAGTTAAGGCAAGGAGAGTAGGCGGTGCTAACTATCAGGTACCTATGGAAATCAGACCCGAAAGACGCCAGACCCTTGCAATCCGTTGGTTGGTAATCGCAACCCGCAAACGTTCCGAAAGGGATATGAGTGCAAAGCTCGCAGCAGAGCTTATGGACGCTTACAACAACGCAGGCGGCGCTGTGAAGAAGAAGGAAGACACCCACAGGATGGCAGAAGCTAACAAGGCATTTGCACACTTCCGCTTCTAATAGAGGTAAATTATGGCAAGAGAATACGACTTATTACACACCAGAAATATCGGTATTATGGCGCACATCGACGCTGGTAAAACCACGACGACCGAGCGTATCTTATTCTACACCGGTATTAACCATAAAATCGGTGAAACACACGACGGTACCGCAACTATGGACTGGATGGTACAGGAGCAGGAGCGTGGTATAACCATCACTTCCGCTGCAACCACCTGCCATTGGACCCGTACCGGTAAGACTAAGGCAGACGAGTGCCGTATCAACATCATCGACACTCCGGGTCACGTTGACTTCACGGTAGAAGTTGAACGTTCGCTCCGTGTACTTGACGGCGCCGTTGCAACTTTCTGTGCAAAGGGCGGCGTTGAGCCCCAGTCCGAAACCGTATGGCGTCAGGCAGATAAGTACAAGGTTCCCCGTATTGCATACGTAAACAAGATGGACATCAACGGCGCAAACTTTGAAAGAGCCGTACAGATGATGAAGGACAGGCTTCAGGCTAATCCCGTTCCCATCGAGCTTCCTATCGGTAAGGAAGATACCTTCAAGGGTATCGTAGACCTTATCGAAATGAACGCAGAAATCTACGATTCCGACGACGGCAAGCAATATCACAAGGCAGAAATTCCTGCAGATATGTTAGACGCAGCGCAGGCTGCTCACGAAGTCGTTATGGAAGCGGCTGCAGAAGGCAATGACGAGCTTATGGAGAAGTTCCTTGAAACCATGGAACTCACTCCCGACGAGATAAGGCAGGGCTTGAGAGAGGCTACCATCGCAATGAAGTGTACGCCCGTTCTCTGCGGTTCTTCCTATAAGAACAAGGGCGTTCAGATGCTCTTGGACGCAGTCGTTGACTTCCTTCCTTCTCCCGTAGACGTAGACCACGTTCAGGGCGTTAACCCCAGAACAGGTGAAGAAGAAATCAGAAAGACTTCCGATGAAGAGCCCTTCGCAGGTCTTGCATTCAAGATTGCAACCGACCCCTTCGTTGGTAGGCTTGCATATTTTAGAGCTTACTCCGGCGTACTTTCCGCAGGTTCCTACGTTTACAACTCCACAAAGGGTAAGAAGGAAAGGGTTGGTAGATTAGTGCAGATGCACGCTAACACCCGTATGGAAATCCCCGAAGTTTGCTCGGGCGATATCTGCGCAATCGTAGGTCTTAAGGATACCACCACAGGTGATACTCTCTGCGATGAAGCTCATCCCATCATTTTGGAGCAGATGACCTTCTCCGACCCCGTTATTCAGCTTTCAATCGAGCCCAAGACCAAGGCTGGTCAGGAAAAGATGACCTTGGCACTTATTAAGCTCGCTGAAGAAGACCCCACTTTCAAGACCTATACCGATCAGGAAACAGGTCAGACCATTATCGCCGGTATGGGCGAACTTCACCTTGACATTATCGTTGACAGACTTCTCCGTGAATTCAAGGTTGAAGCTAACGTTGGTAAGCCCCAGGTTGCTTACCGTGAGACCATCAGAAAGGCTTGCGACGCTGAAGGTATGTACAAGCGTCAGTCAGGTGGTAAAGGTCAGTACGGTCACTGTAAACTTCACATTATCCCCGGCGAACCCGGTTCGGGTTATGTATTCGAAGATTTAACCGTCGGCGGTTCTATCCCCAAGGAATACATTCCCGCAATCGACAAGGGTATCCAGGGCGCAGCAAAGAACGGCTTCCTTGCAGGCTACGAAATGGTAGACTTCAAGGTGCAGGTATACGACGGAAGCTACCACGAAGTCGACTCTTCGGAAATGGCATTCCAGATTGCAGGCTCTATGGGCTTTAAGGACGGTATGACCAAGGCTAACCCCGTATTGCTTGAGCCCATCATGAAGGTTGAAGTTATCACTCCCGACGACTATTTCGGCGATATCATGGGTAACGTAACCGCTCGTCGTGGTACCATTCTTTCCACCGATGACAGAGCAGGTGCAAAGGTAGTTGACGCAGAAGTTCCCCTTTCGGAAATGTTCGGTTATGCAACCGACCTTCGTTCCAGAACCCAGGGTCGTGGTCAGTTCACAATGCAGTTCGACCACTACTCCGAAGTTCCCAAGTCTGTAGCCGAAAAGGTTATTGGCGAAAGGGCAAAGAGAAACAACGGTTAAGCTTTTCGGCGTAACTGACGCAGGGAACCGCCGTAGGCGGGGAGTGGAAAGCGCAAGCGAAAAACTCAATTAGAGAGTTACGGCAAGTTGCGCTTACCACATTTTTCCCAAGTCTGTAGCCGAAAAGGTTATTGGCGAAAGAGCAAAGCGCAACAACGGTTAAACCCGAATAATAGCCGTCATTGCGAGTCGACCGTAAGTCGGCGTGGCAATCCCATTGGGTATGGGCGGAATATTCCTAAATAATCTTACTTCAATCTTGCTTTCCCTAAAGAATAGGGAAAGTGGGTCGCACCAAAGTGCGAGCCGATAGAGTTTGATTTTTCTAATTATCAAACCTAATTAATCAAAAGATACGCATACGGCGTTTGGACAATTTGTCGTAAAATGCCGTATGGTGTCAAGCAAAATTTTTAAAAACAACGTCAAAATAATTGTGTTTTTAAAAGTTTTAATATATAATAAAAATAACGCACAAGGCGCTATTATAATTGCAGCCCCAAAAAGACGTAATATGGATAGCTGCGACGCCTAAAAAGGCGTAAGTTATCATTAAATAAAAAAATAACAGGAGAAACTAAAATGGCAAAAGCTAAGTATGACAACAGCAAGCCCCACGTTAACATTGGTACTATCGGCCACGTTGACCACGGCAAGACCACTCTGACCGCAGCTATCACTATGGTTATGGCATGCAAGGGTCAGGCACAGAAGATGAGATACGACGAGATCGATAAGGCTCCCGAAGAGAAAGCTCGTGGTATAACAATAAACACCGCTCACGTTGAGTATCAGACCGACAAGCGTCACTACGCTCACGTTGACTGCCCGGGCCACGCAGACTACGTTAAGAACATGATTACCGGTGCCGCACAGATGGACGGTGCAATTCTCGTAGTTGCAGCAACCGACGGTCCCATGCCCCAGACCAAGGAGCACATTCTCCTTGCTCGTCAGGTAGGCGTTCCCTACATCGTTGTATTCCTTAACAAGTGCGACCAGATGGACGACCCTGAACTTTTAGAGCTCGTTGAAATGGAAATCACCGACACCCTTGAAAGCTACGGCTTCACCGGCTGCCCCATCATCCGTGGTTCCGCTTTGAAGGCTCTTGAAAAGGCAACCTCCGGTGCATCCGATGCAGAGATTCTTGCAGCTCCCGAATGCCAGTGCATTCTTCAGCTTATGGACACCGTTGACGCTTATATCCCTACCCCTGAAAGAGATACCGATAAGCCCTTCCTTCTTCCCGTCGAAGACGTATTCACCATTTCCGGCCGTGGCACCGTTGCTACCGGTAGAGTAGAAAGAGGTGTAGCTCACGTTAACGATCCCGCAGAAATCGTTGGCCTTATCGATAAGCCCGTAAGCACCGTTATTACCGGTCTTGAAATGTTCCACAAGAGCGTTGATGAAGCTATCGCAGGCTTCAACATCGGCGCACTCCTTCGTGGTATCGACAGGAAGGGCATTGAAAAGGGTCAGGTTCTTGCAAAGCCCAACACTGTTAAGACCGCAACCAAGTTCGAAGCACAGGTTTACGTTCTTAAGGCAGAAGAAGGCGGACGTCACACTCCTTTCTTCAACCACTATCGTCCCCAGTTCTTCATCAGAACTACCGACGTTACCGGTTCCATCGAACTTCCCGCTGGTACCGAAATGGTTATGCCTGGCGACCACGTAACCATCACTGTAGAGCTTATTAAGCCCGTTGCAGTTGAAGAAAAGCTTAAGTTCGCTATCCGTGAAGGCGGCAGAACCGTTGGTTCCGGCGTTGTAGCAAAGCTTCTTGGCTAATTATCGCTGATAATTAAATCACAAAAGGCGTTTGTGCGTTTGCGCAGACGCCTTTTTACGTTCTTTGCGCATACTTCGCTGAAGTATCGTTGCCTTTACGTTTTGTCTCGGTCATTTACCATTAAGTAAACTCCCGTCGGCAAAGCCGCAGGCGCCTGCTCTTGCTCGTATCTTCGCAAAGAGATGAATCCGGTCATTTTCAAATAACGCTTGCAAAATTGTATATATAGTAGTATAATAATATTGGACTCCATTAAAGGAGATAAAGATATGAAAAAATTTAAATTAAAAAGCCTATTGTTTGCACCTTTGGCAGTGATAATGGCAGTGCCTATGTTTTGCGTGCCTGCGTTTGCAAATTCGGGCCCTGCGTGGGAGAGCGGCGTAACTTCCACAGGCATACATTGCGTCAACGAAAACAGTGTTTTGCAGGTTCAGAGCGAAACGCTCACCTTCAACATCGGCACGCCCCTTTACGATTTGTCGGAGGACGAAAAGTATGATACTACCGTAACTGCGGAGTACACCTTCTACAACCCTTCGGAGAACACCGTAACCACCAAAATGGCGTTCCCTATCGGTTTGATGCCCTACTATGCGAAGGATAACAAGAAGATTGAAGGAATAGAAAACCCCATAACGGTAGACGGTCAGCCCGTTGCATACGAAGTTCGCCACACCTACGGCATCTATAACTCCTTCGAAGAGGACGTTAAGAAGATTAAGGACGGCTACTACGAAACCGATTTTTATACTGCGGATTTGCCCATAACCGAATACGTCTTTAAGGTTAACCTTCCCGATAGCCAGTATGCAACCGTCAAGGCTACAATTCCGCAAAACACGGGTACACGCTATTTCGGCTATTCGGAGGACAACAACAGTTTTTACTATCAGAAGTATAACGGTGATAAATTCTCCATTTTCGTGCTCGGCAACGACTACGATTTGTCCGATTTAAATTGGTCAATCACTCGCTATAGCGAATCTTTAGGCAGAAGCGTAGAAGTTAACGGCTCGGTTACGCTCGAAAAGAAGAATGAACCTACCACCTTTATGGACTATGTTTTAAAGGGGTATGACACGCAGAGCGATGTCAGCAAAGTAGATTACTACAACGCTATGTTCGACCTTATTAAAACCGACAGCATAGTAGCAGGTACGGGTTTGACGCCTATGAATAATTATTTTACCGAATGGTACGTCTACGAAACTTCGGTAGAAGCAGGCGGCACCTTTAAAAATGCGGTAACGGCAAATCTCTACCCCACGACTTATTACAACTACAGCCCCTATGTCTACGAGTTTAGTTATTATCTCTCCCCTGCAAGGGAGTGGGCGTCGTTCGGCGACTTAACGGTCAATATTAACACTACGCAGTATCTGCAAAAATGTGATTACTACGACCCCGATAACGCCGAAAACAGCGTATTTACCAAGACTGAAACAGGCTATACGGCAACCTTTACTTCATTGCCCACGACAGAGTTAACCTTTAAAACGTGTGCCGTTGAAACACCCGAATACGGCGGAGTTTATTTCGCATCCGATGAAGAAGCAGTCGTGACGATAATCGTTGCCTTAATAGTTGCATTCGCCATTTTGCTTGCCCCGTCCTTAATTACGGGTATTGTAATACTTATCGTATTTTTAGTTAAGCGTAAAAAGAAAAAGAAGCAGCAATTAGCCCAAAGTCAGTTGCCGCCCGAACCCCCTACGACGGGCGGAGGCGATAACGGCGGAGACGGCGTGCAGCCAGACGGCGATGGCGACGTAAATAAAGAGATTAGCGGCGATGCGAACGTCGAACAGTCGAATAATAACTTCTGCATCTATTGCGGCAGTAAGCTCACACCCAATGCGAAGTTCTGCATAAGCTGCGGCAGCAACGTCGGCACCGTTAAAGCCGTTCAGGTTAGTCAACCCGTTCAAGTCATTCAGCCTGTTCAGGAAAACAAGAAGAGGGTAAACGGCTTTGGCATTGCAGGTTTTGTCGTCAGCATTGTGTCCCTGTGTTTAGTGTTCAGCGAAATAAGCATCTTGTTTGCGTTGACAGGGTTCGGTTTAAGCCTTGCAGGCGTAATATTAAGGAAAAAGTACCAAAGGGTTTACGGGCTTGCAATCGCAGGGCTTGTCATAAGCTCGGTTGCAATACTTACGCTTATAATAATCTATTCGTTAGTATTTCTATGTGTATTTTTATTCTGTATAAGTGGAGGCATGCTTTAATTTAAATTAAAGTTGACGGGCGCACCGCCTTTATACGGCGGTGCGCCCCGCTTTTAAAACTAAAGTGGCGGTTTTGCAAAAATTGCAAAACCGCTATTATTTTATTTGTAGTTAAAACGTTACTTAATTAATTATTAAATTACCGTTTTATTTGTTGTTAAAAAAGTCGCACCAAGCTTTCAACGTACAGTTCTCGCAATTCGGTTTTCGGGAGTGGCACACCTGCCTGCCGTGGTATATAAGCCAGTGGTGGGCTTTGGACCACTCGCTTTTAGGAATTACACGCTTTAACTGCTCTTCGGTCTTTTCGGGGGTGGTAGCGTTGGCAAGTCCCAACCTGTTCGACACCCTGAAAACGTGTGTATCGACGGCAATGGCGTCGCCGCCGAAGGCGACTGACCACACCACGTTAGCCGTCTTCTGCCCGACCCCTGCAAGGCTTTTAAGATTTTCGAAGTCGGAAGGAACTTTACCGTCGAACTTTTCGCATATGTCCTTACTTGCCGAAAGGATATGTGCCGCTTTAGCGTGGTAAAACCCGCAGGAGAAGATATATTTTTCAAGCTCTTCCTGCGTTAAAAGCAGCATATCCTGCGGTGTATTGTGCTTTTTAAACAGCTCTGCCGTAACCATGTTGACACGCTCGTCCGTGCATTGTGCGGAAAGGATAACCGCAACGAGCAGCTCGTACGGGCTGCCGTATTTCAGGGCAGGGCGTGCGTCGGGGTAAAGGCGTTTAAGCTCTGTTAAAATCTCATCGTTTTTCATACCCGTATTTTATCACAGCCCGTCGCTCTTTGCAAGGCTATTTTCAATCAAACGGCTTATTTAATAAACGTTCCGCCAACAATTTTTAGGTACCCAGCAAAGGACGAATAGTTCTCCCTTGCGATAACCTGTTTAACTTTGGCAAAGGCGGAGTAGGGCAGTTTAACGCTTAAGCCGCAACCAACGTTGGCTTCTTTGGGTGTGCCTATAAGCGAGCAGGGGACGTTTAACGCCTTTAAAATGCGGTTGCAGTCAATCGCATGCGAACGGGAGCGGAAAACCGCAATTATTTCTGTCATAAATTTCTTCCTTAAGTATATATATTAATATAGTATATGAAACGGCGCAGGTTTGCGACAGGGGGGGTATGTATGATTTATATGGATAATGCGGCGACGGGCGGCGTTAAGCCCGACGGGGTGATTAGCGCAACGCAAGCGGCGTTAAAGGTATGCGCAAACCCGGGCAGGAGCGGACACAGACTTTCAATCGCCTGTGCGGAGAGAGTGTATTCCGTCCGCAGGCTCTTATGCGAGTTCTTCGGGGCGCCTTCGGCAGACAGAGTAATATTTACTAAAAACTGTACCGAAGCGTTAAACATAGCCATATTCGGCACTCTGCACTCCGGCGATAAAGTAGTTTCCACCGTTGCGGAGCACAACTCCGTACTCCGCCCTTTGAATTTTATGGAAAAGCAAGGGGTCAATATTTCGCTTGCGCCGCTCGATAAAAACGGGGGGATAGATATTGCCGCTCTCGCTTCAATGTCGGCAGGGGCAAAGGCGGTAATCATCACTCTCGCTTCCAACGTTACGGGTACCGCACCGCAGATTGCTCGGCTGCGCTCGGCAATCCCTGCCGAAACGCTTTTAATTTGCGACGGAGCCCAAGCCTGCGGACATGTACCTATAGATATGGGGGAGCTGGGCATAGACGCTCTGGCTGTCGCCGGACATAAGGGTATGCTCGGCATACAGGGCAGCGGAGCTTTAATCTTCTCTAAACGCTTTAACCCGTCACCCGTGTTATTCGGCGGTACCGGCAGTGAGAGCTTTAATCTGGATATGCCCGAATTCTACCCCGACAGGTTGGAGAGCGGAACCCTTTCATACCCTGCCATAGTGTCTTTAGGTGAAGGCGCACTCTATTTAAAGACCCATCTCTACGAACACAGGGATAAGACGGAATATCTCTCGTCAAAGCTGTACGAAGGGCTTATGAACGTCAAGGGTGTTTCGCTCTACTCCGTCCCCAACCCCTACGGCATAATCTCGATAGCGTTCAATGCTATGCAGTCGGAGATTGCAGCGTACCGCTTGAGCGACGAATACTCTATATGCGTTCGTGGCGGACTGCACTGCGCCCCCTTAATGCACGAAGCTCTTCTATCTTCAGGTCTTGTCCGTATCTCTCTTTCGGCATTTAACAGCGAAAGGGAAGTGGATATGGTACTGCAAGCTGTGAATAAGTTAGTTGCGGTGTAACACTATTACTTCTAAAGAATAAAGAAAAAAGAATAGAGAATAAATAATAAATGCGGTAAAGAGTATTCAGCCGTCATTGCGCCCTGTTGCAAGCAACGGGGCGCTGATCTATTTTGGAGACTTGCATTTTGTTAAAAGCTAAATCTCCTTCAACTTTTCAATAATACTCTTTAATTTCTTTCTTTTAACTCCGTCCACAAGCGGATAGACTGTATTATAAAAATTGTCCAGATCATCGTTGGTAAGGGTGCCGGCTCGCTTGCCTTCTTCAGCCTGGGCGAGTATGGTCTGCCAAACGTCCTTCTGGCTCTTGCCGTAAAACGCTTTAACGATTTCTGCGGTAAGGTTTGCCGCCGTCTGCGCATCGCCCTGACCTGTCGGCGTGCGTTTCTCATCGCTTGCCTGCTTTCCGTTCTCTTGCGCCTGTTTGGCTTTTCTGCCTTGGTTATAGCTCTTAAAATCGCTCATCGCCACCTCTGCATATTATGTATTATTACAGTTTATGACGGGGGTTAAAAATATGCAACTTGCCATTTTAATCGCAATGCTTATGCTTATAAGTCAAAATAATTTCACACAGCTGAAACCGCTGATAGAAGAGCTCGGCGGCGACGAAGCGAAGTCGGCAATAAAACAGGCGGAAGAGCTTAACCAGATAATCTCTACGGTCAAAACGCTTACTTCGGCGCAGCCGCTGCAGGGCAAGCAGTCTGAATACGGTGAGCCCGTTACGGCGGAACAAAGTTTTATAGTCAGCCGTCCGTTAGAGCCTATAAAAAATATTGCAGACGAAAAAACTCTGTCCGCACTTTCAAGGTATGTGGCGTTGGGCGAATAGACGGCTTTGGCTGCCCGATTTCGTGCTTTAAAATAAAAATATTAAAGAATTTTTACAAATTTCAACAAAACGGCGTTTTTATCTGTTATAATGATGAGGATATGAAAACTTCCTTACTCGAAGAAAAAATCGCAAGGTACAAAAACGGTGATAAAACCGCCTTCGATTACATATACGAGCAGACCCATAAACCGCTGTTTTTCAATATCCTCTATTACGTCAAGGATAAAGGTATCGCAGAGGATATAATGCACGACGCCTATTTAAAGGCTCTTGCAAATCTCGATTCCTATCAAAGCGGAACAAACTTTATCGGTTGGCTGTGCAGGATAGGTAAAAATCTCGCTTTAAACTATTTGGAAAAGCGTAAGCGAGAGGTTTTAACCGATTTTTCCGAACCATTCTTCGGGGAAGGTTACGAGCAGGAAGTGCCGTATATCTTCGAGTTAGCGCAAAAAATTCTCTCTGAAGAAGAATATCAAATAGTAATGATGTGTCAGGTGGCAGGCTATAAGAGAAGGGAAGTTGCCGAAATTCTCTCCCAACCCATTGCAACCGTGACCTGGAAAAATAACCAAGCTTTGAAGAAACTTAAAGAAGCGTTAAAGGAAAGTTGAAAGTGAACGTTAAGAAATTACTTAAAAAACAAAAATCTGCGGTTATGCCTTCGGAAAGCGTAAAAAGGCGTATAGCTGCCGACTGCGGAGTACAGGAAGAAATTTCCGCCCCCGTAGGCGGCGGTGCGGCTGTAAAGGTAAAGCGCAACGTGGCGGTTTCGGTCGGAGCTTGCTGCTGTGCGGCGGTGGCGGCAATCACTTGCGCAATTATATTTTTAAAGCCTGCAGGCACTACGACTTTGCCCGACGTAATCGAAACGGAATTCGGCACAATGGCTTCGGCAACCGACTTTTATGCATACAGCGCCGTATCCATCGGCAATATGCTGGATAGCACCGATTTAGAGAGCGTGGCTTCCGCCTTTGCGTTAGCCGAGAACTTCGACGCATCTTTCGACGTATCCGTCGAAATAACCGATTTACAGAAAAAGATTCTGGATAAATACGCCGTGTTTGCAACGGGTATGCTCGGCGGCGGCAAGATAACGAGTACTTGTACGGCAGCCGACAGGGCAGATTACGAGTTTAAACTCGGCATAGGCTACAGCGACGGATTCGGCAGCTCTGCGGATACGGTGTTGTACTTCAATAAAGTTGCAGACAGTATTAAAATCGACGGCGACGAAGAAGAGTATGCAATCGACGGAATCCTGGTTAAAGGCAGCGTAGCCTTCCCTGTAGAGGGGTGGTACGAAGCGGAAACCGACGGTGCAGAAACCGAACACGGGATAGAGTTTATTGCCTACACCTCGTTGGATAAAAAGTCGTTTATCAAGATGAAATACGAACATTCAAGCGATATTGACGAGACTGAAAGTGAGTTGGTCATCAAGGTTCATGAAAACGGAAAGGAAACCGAAAAGGCAATAATCAAGGGCGAAACAGGTGAAGACAGCTCCTTTGAAGTGAAGATAGAGCGTCCCACCGAGCAGGAAGACGTCAAAGAAGAAATAAATATAAAGTTCAACCCCTTCGACGAAGAGGGAGAAAAGGTTATGCACATTGACGCAGAGTTCGGCGGATATATGTACGAGCTCGTTATGCAGAACAAGCCTTGGGAGCAGGGCGGCGGCTTCGACTACATTCACCGTTACGACGGCGTGTCAGACGATGAGCTGCAGGGTGAACCGGACGACGAAGATAAAGAAGACAAAGAAGACGTAAAGGATAAAGAGAACGAAGAAGACAAGGAAGAATTTAACCCGTATCCCGATTTCCCCGGCTATGAGTGGAGTGATGAAGATTACTATCCTTTTAACTTAATATAAGCTATTTAACGACGGGCGGAACGCAATAAGTGTTCCGCCCTGAATTTATCTTATTATGTTAAACCCAATCGTCCTTTCCCTAAACCGTAGGGG
This sequence comes from Candidatus Coproplasma sp., assembly GCA_051884135.1. Taxonomy (GTDB): domain Bacteria; phylum Bacillota; class Clostridia; order Christensenellales; family Borkfalkiaceae; genus Coproplasma. The sequence continues at coordinate 2,763 of JBJEVC010000014.1, read as the reverse complement.
CGGGCGTACCTTAAGCGCAAGCGACAGAGCTTCTGTATTTTTAAATAAAGCAATTACAAAAAATTATTTTTAAAATTTTAATGTGTTTACCAACAAAAACAAAATGCAGGCTGTTATATAGGTGTAAGTAAAAGCGATAAGGAGAAAACAAAAATGAAAAAGCTTATTACGTCAATAGTATTATCAACCGCACTCATAGGCGGTGCTTGTATGGCAACCGGCTGCGCTCCTTCCGACAACACTGCAGACACCGGTGTTTCTACCGCAGCACAACTTAATTCGGCACAGGGCTTCTATTCCTACGGCGCCGCATCAATCGGCTCTATAATCTCTGCGGCTGAAGCGACAGAAGGCACGACCGAAACCCCTGCAGAAGGTGAAGAGACCACGACCGAAACCCCTGCAGAAGGCGAAGAAGGCACAACTGAAACCCCTGCAGAAGGCGAAGAAGGCACAACTGAAACCCCTGCAGAAGGCGAAGAAGGCACGACCGAAACTCCCGAAATCCCTGTAGAGCCCGAACAGCCTGCAGGCGAGTTAACCGATGAACAGCTTGCAACCGTTAACGGCTATATGGGGCTTGTCGAGAACTTGCTCGCTAACGGCGGTTTAAGCTATATCAGCCTTGAATCCGACAGAGAGGGTTACGAGACAAAGCAAGTTATTTCCTTCAGCGATTTGGAAGGCAACGTAATAACCTACGTTATGTACTACAACTCCACTTTGGATTATATTGAAACCGACTTTGACCACGAAAAAGAAGAGACCGAGTCCAAATATATCATCGAGGGCATTATGATAATCGACGGCGTTGAATATGCGCTTGAAGGTTATAGCGAGTTGGAAGTATCGGGTGAAGAGAGCGAAAGCGAAACCTACTTCAAAGTTACCCTTGCAGACGGTAGCTACATCATTATGGAGCAGGAGACTGAAGCTGACGAAACCGAACTTGTGTACAAGGTTGTAACCGATAAAAAGGTTGTTGAGAAGATTAAGTTCGAATACGAAACCGAAAACGGTGAAACCGAAATCAAGATGACCGTTGAAAAGGACGGCGTTAAGACTTCTTTAAAATTCACCGAAGAGACCGAGAACGGCGTAACCTTTATTAAGGTAACCGCAAAAGGCGGCGAAAGCGATATATCCTTCAGAATCATGGTTACGCAGGACGAAGAAGGTAACAACGTATATCAGTACTCCTTCGGCGACAAGATTAAGGAAATGCGTAGGCACCACTTTGAAAAGGCTCACTTTGACGACGAGAAATGGGGCGATCTCGAGTGGAACTACGGCGAATGGAATAAAGCAAACGGTAACGGCAAGTGGCAGTGGCACGTTGATGAAATTATAAACCATCTTCCTGCTGATTTAACCCCCCCTGTTAAGGGCCAGCCCGAAGAAGGCGAGTCCGCTGAACAAGCTCCCGTAGAAAATATAGAAGAAGATATTCTCGAGCAGATCGAAGATTATATCAAGGATTATCAGGTTGAACATAGCAAAAACTGATTAAAATTGTAAAATTTTGATCTATACTTTATCTCCTCAAATAAAATATCTCCGTAACGGCTTAAAAAGGCAGTTAAATTTGATTTGAGTATTGATTTTTTGCAACCGATGTGTTATTATTCGGGTATGAAAATCGGTATATCAACAGCCACACTCTTTCCCGAACTCCCCTCGGAAGATGCGGCGCAACAAATTAAACAGCTGGGTGCGTCGGTTGCGGAGATATTTTTTTCTTCCTTCTACGAATACCGCCCAGAATTCTCCAAAGCTCTCGCCCCCTTGATTGACGGGCTTGAGATTAATTCTGTGCATGCAATGCCGCTAAACTTCGAGTGCAATCTCTTCAACTCTTCACGCAGGGTGCGTGGGGACGGCTATTATTGGTTGGACCAGCTCGCACGTTCGGCACAGCTTTTAAAGTGTAAAAACTACACCTTTCACGGCTTTGCCCGTGTGGGGGACGGCAAGGATGAAGATTTAGGGTTCGTCTCCGAGCGGATTGCCGAAGCTTACAATTTCGTTGCGGCATACAGCGTGAATTTGTGTTTAGAAAACACCGCCCATTACGCCTATAACCGTCCCGGGTTTTTTAAGGCGGTAAGGGAGAAGTGTCCGTCCATCTACGGCGTGTTCGACGTAAAGCAGGCACGCAGAAGCTGCTATCCCTACACGATGTACTTAAAGGATATGGAAGGAGCAATCGCCTATGTGCATATCTCGGACGTCGACGCAAGCGGAAAAATGTGTCTGCCCGGCGAAGGAATAATCAACTTCGAGTTGCTATTCAAACAGCTTAAAGATTGCGGTTTTGACGGAAACGTGCTTATCGAAAATTACAGAAAGGACTTCGGAGATATCTCCCAGCTTAAAAATAGTCTCGATTATCTGACCGAGCTTGCCTATAAAATTCATTAAAATATTAATAATTTACGCCTTGTCATTAGCGGTGACAGGGCGTTTTCTTTTTAAAAAACTCCGATAAAGTGAAAGGGTTTAACAAAGCTTGTTACGCTCAAACAGCAAAAACCGCAAAAGAAATAAAAAATGAAATTATTACAAAAAATCTTCAAATTCTTAAAAATTTTTTAAAAAAGTACTTGACTTATCTTTTGGACTTTGATATTATATAAAAGCTGTCGCAAATGACAGCTTGGTTTTTCTTTAAGAAAAAGTAAAACCGAACACCGCTTTCGTCGGTGAAACGAAGATTGACAACTGCATAAAGAGAAGAAAACAAGTACAAAAAAGGCAATTTTA
>JBJEVC010000013.1:0-6320 GCA_051884135.1 Candidatus Coproplasma sp. | reverse complement strand
GTTCGATAGCGCAACCTTAAAACCGCTGTACACCATAAAAATCGGTATGCCGGGCGCTTCAAACGCCCTTGCCATTTCGAGAAGGTTGGGTATGAACCCCGAGATACTCAAAAGAGCAGAGGGCTATCTTTCCGACGAAGGACGCAGGTACGACAATATTATCAAGCGTGCCGAGGATGCGAGGGTTGAAGCATCAGCCGCGCTCGAACGCGCAAGGCTATTGGAAGCCGAGTGGGCGCAAAAGAGCGAGGAAGCCAAAAAGGCGCTTGCTTCGTTGGAAAGGGAGAGGCACAGTCTGACCTCAGGCGCAAAAGCCGAGAGCCGCAGAATTATAGGCGAGCGCACCGCAAGGGCGAACGAGCTGCTTGAGGAGCTTGAAGAGATATTCAACAAGGAAACTGTATCTAAAGCAGACTTAATAAGGGCAAGGACGCTTAAAAATAAAATATCCGACGAGGCTTACGAGGAGGGCGAGCTTCGCCCTGAAATCGGGCTTCGCAATGCTACCAAAGAAGATATAAAAGTCGGCGGGGAGGTCTTTGTGGAGAGTATGGACGCAAACGGAACAATACTTTCATTTAACCCCGCAAAGGGCGAGGCGGAGGTCGCCTGCGGACAGATAAAGTTAAGGGTAAATATCAACACGCTTAAAATTCAGCCTAAACGCAGGGAAAACAAATCGACAAAGAGCATTAACAAAAGCTCAAAGGAGAGGGTCAAGGTAGTTAAAAAGTTTGCCCCCTCGAACCTCGCCTTTGAAATAAACGTCATCGGTATGACGGTGGACGAGGCTCTGCCCGAGGTTGAAAACTTTTTAGATAAAGCCATAACCGACAACTTGGAGCAGGTTAAAATCATTCACGGCGTAGGTACGGGCAAGCTCCGCGGCGCAATATCTCAGCTGCTGAAGCGGCATAGGGGCGTTAAGGAGTACCGTTCGGGCGCCTACGGCGAGGGAGAAATAGGAGTTACTATAGTAACGTTAAAATAATTCATAATATAATCGGTACCCCCTAAATAAAATAGTAATAGTAATTATTTTTAGGGGCAAACTGTTGAAAAATAGAATTATTTCGGTTATAGTTAACGTGTTGCTTTGTACAATCGTGGGTTGCGTGTGTGTCGTCGGCTTCGGCAGCGGCGATGAAAAGCAGGTTGCGTCAGGCGGCGAAAGCGTGTATTATCGTGCGGAAAACCCGAGCGGCGTTTCGCTTATGTTCAACGTATACGAAAGCACGGAGAACGTCTATAAAATTTTGGATATTTTAGACGAATATTCCGCCAAAGCCACCTTTTTTATGGGCGGTTGCTGGGCTGACGACAATATCGACTGCGTAAGGGAAGTTAGCAAACGCGGTCACGAAGTCGGCTCCCACGGGTACTTTCACAAGGACCATTCAAAGCTAAACTACTCTGAGAACCTTGCGGAAATCAGACCGAGCGTAAAGCTTTTGAACGCAATGCTCGGTTATGAAATAAGTCTCTTCGCACCGCCGTCGGGGGCGTACTGCTCCGCAACGATTACGGCGGCTGAGGCGTTGAATTTAAAGACTATTATGTGGTCTAGGGATACTATCGATTGGCGGGACGGCGACGTTGACCTGATAACAAGCAGGGCTACCAAAAATCTTGCAAACGGGGAATTTATATTAATGCACCCCAAGGACGTCACCGTCAAGGCGCTGCCAAACATTTTGGAGTATATGAAGAATAACTCGTTATCGGCAGTGACGGTTTCGCAGAATTTATAAAACACACGTAATTTACGGTGAGGAGAAAATAAAATGGTTAAGTACAAACAGTTGGAAAACGGCGTAAGGCTTATCGTCAAGCAGATGACGGGGCTTTTATCGGTTACAATGGGAATTATAGTGGGTACGGGTGCGGCTTACGAAAGCGACTGCGAGGACGGCATTTCCCACTTTATCGAACATATGATGTTCAAGGGAACGCAAAAGCGTACCGCATTTCAGATATCGGACAGAATGGATGCGATCGGCGCACAGGTGAACGCGTTTACGTCAAAAGACGTAACCTGCTACTACGCAAAGTCTACCTCCAACCACGCCGAGGAGGCGTTTGAAATTCTCTCCGACCTGTTTTTAAACAGCGTGTTCCCCGAAGAGGAAATGATCAGGGAAAAGGGAGTGGTCATAGAGGAAATTTCTATGAACGAGGATACCCCCGACGATTTGTGTTTAGACGTGCTTTCTGAGGCGTTTTTCGGTAAAAAGAACTACGGCAGAAACATTTTAGGCAGTAAGAGCAACGTGTCCGGTTTTACAAAACAGGATATAGATAAGTATTTAAACTCTCGCTATACGCCAGACAATATAGTCGTATCGATGGCAGGCAACATCTCCTTCGAGCTCGCCGAAAAGATGGTAGAAGAGTATTTTGCTTCGCTCCCTGCAAACACGTTAGATGAGAGAGAGCTGGCAGTTGAGCTGACGGGCGCACATCTCTATAAGAAGAAGGATATCGAGCAGATTCACGTTGCGGTTGCATACCCTTCTTTTAAAAGGTACGAAAGGCTCTGCGACGCAACGCAGATTATGAACGCCGTGTTAGGCGGAAGTATGTCTTCCCGCCTGTTCCAGACCGTGCGTGAAAAGCTGGGGCTCGCCTACACCGTATACTCGTATTTAAGCACCTACGAAAAGTCGGGTGCATTAACCATATACGCAGGTGTAAATGCCAAGAATTACAAAAAGTCAATCGAAGCAATCGGGGATTGTATCAAGGCAATTAAGCAAAAGGATATAACCGAAGACGAATTTAAAAGGGGTAAGGAGCAGATGCTCTCTTCCTTGGTCTTTGCGCAGGAGAGTACAAGCTCCCAAATGCTTCTATACGGCAAGGAGCTGTTGTATTCGGGTAAGGTCTACGACTTCGAAGACAGAGTTGCAAGGCTTAACGCAGTAACTTTAGACGACGTAAACGAAGCTATTGAATATAGCTTTGACACCAAATATATGGCTTCCGCCGTAGTGGGCAACGTGGACAAGCCGCTCTTTTAATGATTAAACGTATGGCACTTTACGAAGAGCTTATTTCAAAGCTGAAAAGCGTTGCAGACGGCGGTTACGCCGCCTTTCACAGCAAGCTTTTAAACAACCCGAATATCAACGTCATCGGCGTTCGTACCCCGATTTTACGCAAGATAGCCAAAGAGTATAAAGGGGATATTGAAGAGCTTTTCGCCCTTCCGAACGACTACTATGAAGTGACTTTTTTAAAGCTTTTAGTTGCGTCATCGCTGCCCTACGATAAGTTTGTAAACGTGGTTGACAGGTGCGTAGAAATAATCGATAATTGGGCGTGTTGCGATTGCTTTAAGGCGGCATGCATTAAAACCCACAGGGAAGAATTTTTGCCGTTCGTTAAGGCATACTTGGGGGTTAACAGGGGGTTTTACCAACGCTATGCGCTTGTAACCTTACTGCATTTTTACGTTGACAAGGAGTATTTAGATACGATTTTCAAAAGTGTGGAAAGGGCGGATACTTCTTTTTACTATGTACATATGGCGGTGGCTTGGCTTGTCGCCGAAGTGATAGTAAAGCATTACGGTGAAGGGAAAGCGTATTTAAAATCAAACAGGCTCGATAAGGCAACTCACAATAAGGCAATCGTAAAGGCTTGCGAAAGCTTTCGGTTAACTCAAGAACAAAAGGCAGAACTTAAGACGCTCAAGCGTCTTTAAATAAGGTGGAATATGAATATAACACAACAACTTATGCAGGAATTTAACTTAAAAGCCGACCACGCCGAAAACGTGGTTAAGCTTTTGGACGAAGGCAACACAATACCCTTCATCGCACGCTACAGAAAGGAGATGACGGGCGGTATCGACGATCAGCTGTTAAGGCAGTTTGCCGACAGATACGAGTACCTGACAAACCTTGAAAAGCGCAAGGCGGAAGTCGCCGCCGCTATCGAAGAGCAGGGCAAGATGACGGAAGAAGTCAACGTTGCCATTTCCGCCTGCACGACTATGACGGAGATAGAAGACGTCTACCGTCCCTATAAGCAGAAGAAAAAGACGAGAGCTTCGGTTGCTATCGAAAAAGGTTTGCAGCCCCTTGCCGAATTTATTTTAGCGCAGGAAGGAGACCCCGTATCCGAAGCGGAAAAATACATAGACGTAGAGAAGGGAGTAGAGAGCGTTCAGCAGGCTCTTCAGGGCGCAAAGGACGTAATTGCCGAAATTATTTCCGATAATGCGGAATTAAGAAAAAAGCTTCGAACCCTTTTGGAAAATCACGGCGAAGTACAGGTTAAGCTTTTAAAGGACGACGGCAAGGGAACCTACGATATGTACGCCGACTATACCGAGCTCGTACCCGAAATCAAAAACCACAGAATTCTCGCCATCAACAGGGGAGAAAAGGAAGAGTGCTTAAGGGTTAAGATAGCCTTCGACGCCGATATGGCAAAGAGAGTGTGCGCCGCAAAGTACGTCCACAGCAAGGGCGAGTGTGCAGACCTTATAAAAGAAGCTGCTTCCGACGGTTACGATAGATTGATTCAGCCTTCCATTGAAAGGGAAGTCAGGGCAATATTGACCGACAGGGCGAGCGAACAGGCAATTCATATGTTCGAAGTGAATTTGCGCCCCTTGCTATTACAGCCACCCGTTAAAGATAAAGTCACGTTAGGGCTTGACCCGGGCTACAGAACGGGTTGTAAGGTGGCGGTAGTTGACGCAACGGGCAAGGTGTTAGATACCGACGTCATCTTCCCCGTCCCCCCTATGGCAAGGATGGACGAGAGCAAGGCAACCATCAAACGCCTTGTAAAAAAACATAACGTCGACGTAATTTCAATCGGCAACGGTACGGCAGGCAAAGAGACGGAGATATTCGTTGCAGACCTTATAAAAGAGCTCGACCGCCCCGTATCTTATGCGGTGGTAAGCGAAGCGGGCGCTTCGGTGTATTCGGCGAGCCCCCTTGCGGCGGAAGAGTTCCCCGATTTAGATTTAACCAAGCGTTCTGCGATATCCATTGCGAGAAGGCTTCAGGACCCTTTGGCAGAGCTTATTAAAATCGACCCCAAGTCCATAGGCGTAGGTCAGTACCAGCACGATATGGATAAAAAGAGATTAGACGCCGTGTTAGGCGGCGTGCTTGAAGACTGCGTAAACAGCGTAGGCGTAGACTTAAACACGGCGAGCGCATACCTTTTAAAGTACGTTGCAGGTTTAAATTCGGGTACGGCGAAGAGCATAGTAACCTACAGGGAAGCTAACGGCAAATTCACGGAGCGCAAGCAGCTTTTAAAGGTGCCGAAGCTTGGCGCAAAGGCATACGAGCAGTGCGCAGGCTTCTTAAGGATAACCGACGGCAAGAACGTTTTAGACAATACCGCCGTTCACCCCGAAAGCTATAAAGGTGCGGAAAAACTTTTGAGCCTTTTCGGCTATACGGTAAAAGACGTACAGAACGGCGACGTTAAGGAACTGCCTGCAAAGGTCAAGGCGTTAGGCTCTAAAAAAGTGGCGGAGCAATGCGGCCTTGACGAAGCGACGCTCTCCGACGTGGTCACCGAGCTATTAAAGCCCGGCAGGGACATTCGTGACAGCCTTCCCCCTCCCGTACTTCGCAGGGATATTTTAGGTATCGAAGATTTAAAGGTGGGAATGGTGGTTGAAGGCTCGGTTCGCAACGTGTGCGACTTCGGCGCTTTCATCGATATTGGCGTTCATCAGGACGGGTTGGTTCACGTCTCCGAAATAACCGACAAGTATATCAAGCACCCTTCCGATGCGTTAAAGGTCGGGCAGCACGTAGAAGCGGTTATCATCAATCTCGACGTCAAAAAGCAGAGAATAGGGCTCTCTATTAAACAGCTTAAGAAACCCGAAAAAGCTTAAAACTATATAAATTACGGAATATGTCACGTTGCGACGGTAATTAAATAAAACCCTTGACAAATTGTGACGGTTGATTTATACTTAAAGGGTAGACTAATTTAAATTTAGGAGTAATAATAATGTTTGATAAAATTGCAGAAATGCTTGCAGAGCAGCTTGGTATTCCCCAGTCCAAGATTACTTTAGAGAGCAAAATCGTAGACGATCTTGGCGCAGACTCTTTGGACGTTGTAGAGCTTTTAATGCAGCTTGAAGACGCAACAGGTAAGACCATTCCCGATGAAGAAGTAACCCAAATCAAGACGGTTGGCGAGCTTGTTGAAGTGGTTGAAAAGTTATAATTTAAATAAAATCATTAGTAAAAAGGTGTGCTTTTGGCACACCTTTTTGGCTCTTTGTCAAATGTTGTGGTGGAGATAAAAACTAAAAAATAGATAATTCT
>JBJEVC010000012.1:0-1512 GCA_051884135.1 Candidatus Coproplasma sp. | reverse complement strand
TTGCGGCGGTGCTGTCGTCGACTCCCTCCATGGCCTTTACTATGATAGGGCGCAAAGCTCTCGCTCTCTCAATAACGTCGCTCATTCGGATTCCTCCACTTATTCTTCATAAATAATGTCGAGCCCATATGCCACAGCGGCTTCGTGCTCAATTCTGCAACCCCTTGCGTTTTCCCAGCCTTTGCAAAAATAAGCTGCATGACAAAGACTCATATTTTCAAGAGACTTTGCAAGGAAGCACAGCGGAATTTGAACAACTCCCCTTTTTTCCATTTGCTCTTTGCTGTACCATTCATCGGTGAAAAGAGTATTAACAATCTCATACCCTTTTGCGGTAAGTGCCTTGATTGCCTTTTCTCTTGTTGCAACGATTTCCTCATCGGTTTTGCCAGCCATAGGCTGTGATAACATAGCTTTCATATTTCTTGATTCCTTTCTGTTATTATTCGGTTTCTCCAAGCAGTATTCTCGCCGCTTCGGCGTACTGTTCTTCCTCCGTCGGTTCGGGAACCGGGTTTTCATGTTCTTCCCATTCCTCGAGCAGGATTTCCTGTGTGTATGTACCCCAGACGCCCTCCCGGTCGTACCTCTCGCTCTGCCTTTGAGCACGGGTGTATTTCGGAGTGTAATAATACCCCTCTTTTACAGGGCTTTCCGTCCTCACAAGGGCATAATAGCCTATGGCGTTGTAGTGCTCGTCCCAAGTGGTGGAGTTGTAATGTACGCTCTCAAGGTCAAATTCCGCCGGGGCGTATTCAAGGTTTACTCCGTCCTCTGTCTTTGCAAATTTATAATTGTATGCCATTTTATCACCCCTTTATTAAACGCAAAAGGCGAAAGCAACGCCGTAATATTCGTTTGCGTAAATATTATCGAAAGCACCGTTATATTTTACATAGATAAAAAGAGTATCATCGTCCGAACGTGCCGAGCGTGTCCACCAGCCTGTTGCGGTAGTACCAGAATATTTAATTTTAGAGTTTCCAGCCGCATAATAAGCATATTGGGAACCTTCACCGGGTGCAGAATATGAACGAGAACCCCTTATCTCAATTTCAGAAAGCAGGAAACATACGTCTGAAACAGTTTCAACATTTGAAGAATTATTACCCACGCAAGATACTTTATTAACAGCTTGAACAACGCTTTTTAATTCTGCGGGCAAGGAATTTTTAATAGTTGCCATGGTAGAAGTACGCATTGCACTGCTTGCCCAACCGCCCACACTTGTTGCGCTTGAATTCATACTAAATGTTTTGTTACCCGCGTTATTACTGTATAGTTCTTCTAATTGGAAAGTAATTCCGGCTTTTGCCTTACCGTAAGTTGCGGCATCTGTTACATTGTCATGCTCAAATCCTATAATTTGAGCATGAAACGTTTTACTACCTAATGTTATAGTTTTCTTGTCACCAATGCTCCAAAATTGTGCCGCTTTTCCTGCTCTTGCAACTTTAGAAATGGTTTCCCAGTCGTTATTTTCAAGAACATGGTCAGCGGATAAGCCTCCCG
>JBJEVC010000011.1:0-28038 GCA_051884135.1 Candidatus Coproplasma sp. | reverse complement strand
CAACCCCAATGATTAACCACGGCAACGAAATCAAGATTTTTTCTGGCAACTCCAATAGACCTTTGGCAGAAAAGATTGCCGCACAGCTCAACACTACGCTCGGCGAGATGGAAGTAACTCACTTTTCCGACGGTGAAATCTACGTTCGTTACGATGAAACCGTTCGTGGTAAGGACGTGTTTTTAATCCAGTCTACGAGCTATCCCGTCAACGTTAACCTGATGGAACTTCTCATCATGATTGACGCCGCAAAGCGTGCAAGCGCAGGCAGAATTACTGCGGTTATTCCCTACTTCGGCTATGCCCGTCAGGACAGAAAGGCACGTTCAAGGGAACCTATCACCGCAAAGCTCGTTGCAAATCTTTTGACGAGCGCAGGCGCAGACAGGATCTTAACTATGGATTTACACTGCCTGCAGATTCAGGGCTTCTTCGATATTCCCCTGGACAACCTTGTAGGCGGTCCCACCTTATACAACTACTTTAAACCCAAGGTAGACGACAACTTCGTGGTCGTTTCCCCCGACATCGGCTCCGTTGCAAGGGCAAGAAAGGTTGCCGCAAAGATGGACGCAAAGATGGCTATCATCGATAAACGCCGTCCTAAGGCAAACATGATGGAAGTTATGAACATCATCGGCGACGTTGAAGGTAAGAACTGTCTTATGGTCGACGATATGATTGATACGGCAGGTACTATAGTTCAGGGCGCAAAGGCGTTAAAGGAAGCAGGCGCAAAAGAGATTTATGCTTGCTGCTCTCACGGCGTTCTCTCCGGCCCTGCAATCGACAGGCTTGCGGCTTCCCCTATAACCGAGCTCGCAATTCTCGATACCATCAATATTCCCGAAGAGAAGATGCTCCCCATCTTCAAGATTATCTCAACCGCAAGCATTTTTGCAAGCGCTATCGAGAACGTATATCTTGACAAGCCTATGTCAAAGATTTACGACTAATCACTTGACCGAAAATATACAAAAGCCACGGGCTGACCGTGGCTTAAGTTTTATAATGGGTAACATATGTATATTATAGTAGGTTTGGGTAACCCCGAACAGCAGTATTTAAAAACCTTTCATAATATGGGCTGGCTTGCAGTAGGTGACGCCGCAAACGCTTTGGGTGTAAAGTTCAAAAAGAAGGAGTGCGAAGCGCAGACTGCCGAAGCGCACGTTGGCGGCGAAAAGGTTATTTTAGCTCAACCGCTCACCTATATGAACAATTCGGGCAGGGCGGTTAAACAGTTGCTCGCAAAATACAAAGCCACCCCCGAAGATTTGATAGTAATATACGACGACTACGACATACCCAAGGGTAAAATTCGCATTCGCCCCGAAGGCAGTGCAGGCACTCATAACGGTATGCGCTCCGTGATTGCAGAAATCGGCACACAGAAGTTTGCCCGTATCCGCATAGGAATTCGTGACGAAGAAGTAAATATTCCCATAATCAACTACGTTCTGTCCAACGTCAAGGCGGATGATTACGATATATTTATCGGGTCGTGCAACAGGGCGGCACAGGCTGCAATAGCCTTTGCAAAGGGTATGCCCATTGAACAGGTGATGACTTCGTTTAACGGATAGGCGTAACAATCCCTGCCCCCTAATTTCTTAAATTTAACTTTAACCTTGACCAGACCGAAAGCATAAATTTCGGTATAAATTTAGATGAAAAGAGGTTTTTTTAACCCTGAATTTTTACAAGGGGAGTTCCCCTCTATAAAGGAAGATATCCGCCTCGGCGTGCCGACGGCGGTTTTCGGCGTTGCGGAAAGTTTAAAATATCTCACCGCTTCGGTGTGTGAAAGACCTGTTTTATACATCTGCGCAACCCCAGTTGAAGCGGCGCAGGCGTATGCGGCGATTAATGTTTTGTCGGGCAAAAAGTGTGCTTACCTTCCCCCCAAAGACGACGTCTTATTATATAAGTCCGCCGTATCGAAGGACGCTCTTTTTAAAAGAATAGAAGGCCTATGCGCCATTTTAAGCGGTGCGGAAATCATTGTGTGCGACGTGGAAGCGGCGTTGCAGTTGGTGCCCGACAAACTCCCTGCAATAGCCATAAAAAAGGGGTGCGAGTACGACTATTCGTCACTTCCCGCTCTGCTTGTCAAAATGGGCTACACCCGTGAATATACCGTAGAGAGCAAGGGTGCCTTTGCCGTAAGGGGGGATATTTTGGACATCTTCCCCGTAGGTGCGGAGAACCCTGTAAGGGTGGATTTCTTCGGTGACGAGGCGGAGCGTATCCGCCCCTATGAGATAACAAGTGGAGAGAGACTGCCTGATATAGATAGCGTAATAATTATGCCGGCGATAGACTGCTATATCGAAGCGGAAGAGAGTAATAGCCTGATTTCAACGTTAAACGGGGAATTAAAGAAGTGCAAGAGCGACGCACAGTATAAACGCCTTTCTTCGCTTCTCTCAACCCTTGCGGAAAAGCTCAATGTCCATACTCCGTTTGCAGGTCAGGATTTTTTATATCCTAAACTCCAGTGCGCCAAAACGCTCTTCGATATTCTGCCCCACGATACACTTGTAATTTTCGACGAGTGCAAGCCCATATACGACAGGTTGCAGTCGCTTGAAAAGGAGCATTTGGAGAGATTTAGAGAGCTTTCGGAAGGCGGAGAAGTCTGCGCCTTTTCAAGGGAGCAATTTCTCACAGAAGAGCAGTTTATAGGTGGTGCAACCAAGTTTTTAAATATGGCGTTGCAGACCTTTACAACACAGATACCCTTCTTTAAGCCGCTTAAAACCTACAATATAAAACACGTTCCTTCGCCTTCGTATTTAAATAACGTTCCCCTGCTTGCCGAAGACGTTAAGCATTGGCTTTCAGGCGGTTACAGGGTCTTGATTTTTGCCGACGGAGTCAATCACTACGAAAGGCTTATAGAGGTGTTGCACGAAGCATATATAGGGGTTAATCCCGTTCCCGACCGCCTTGACGCACTTTTAGACGTGTGCGTATCTTCCGAAGCGTTAACCAAAGGATTTATACTTCACGACGCCCGTCTTGCGGTGGTGGGAAGCGGTAACGTCTTTACCAAAACCACCCAAAAGCGAATTAAAAAGCGCAGGGGAGATTTATTCTCCGCACCCGAAGTGGGCGACTATGCCGTACACGAAAAACACGGCGTCGGCAAGATAACGGGGACTAAAAAGATTGAAACGACGGACGGCATAAAGGAATACGTTGCAATCGCCTACCGTGGCGGCGACGTGCTGTACGTTCCCGTCGAGCAGATGGACACACTCTCCAAATACGTTGGCGAAGAGAATCCCACCCTGTCTAAAATCGGCGGTGCGGAATTTGAAAGGGTCAAAGAGCGTGTGCGCCAGTCTGTACGCAAGCTCGCCTTCGACTTAAAGCTTCTCTACGCCGAAAGGGGGGAGAGAAAGGGCTATGCCTTCCCCGAAAACGTGGCTATGATGGAGGAGTTTGAAAACGCCTTTGAATACGAAGAAACCCCCGACCAGCTCACCTGTATAGAAGAGATAAAGGGGGATATGTGTTCGGATAAGGTTATGGACAGACTGTTATGCGGAGACGTGGGCTACGGCAAGACGGAAGTGGCTTTCCGTGCCGCATACCTTTGTGTGCTCGGCGGAAAACAAGCCGCACTGATGTGTCCGAGTACCATTCTCTCCGAACAACATTTCAATACGGCGGTAAAGAGATTTGAAGAGTTTGGGGTTAGTGTGGAAAAGCTCAACCGCTTCAAAACGCCAAAACAGCAGGAAGAAACCTTAAAACGCCTTGAAAACGGTGAAATCGATTTAATAATCGGCACCCACAGGCTACTCTCTTCCGACGTAAAATTTAAGGATTTAGGCCTGCTTATTCTCGATGAAGAACAGCGTTTCGGCGTCGAGCATAAGGAGAAAATCAAACATATAAAGAACAATATCGACTGTCTTACGATGACGGCAACCCCCATACCCCGAACGCTTCATATGTCGCTTTCGGGCATCAGGGATATAAGCACAATCAATACCGCTCCCGGCAGGAGATTGCCTGTGCAGACCTACGTCGTGGAAGAGAGCGAAACTCTCATAAGGGATGCGGTTTTAAGGGAAATAACCCGTGGCGGTCAGGTGTTTATTCTGTATAACCGTGTGGAGACCATCTCCGAGTTTGCAGGCAGAATTGCAAGGATTATTCCCGAAGCCAAGGTAGTGTATGCGCACGGCAGAATGGATAAAAACCTTCTGGAAGGCAACGTATTCTCCTTCTATAGCGGGGAGAAGAACGTGCTTGTCACCACGACTATCATAGAAAACGGCATAGATTTGCCCAACGCCAACACCATAATAGTCATAGATGCCGACAGGTTAGGTATATCCCAGCTCTATCAGCTGCGTGGCAGAGTAGGCAGGGGTTCAAGGCTCGCTTCGGCATACTTCACCTTCAAGCCTGAAAAGGTATTAACGAGTGACGCCGCCGAAAGGTTAAAGGCAATAATGCAGTTTACGGAGCTCGGTTCAGGCTTTAAAATCGCAATGCGTGATCTGGAGATAAGGGGTGCAGGCAACGTGTTAGGCGCAGAGCAACACGGGCATATGGATAAGGTCGGTTACGAGCTGTACTCCAAGATATTAAAGGAAGAAGTCTCGGGCGAAAGGCAGTTTACTGCAGAGCTCGACATCAAGACGGGTGCTTATATCCCCGAAAAATATATCGAAAGCAGTGCAGGCAGAATGGATTGCTACAAGCAGATTGCCGAAATCCGTTCGGTCGAAGACTATAAGAGAGTACTTCGCAGTATGGAAGACAACTACGGTCAGGTGCCTGATGAAGTGCTAAACCTTTTAATCATCGCAGTTCTTAAAAGCTATGCCGCAAAGTTCAACGTCAAAAAGATTACGGTTGACCCCCAGGGCGGCTGTTTAGAATTGCCTTCGATTAACAGTTTGCACGATAGTCGCCTTGCCGCCGCTATAGACAATTACAAGAGAGAGATAACCCTTTCTATGGCAAAAGTGCCGCAAGTTGTTTTCAGACCGCAGTCGACGCAGACTAAAACAATGCTGGGAATGACAAAATTTTTGAAATTCGCATTAAGTTTTAACCAAAATACTTAAAAATAATTTGTCTTTAGACTTTTTATAGTATATAATAATACGGATAGTTGTTTTTTTATCAAATAGCTAATCGTTCTATAACGATAATTGCCATTTAGGGGATTTTCAATGAAGAAACTTAAAAGCAAATTGATTGCGATTGCGGCAGTAGCCGTATCGATTACTATGAGCGCTACGCTCGGCGGTTGTGTCACGATGAATAGGAGAGACAGTAAACAGGTCGTCTCTACTATAAACATATCCGCAAGCTCTGACTTCACGTCGGAATTCGGCGAATATGCAGACGCAATCGGAGAAGAAACCGTCACCAAGATGGATTTAATCGTGTCCTATCTCAATACGGGCTACAGCTACGTTCAGCAGGGCTATACTACCTATGCACAGGTGTTCGATATGCTCTCCGACGCATTGGTTGAAAACACTGTGGTAACGCAGTACGCTACGGCATACGTTTTAAAGAGCAAGTGCGAAGACAGCGATTCTAATATCAGCCTTTCTACCTATCTTTCCAAAGAGAGCGAGAAGGAGAAGTATGAATACCTTCTCGGCGGCGAAGCTTCAGACGGCGTAAAGAGTGCAAAGTACTCTGTCAACTCGTCTCTCAACTCTGTTTTAGATAGCTATGAAAAGAACTTTATCAAATCGGAAAGCGACGATAGTTATACGGGTACGGACAGCCGTACTACTCCTACGGGCGTAGATACGCTTAAGGAAGACTATATTCCTGAAAATTATAACGTGTACACCGGCTACACGGGCAACCTGCTTGCCGACGCAGGCGACGAGTACGAGCCTTTGGAAGGTACCAACCGCACCACTCGCCGCAAGGCATATTCGTCTTTCGTTAACTATCTTAAGAGCAACTACCTTTTAGCCGATAACGAAACGGATAACACCAAAGTGGACGACTTGAAGTACGTTCAGGATATGTATGTATCGCAGCTTCAGCAGGAGATTGTCTCCGAGTTCAGCGATTTGTTCGAGAAGGACAGGGAAGCGGTTATAACCACTGTGGAAGGCGGTGTCTACACCTATATTCAGGGCAGATACGAAAAAATCTACGAAGAACAGGCTGCTACCTATGACGAGACGTCGTCGTTTGAATCGGCTTTAGATAACATTTCCGACACTTCGTTCATTCTCTACAGCCCTGACACTACAGGCGATACCGATGAGATTGACGGGACATACGGCACTTACGGCTATGTATACAATATTCTGCTTCCCTTCAGCGATAAGCAGTCCGAAAAGCTCACCGAGCTGCAGTACTATCGTGATAACAACAGCGGCGTTACCGACAGCGATTATTTTGCTGACAGAAACAAGCTGTTGAAAAACATTACGACGACGGATCAGCGTTCTGCCTGGTTCAACGGCACAACCGACTATTCTTTCAATGCAAGCGAAACTTCGCTTGAGTACTACGGTAAGGACAGCGGAAGGGATTATCTCTTCTTTGAAAACAACTTGACCAAGACCGACAAGTACGAAGCTTTGGAAAAGTACGACGGCAGATACAGCTACAACGGAACTGTTAAGAAAAATTCTAACGGTAGCTACACCTTGATACCCAATAAGATTGACATTGACGGTATGTTAGACGAGTTTGTCGCATATGTTAATTACGTCCTTGGCGGAGACAGTGTAGCATATAGCTACGGCGATACTTTTGGCGGTACGGCTACGAAAGATGATTACTATGCGGTAACTGACTTCACAAAGGCGGGTGAAGAAGACGAGATTGACTATTCCAAGCTCGTATATGCAACGGGTAAGGTAACTATCACCGACACTTCCGACAAGAATATGTTCGAGAAGGATAGCGATCGTTACAAGGCGCTTTGCGCAGTGAACGAGCTGCAATACGCATACACCACCGATACAGGTATTCTTTCAAGGTATATCGGCTACTCCGTATCGGCATATTCAACCAGCTATATCAAGGAATTCGAGTATGCCGCACAACAGGCGTTGAGAATGGGCGTAGGTGCGTTCAAGGTCTGCGCAGGCGACTACGGTTGGCACATTATCTATGTAACCGACACGTTCAGCTTCAACGGCGGTGAAAACTACGCCCCCACGTTCTCGCAGGAAAACGTTGAAAAGGAAGGCACTTTCGAAAACCGCTTTTATGAGTGGATTAAGGAATCTGATTTAACCAACGAAGCAACGTTAAAGCGTTCGGAAATTATCCGTACTCTTGTCAACGACGACACGGTCAAGACTAATAAGGAAGTCTATAAAGATTTATCGGAGTTAGATTCATAAGTTATGCAGTGGTGGGAAGCGATAGTTTTGGGGTTAACTCAAGGCTTAACTGAATTTTTGCCCGTATCATCGTCAGGTCACTTGACGTTTTTGCAGAGAATATTGGGAAATCAGATGCAGCACGGTATAGAGTTTTTTGATGGGCAAATCTTTTTTAACCTAATTTTACATCTCGGCACCTTGGTTGCTGTGTGTATAATTTTCTGGAAGGATATTGTAAATCTCTTTAAAAAGCCTATAACCCTGTTGTATTTAGTGGTTGCTACAATCCCTGCGGGAATAGTAGGCGTCTTGCTTGACGATGTCATCGAAGATAATATTGCAAAGGGTGAATATGTAGGTATATTCCTTGCGGTATTCTTTATAATCACGGCAGGGGTACTGTTTGCAACCGAGATATATGCAAAACGTAGGAAGAAGGTTTTACCTTTATGTTGGCGTACGACAATCCCTATGGGTGTTGCACAGGCGATTGCAGTGCTCCCCGGCATTTCAAGGAGCGGCTCGACCGTAGCTGCAGGTATATTTGCCGGCGGTGACAACGACGAAGTTGCGCATTTCTCCTTTCTGATGTCGATTCCCGTAATTCTGGGTGGCTTCCTTGTGGAGCTTGTCAAGACCTTGTGGGACGGCTCGCTTCAACAGCAATTTGTCTCACCCGACTCGCAGTTCGGTTGGTGTATAGCGATAGGTTTTATCGTCTCTGCATTGGTGGGACTGTTTGCAATCAAGGTTATGCTTAAAGCTATTAAAAAGGCAAATTACAAATGGTTTAGCCTATACCTTGTACTCCTTGCAATAACTTGCATAGTGCTTCAATGCTGCGGCATATTCAAAATTATATAGTCTACATATTAATATAATAAAGAAACCCGTCTGCATTCGCAGACGGGTTAACTTATTCAAAAAAAGCCGTGCAGTCCCTTTTGCCGAATAAAGCCGAAACGTTACCATTACAGGTGGCTACTACAAGGCTACCTTATGGCACACTCGTCACTCCGCTTAGTGCTGCTATATCCCTATCCTGACACGGTTCACGGCGAAAAGTTGCATAAGACCTTGTTATCAACACCCCTTATAATGGGCTGCTTTCCACTTTAGCCGTCGAGAGGGGCAATTCGGTCCCGCTATAGCGGATTGCGGGTACAGGGCACCGCTAACTCCCCACCTAGCACGGTAAAGGCATTATAGCAAATAAATTTAAACAATGCAAGTAAATTTCTGGGTTAACGCAAATAACTTGACTTTTATAGGGCTATACTCTAAAATATAGTTTGCAAATTTTGGAGGTATTATGGCAGAAAATTGTAGTCACGATTGCTCGTCCTGCGGTGAAAGCTGTTCTTCCCGTAAGCAGGAGAGCTTAAAGAAAAAACCGCACGAGTTGAGTACGGTTAAAAAGGTCGTTGCCGTCGTATCAGGCAAAGGCGGCGTAGGTAAATCTATGACGAGCGCATTGCTCGCCGTTTCAGCGCAGAGGCGTGGTTATAACGCAGCGCTTATGGATGCAGATATTACAGGCCCTTCGATTCCCAAAATGTTCGGCATACACGAAAGGGCTATGGGTAGTGAAAAGGGCATACTCCCCGTCGATTCCAAGTACGGCGTTCAGGTTATGAGTATGAACGTGCTTTTAGAGCACGAGGACGAACCCGTAGTGTGGAGGGGGTCTCTCATTTCAGGTACAGTCCTTCAGTTCTGGACGGACGTTATATGGGAAGCGGTAGATATTATGTTTATCGATATGCCTCCCGGAACGGGCGACGTGCCTTTAACCATTTTCCAGAGCCTGCCTTTAGACGGCATTATAATCGTCACCACTCCGCAGGATTTGGTGGGTATGATAGTTCAAAAGGCAGTCAATATGGCAAAGATGATGAACGTACCTATTTTAGGTATTGTTGAGAATATGTCATACATCTCCTGCCCCGATTGCGGCAGAAAGATCAACATCTTCGGCGATAGCAAGGTAGATGCGCTTGCGCTTGAGTACGGTATTCCTGCGGTTGCAAAGGTGCCTGTAGATAGCGAGCTTACAAATCTTGCGGATAGCGGAAAAATCGAAGATATCGAAAACAACTATCTTCAGGACTTCTTCGATAAGATAGATAAGAGCTTAAACAAATAAGTTATTCGGGTTGCTTTGAATAAGCAATCCGAATTTTCAAGTTAAAAAGAACCCGTAAAGCTTATACGCTTTACGGGTTTAAAGTCCTTTTCGATTAATTATTTTCTCAAGTCTTCGTTTTTCATACAAAGCACAAAAATACCGCCCAAAACGCTACAGAAAATCAGGTCTAAAATACCCCAGATTTGAAGTTCGTTCATGTCTTTGGCTGAATTCATCTTGCTAAGCGTAATTGCACCGAAAATTATAGGCAAAATGCCTACAGCGCCTACAATCATACCGATAATAGTGAAAACTTTTGCTGCTGTCTTCATACTCTTTTCTCCTTTGCGAAAAAAATAAAGTAACTTTACTTTTACAAAATTATACAAGTCTATTAACAATTTGTCAACCGCAATGAGACTTAAATTTGTGCAGAATGCAAAATTATATAAAAAAACAACTTTTTCTCAAGTTGTTGACTATGGCAATTTAATAGCGTATAATATAGGGGAGCTGACGGTATAAGCCGTCTTTTAAAGGAGATATTATGAAAGCAAAAGATTTCAGGGCAAAGGCGTGGGAGAGTATGAGCGGCAAATGGGGAACGTTTGCTGTTTTATGGCTTTTGGTTTCGCTTACCATATTTACGCTCGCCATCTTAAGCGTAACAGGCGTAGGTCTGGTGGGTTTAGTGTTGGTAGCAGGTCCCCTTACGCTCTCCGTGACGATGATTACTTTAAAGGCAGTTCGTGGCTTTAACGTAATAATGACCGATGCCTTTCTCGGATTCAGAAATTTCACTAACTCTTTTTTACTCATTCTCATCAATGAAATTTTAATTTACCTTTGGACGTTGCTCTTTATCATTCCCGGCGTCATTAAATCGTATGCGTATTCGATGAGCTATTACATATTAGCCGACAATCCCGGTATGGATCCTAATCAGGCACGTTTAAGCTCGCAGGAGATGATGACCGGCAATAAATGGCGTTTATTCTGCCTTGATTGCAGCTTTATGGGTTGGTACATTTTGTGCATTCTCACTTTCGGCATACTTGCCTTCTGGGTGTTGCCCTACAGGCAGTGTGCTCACGCAGCTTTCTATGAAGAGCTTGTAAGGGAGAGAAACGATAGAGATAGTATGGAATTTGCCCGTTCTTCAAAAGAGCCTTCCAATGACGGCGATACGGATAAGGATTAATTGCTCTTAAATACAGATTGTAAAGCGCCGCAGGCAACCGCCTGCGGCGCTAAAAATTCTAATGCTTTTCGGGTAGGAATTTCCAATACCTCACGGGCATATAGCCCTTCATCTGTTTTTCGTGCGGGCGGGATAAAATGTTGACGGATTTATAGTATTGTCTCCACAAGTTTTCGAAATACTTTTCGTATTCCGAAAGGTAAATTTCAGCATTCTCAACTCTCGTTATAACTATCTCGTTGCCGTCGTACAGGGCGGCAATCTTTCTTTTTACGTCGTGTATGACGAACTTCTGAACGCCGAGCCTTTTTGCGAAGTGAACGGACAGCATATCTGTTATATCGTTGTCGGGTGAGTAGGGGGCGTACAACACGCCGTCCGTAGTCTCCATAAACCGCAAAAACCCCTTCATTCTGTGCGTTTCGCCCGTCACTTTAGATATTAAGTCCGTCGCTTCCAAAACTCTCGGGTCGGCTTGCATATTACGCACAGCGCCGCCGTTTTTGACAATCAGCTTAACGTAGGTAAAGGCAATATTCTCCTTAAGCGGGTCACAGCTTTTAAGCAGCAGCTTAACGTCGTTTAACGCACCGCCGTCCAAAACGTTGAGTTTTCGCCTTACCCTTTCAGCCTTTTGAGCGTCTGTTTTAACTTCTTTAATAGCGCACTCCAGCCCTAATTGCACGTCGCAATATGAAGTTATTATACACTCGTCATCGTTATAGGCGTCAAAGACGGCGGTATAAAAGCAGTCTTCGGTGCCGTCAGTAATGTAATACGTCATATCTCACCCGTAAGGGCAGAAACAGCGACTGAAGGAGATGAGAACATAGAAAGCTGCTCTGCATTGTCGCATCTCGCTTCAAGCAATAAAGATGCGTTAACCGTATTGACGTTCTCGGAGCCGTAGAATTTCCCCTTGCAGGTTATAAAGTGTTTTGCCCTTTTAAGTATTATGCGCATTTTTGCAAGATTATCAAAGTCAAGGGTAGTATATTTTCTCGCTTCGGTTATACGGTATGCACCCCTTGCCCCGATGCCGGGAACCCTTAAAAGTTTTTCAAGCGGTGCGGTGTTAATCTCTATGGGGAACAGCTCCATATGCCTTAACGCCCAGGCGCACTTGGGGTCTAATTGGGTGGAGAGATTGTCGTTTTCGTCGCATATCTCGTTTACGTCAAAGCCGTAAAAGCGTATCAACCAGTCTGCTTGATACAGTCTGTGTTCCCTTAAAAGCCCTGCCCCGACTTGCGGAAGAAGCGGACTTTGAACGACGGGTATATAGGAAGAGTAGTACACTCTCTTCAGCCCCATTCGCCTGTAAAGCGCTTCGGTAAGGCGAAGAATCTGCCCGTCGCTTTCGGGGGACGCACCCACAATCATCTGCGTGGTCTGCCCTGCAGGTATAACCCTATGGCTGTTTTTTACCTTGTTTTCCCTGTCGTAAGTTATGGCGTCGCTCAACTTCTTCATAGGGAGCAGAAGGCTGTCTTTGGTCTTTTGCGGAGCAAGCAGTTTAAGCGATTTCTCGCTGGGGAGTTCCACGTTAAAGCTCATTCTGTCCACGTACTTTGCCGCTCTAATAATAAGTGCGTCGTCAGCGTGGGGTATGCCCTTTAAATGGATATACCCGTTAAAATTATAGACCTTCCGCAGTTTAATAACCGTGTCGGTCAGTAGCTCCATCGTATAGTTGGGTGAAGAGAAGACCGCAGAAGATAGAAACAGCCCTTCTATATAATTACGTTTGTAGAAATTGATGGTGAGCTCGCATATCTCGTCAGGAGTAATCGTGGCTCTCTCAACGTCCGCACTGCGCCTGTTGGGGCAGTACTCGCAGTCGTATAAACAGGCGTTGCTCATTAAAATTTTTAAAAGCGATATACATCTCCCGTCGGGGGTAAAGGAGTGACAAATTCCCCCAACGGAAGCGTTACCTAATCCCCCTTTCGTGTTCACCCGTTTTGAACCCGAAGAGGAGCAGGAGACGTCGTACTTTGCGCTTTCGGTCAATATTTCAAGTCTTTTTGCGTCAAGCATACCTTCGCCCCCTTAACAAACATATGTTTGTATTAAGCATGATATCACTTGCAAAGAGCTTTGTCAACCCAATAATTAAAAAAAATATCAAACTTTCACTAATTTTTCATAGATACACCCTTTCTTTATTACCAAAAGGGGTGTATAATTATATAGTAGTAAAATTAAGGGGTATTTTTATGAAAGTACTTATTGTAGACGATGAAGAGATGATCAGGGGCGTTTTAAAGGAATACGTCGAGTTTGAGGGTAACGAAGCATACGAAGCGGCTGACGGTATGGAAGCCGTTAAGATGTGCAGAGATACCGACTTCGACGTCATATTGATGGACGTAATGATGCCCCGACTTGACGGGTTTTCAGCCGTTAAGGAGATTAAAAAGAGCAAGGATGTCCCCGTCATAATGCTGTCTGCAAGGGGAGAGGAGTACGATAAGCTCTTCGGCTTTGAAATCGGTGTAGACGACTACGTTACCAAGCCCTTCTCGCCTAAAGAGGTGATGGCAAGGATCAATGTCGTAACTAAGCGTAAACAGCAAAAGGACGAGACGGGCGACAAGGTTACCTTCGAAGGGTTAACCGTCGATATGGCAGGCAGAAACGTATTCGTGGACGGTGAAAAGATTGATTTGACGCCCAAGGAGTACGACATACTCTTCTATTTCATTAAAAATAAAGGTATTGCCTTGACGAGAGAAAAGCTCTTGTACGACGTATGGGGCTTTGACTTCTACGGTGACGACAGGACGGTCGACACGCATATCAAGATGTTAAGGGCAAACTTAAAGCAGTACCGTAAATTTATCGTAACATTGAGAGGGGTTGGCTATAAGTTCGAAGTCTAAAGGGGAGACCAAGTTACCCTTAAAACCGAAAAAAATATATAGAACAAACGTAATTCTATGGCGTTATTTCGTCTTATTTGCGTTTGGAATTGTCGCCGTAATTTCGTTAGTATTTTACGGCTTTTTGTCGAGCACAGGTTTAGAGGGTGCCGAAAAGAGAGTGCAGTCGGTAAGCGCTAACATTGCGGTGCGTATTACGGAATCGGATATAACTGACGAACAGCGGAAAACTTTGGTCTATGAATACGCCCTTACCGAAGGCGTTTCTACCTTTCTTTTCGACGAAAACGGCAACGATATGTTAAACGTCGCTCATCTCGGTGACGACGTGCTTGAGCAAATCTACACTTCGGTCAACGAAAGAGTACCCGATTGGAAGGACGGAAAGGTCTACGATTTCACTACAAAATTCGATTCGAGAGTGGCTTACAACGTCATAACCTGCCTGACCATCGACGGCGTGGCTGCAAAGCTCGTCGTGCGCTATCCTGTAGGGCCCGTCGCCGATTCCGTATCGAGAGTAGGTTTAATACTTTTCATAATCGCTCTCTCGTCGGTATTAGTCGCCTTTTTCATATCATATACGCTGTCTAAAAAGCTGGCTTCGCCGTTAAGTGAGCTTTCGGGTACAGCCAAAAAACTTGCAAGCGGAGACTATTCCGTACAATTCACGTCGGCGCAATATGCCGAAATAGCCACCCTTTCGGACAGCTTAAACTATATGAAGGACGAGATGAAGAAGTCCGACGACTTCAAGAAGGAACTTCTCGCCAACACCACTCACGATTTAAAAACGCCGCTTACGATGATAAAGGCGTATGCTTCGATGATAAAGGAAATTTCAGGCGACGACAAGGTCAAAAGGGAGAAACATCTTCAGGTAATTATAGACGAGTCCGACAGGCTTACAGGGCTTGTAAACGATATTTTAAATACTTCGAAGATAAGTTCTGGGTTACAGGAATTGAATATAAAGGTATTCAACCTTACCGATTTAATCTACAGCGTAATCAATAAATTCTCCTATTTGCAGGATACGCAGGGCTACTCTATAATGGTGGACGTCGACCCCAATATGTACACTTCAGGCGATGAAGAAAAGCTGTATCAGGTTATATACAATCTCGTTTCCAACGCCATAAACTACACGGGTGACGACAAGACGGTGTACGTCTCGTTAAAGTACGTTCCACAGACCAATCTTATAAACTTCTCTGTGCGTGACACGGGTAAGGGCATAAGTGAAGAAGAGCTTACCCACATCTGGGACAGATACTACAGGAGCAAGGACAGTCATACACGTCCTGTTAAGGGGTCGGGGCTGGGCTTAAATATAGTTAAGATAATTATGCAGAGCCATAACTTTGGCTACGGCGTAAACTCCAAGGAAGGGGAGGGGTCGACCTTCTACGTCAACTTCCCCTACGTTCCGTCAACTCCCGAAAACGACGGTTAGGCGTGACAATCTCTATCCGCAATAATCAAAACTTTAACAACCGACGGAAAATTCTTCCGTCGGTTTGCTTTTGCAATAAAGGCGTGTTATAATACGGTTATGAAAGAGGAATTTATCAGGTCTGCTCTCGTCTTGGGAGAAGAGAATATTGAAAAGCTGTCATCTTGCAGAGTCGCCGTTTTCGGCTTGGGCGGCGTGGGCGGCTACGTCGTGGAGTGCCTTGCCAGAATGGGTGTAGGCACTATTGATTTATTCGACGGAGACGTCGTATCTTTAAGCAATATCAACCGTCAGATTTTAGCCCTGCAAGGCAGTGTGGGGCAATTAAAGACGCAAGCGGCTTCACAGCGAATAAAGTCGATTAACCCCGACATATGTGCCAACGAACACCCGTTTTTCTTCAATGAAGAGAGCAAAGACAAGGTTGATTTTTCAGCCTTCGATTACGTCGTCGACGCCATAGACGGCGTGGGTGCAAAGGTGCTTATCGCACTCTGTTGCCGCCAAGCGCAGACGCCTGTAATTTCCTGTATGGGTACGGGAAACAAGCTCGACCCTATGGGCTTTAAGGTTGCCGATATCTATAAAACGAAGGTCTGCCCCCTTGCAAGGGTTATGAGAAGGGAGTTAAAGGCGAAGGGGATAGATAAGTTAAAGGTGGTCTATTCTGAAGAAGAGCCTACAACTGCGGTAATTAGCGAAGGCGGCAGACACGTCCCCGGCTCCGTTTCCTTCGTTCCCCCTGCGGCGGGAATTTTGCTTGCCGCCGAGACGGTTAAAGATTTACTCAAAAATAAATAATTAAACACGTTGTAAACGCATTGCAAACATTTGCTTTTTTTGAATGGTTGCTATATAATAGAGTAAATAAAAACTTTTGTTTATATACATATGTCAGTACAATTCAAGCTTCATTCAAAATATAAGCCTACGGGCGACCAACCGCAGGCAATAGAAAAACTTGTCGAAGGTGTAAAGGACGGTATCCGCACGCAGGTGCTGCTCGGCGTTACGGGTTCGGGCAAGACATTTACTATGGCTAACGTCATCAAGGAAGTGGGTCGCCCCGCCTTGGTAATAGCCCACAACAAGACGCTTGCTGCCCAGCTGTGCAACGAGTTTAAGGAGTTCTTCCCCGAAAACAGGGTGGAGTACTTCGTGTCCTATTACGATTATTATCAACCAGAAAGCTACATTCCCTCCACCGATACCTATATCGAAAAGGATATGAGCTTAAACGACGAGATAGATAAACTCCGCAACTCTGCAACCAGCTCTCTGGGCGAAAGAGAGGACGTCATAGTCGTGGCTTCGGTCTCCTGTATATACGGTTTAGGCGCACCCGAAGAGTACTTCCGCCTTGCAATCTCCATGCGCCCCGGCGACGAGATGGAGAGAGATGCGCTGCTTCGTAAGCTCGTGGAAATTCAGTATCAACGCAACGACATGGACTTTCACCGTTCCTGCTTCAGGGTGCGTGGCGACATAGTCGAAATCTTCCCTGCAAGCAATTCCGAAGTTGCTATAAGGGTGGAGTTTTTCGGCGATGAGATAGACAGAATTTGCGAAACGGACGCCCTGACGGGCAACGTACTTTCGGAATTAAAGCACGTTCTGATCTTCCCTGCAAGTCAATACGCCGTGGGGAGTGAAAAGATGAAGCTCGCTCTGTCTATGATAGAGACGGATATGAATAACGAAGTCACCGCCTTCAGAAACGAAGGTAAGCTGTTGGAAGCGCAACGCCTTGAACAGCGAACCCGTTTCGATTTGGAGATGATGAAGGAAATCGGCTATTGTTCGGGAATTGAGAACTATTCTCGTTACTTCGATGGAAGGAGCCCTGGGGAGCCTTCTTTCACGCTTTTAGACTACTTCCCCGACAATTTTTTAGTGTTCATCGACGAAAGCCATATGACCATACCGCAGATAAGGGCAATGTACCACGGTGATAAGTCGAGAAAGGATAATCTGGTGGGCTACGGTTTCCGCCTGCAATCTGCATACGACAACCGCCCGTTAACCTTTGAAGAATTCGACGCAAGGATTCCCCAGCTCATCTGCGTTTCTGCAACTCCTGCTCCTTACGAGTTGGAGCAGTCGGGTCAGACGGTAGAACAGCTAATCCGCCCTACAGGTCTTTTAGACCCCGAAATTTTTGTCAGACCCACAAAGAACCAGATAGACGATTTGCTCGGTGAAATAAACACGGTAATCGCTCAAAAGGGAAAAATTCTCGTCACCACGATGACCAAGCGCATGGCGGAGAGCTTGACCGACTATTTAAAAGAACACGGCAAACGTGTACGCTACATGCACTCGGACATTGACGCCCTTGAGAGAATAGACATAATAAACGGCTTAAGGGGGGATGAGTTCGACGTTCTCTGCGGAATAAACCTGTTGAGAGAGGGGTTGGATTTACCCGAAGTCAAGCTTGTCGCCATACTCGACGCCGATAAAGAGGGCTTTTTGCGCAGTGAAACGGCGCTCGTGCAGACGGTAGGCAGGGCGGCGAGAAACGCAGAAGGCAGGGTAATAATGTATGCCGACGTAATAACGGGCAGTATGAAAAGGGCTATCGACGAAACCGCACGCCGCAGAAAGGTGCAGGACGAATATAACAAAGCTCACGGCATAACGCCTAAAACCATAATTAAGGAAGAGAAGATATCTCTCGGCATAACCAGCAAGAAGAGCGGTGCAGACGATATCAAGCTTAACGACATACCTGCCGAGATAGAGAAATTAAAGGCACTTATGAAGGTGGCTTCTGCCCAGCTCGACTTTGAAAAGGCTATAGAAATACGAGACACCATTGCCCAGCTCCGAAAGAAGCTTTTAAAGGCTAAAAAGAGCTAAAAGAGTAAAACTAATTAATATGAAAGAAGAGATATTCGTAAAAGGTGCAAAAGAGAATAATTTAAAAAACGTAGACGTACACGTCCCCCGTAACACTTTGACGGTGTTTACGGGTCTTTCGGGTAGCGGAAAATCAACTTTGGCTTTCGACACGATTTTTGCAGAAGGTCAAAGGCGTTATATCGAAAGTCTGTCTTCATACGCAAGGCAGTTTTTAGGTCAGATGGAAAAGCCCGACGTAGAGCTTATAGACGGACTTTCCCCCGCCATATCCATAGACCAGAAGACGACTTCCCACAACCCCCGTTCAACGGTGGGCACGGTAACGGAGATTTACGACTATTTCCGTCTGTTGTTCGCCCGTGTGGGCGTACCCCATTGCCCCAAGTGTGGCAGGGAGATTAAAAGGCAGTCTGTAGACGAGATTGCCGACAGAGTAGTGTTGCTTCCGCAGGGCAGTAAAATAATCATCGAAGCCCCCGTAGTCAGGGGTAAGAAAGGCGCCTTCGAAAAGGAGCTTAAAGGTTATAAAAAGAGCGGTTACGGCAGGGTTAAGATAGACGGCATAATCTACGACTTGCAGGAAGAAATACATTTAGAGAAGAACATTCGCCACAACATATCGGTGGTTATCGACAGGTTGGTGGTAAAAGAAGGGGTGTTAAAACGCCTTTCTGACAGCTTGGAAAATGCCTTAAAGCTTGCCGACGGTTTAGTCGTAGTCGACGACGGGGAGAAGGAAGAGCTGTACTCCACCAAGTACGCCTGCCCCGACTGCGGTATTTCCATAGAAGAGATAGAACCAAGGCTCTTCTCTTTCAATACCCCTTGGGGTGCCTGCCCCGAATGTTCGGGCTTGGGCTTTAAGCAGGTCGTCGACCCCGACTTAATCTGCCCCGACAAGACCAAGACCTTAAGGGAAGGCGCAATCAAAATAAGCGGTTGGAATCTCGACTCTTCATCGATGACGCAGATGTATATCTCTGCCCTTGCAAAGGTGTATAACTTCTCTTTAGACGTCCCCGTCAAGGACCTGCCCGAAGGCGTTTACGATATGTTGATGTACGGCAACGGCGGCGAGAAGATAGAGATGGAGTATAACGCCTACCGTTTTCAGGGCAACTATAAAACTTCGTGGGAAGGGTTTGCCGCCAATCTTCAGCGCAGGTACAATCAGACGTCGTCGGACTCGGTCAAGTGGGATATAGAGCGCTATATGCACACGACCGACTGCCCGTGTTGTCACGGCAAAAGGCTTAAAAAGGAGGCGCTTGCCGTAACGGTGGGCGGCAAAAACATAGTCGAAGTCTGCGATATGTCGGTTGAAGAGCTCCGTGCCTTTTCCGACTTTTCATTCTTCACTCCCACCGAGCATATGATTGCCGATAACATCATCAAGGAAATAGACAATCGTATCAGCTTTTTGGAGAACGTGGGGCTGGGTTATTTAACGCTCTCCCGTTCAGCGGCAACGCTTTCGGGAGGTGAAAGTCAGCGTATCCGCCTTGCCACTCAAATAGGCAGTGCGCTCACGGGCGTATTATATATTTTGGACGAACCTTCTATAGGTCTTCACCAAAGGGATAATATAAAGCTTTTAAACAGCTTAAAGGGTTTAAGGAATATCGGCAATACTTTAATAGTCGTTGAGCACGACGAAGATACCATTCGTGCCGCAGACTATATTGTCGACATCGGACCTATGGCAGGCGTTCACGGCGGTGAAATAGTCGCTTGCGGCACGCAGCAAGATATTATGAATGAACCCCGTTCTATCACGGGCGATTACCTTGCAGGCAGGAGAAAAATTCCCGTTCCCGAAAGAAGGGCATTGCCCGACGGCAGATTTTTCACCGTTAAAGGCTGCAGGCAGAATAATTTAAAGGGTATTGACGTCAGCTTCCCCGTCGGATTAATTACGGCGGTTACGGGCGTCTCGGGTTCGGGCAAGTCGAGTTTAGTAAACGAAATTATCTATCCCTACCTTGCCAACAATCTCAACGGCGCAAGGCAAAAGACGGGCAATGCGGATGGCTTCGAAGGCATTGAATACTTCGATAAAGTAATAGCAATCGACCAACAGCCTATAGGCAGAACTCCCCGCAGCAACCCTGCCACCTATACGGGTGTATTTACGTTAATTCGTGATATGTTCGCCGCAACCCCCGACGCAAAGGAAAGGGGATATAAGAGCGGCAGGTTCTCCTTCAACGTTTCGGGGGGCAGGTGCGAGCATTGTCAGGGCGACGGAATCTTGCAGATAGCAATGCACTTTTTGCCCGACATTTTCGTCCCCTGCGAAGTGTGCGGCGGCAAACGCTATAACAGGGAGACGTTGGAAGTCAAGTATAAAGGCAAGTCCATTGCCGATGTGCTTGAAATAACTGTGGAAGAAGCGGCGGAGTTCTACGAACCCGTACCGTCTATCTATAATAAGCTTAAAACTTTGGTGGACGTGGGCTTGGGCTATATCAAGCTCGGTCAAAGCGCAACCACGCTTTCAGGCGGCGAAGCACAAAGAGTTAAGCTTGCAACCGAACTTTCGAAGCGCAGTACGGGCAAGACGGTGTATATATTGGACGAACCCACTACGGGCTTGCACAGCTACGACGTGGATAAACTCGTAAAAATTCTCGCCCGTTTAAGGGAAAGCGGAAATACGGTTATTGTCATCGAACACAATTTGGACGTCATAAAGACAGCCGATTGGATAGTCGATTTAGGTCCCGAAGGGGGGGATAAGGGCGGCACGCTCATTGCCTGCGGCTCTCCCGAACAGGTCGCCGAAAATCAGGCAAGCTACACAGGGCAGTTCTTAAAAGGTATGTTAAAATAAGTCAGTCAGCTTTAAAAGGGCGGTGCGTTTTACCTAAAACGTACCGCCCTAAATTTTTTCACATATAAAAAATGAAAAAAGGGTTGAAAAGACCGTAGTATTGTGGTATACTACAAATTGCCAAACAATTTTATCACCGTAAGCGGTATAATTTTTTATGCTGACATACACTTTATTAATAGGCATATTTGTATCCTATTTTTCTAAAGTGTTGTGTTGGCTTTATGCCGTTTACAAAAAATACTAAGAAATTGTTTGGCGACGTTAGGGTACATTATGCGGGCGACCTTAACGGTCGCCCTTATTTTTTGCCCGCAAAAAAGGAGTTTTTATGAAAAGGAAATTAATTATTTCTCTACTCGCACTCGTAAGTGCGGCAACTCTTGCAATCGGTTTATCCGCTTGCAACAAAAAACCGGTGCATGAGCACGAATTTGAAGAGGTAGTCGTCGCCCCGACTTGTACGGAGGACGGTTACACAGTACATACCTGCTTCTGTGGAGACGAGTATACTGACGATATAGTCCCTGCAACCGGTCACACTTGGGGCGAACCTGTATGGACTTGGAGCGGTTACGAAAGCGCAACGGCGACTTTCACCTGCACCAATGACAGTACGCACGTTGAAACCGAAACAGCAACGGGTTCTGCTATTACAAGCGAAGTTACTACCACTGCAACTTGCACGACCGACGGCGTAAAAGCTTATACGGCAACGGTGACTTTTGGCAACAAAACTTATTCAGGAATAAAGAACGAAACGCTTGTTGCAACGGGGCATAGCTATTCTGAAGAGTGGGAGAGCGATGCACAATACCATTGGCATGCCGCAACCTGCGAACATTCTGACGAAATTAGCGGCAAGGCGAACCATACTTATGCTAACGGTCAATGTACGGTTTGCGGAAAGGTACAGCCTCCAACCGAAGGGTTGACTTTCACGCTCAATTCTGCGGGTGACGCATATAGCTGTTCGGGAATAGGTTCTGCTTCAAGCGTAAAGGATATTATTATCCCTTCAACCTATAATGATTTGCCTGTAACAACCATTGCTACCAATGCGTTTAAAAACACCTACATAACAAGCGTAACAATACCCGAAAGCGTAACTACTATCGAATACTATGCGTTTAGAAAATGTAGCTATCTTACAACAGTTAATATAACAGAAAAAACGACGAATATTAGTTCTGACGCATTCTATGAGACAACAACTATAAAATATAACGAATACGATAATGCAAAATATCTCGGCAATGCCGTCAACCCCTACGTAACGCTGATGTCGGCAAAGGATACAAGCATTACTTCCTGTACTATACATAAAGATACGAAGTTGATTATGAATAATGCGTTTACGGATTGCACGTCGCTTACTGGCATAACCATTCCCGGAAGCGTTAGCAAGATAGGTGATTCTGCGTTTAGAAATTGTGCCGCACTTGTAAGCGCAACCATTTCCGAAGGCGTAACTACTATCGGTTGGCGTGTGTTCAGCAATTGTTCAGCTCTTACAAGCATAGTTATTCCAAACAGCGTAACTTCAATAGATGTTGCTATTTTTGATAGTTGTACTTCACTTGAAGAAGTAACTTTAGGTAACGGCATAGATGCTATAAAAGCTTCTATGTTCTATAATTGCACCTCACTTACAAGTATAGAGATTCCAAACAGCGTAACTAATATCGAAGGGAACGCATTCTATGGTTGCACAAAGCTTAAAACCGTTACTATACCTTCAGGTGTAACCGAAATCGGAAATTCCGCATTCTATAATTGCTCTTCGATTACTTCTTTAACTATACCCGACAATATACAACGTATAGGAGAAGATGCATTTTATGGCTGTAATTTACAGTACAATACATACGGCAATGCAAATTACTTGGGTACCACAACAAACGATTACGCTATTTTAATCAGCGTTATCGATAAGAGCGTCACTTCCTTTGAAATACATAGCGGCACCAAGATTATTTATGCTCGTGCGTTCTATAATTGCACGGCTCTTACAAACATATCCATACCCGACGGCGTTGTTTGTATAGGTGGGGATGCCTTCTCTAATTGCACTTCGCTTTCAAGCGTAACAATGACTGACAGCGTAACGTATGTTGAATCTTCAGTCTTCAGTGAATGCACATCGCTTACAAGCGTTAGTATGGGTAACGGAATTGAATACATCGGCTCTTACATTTTTATGTCTGTTTCTGCTAAAATAAGCATAGCTTATAACGGAACGGTGCAACAGTGGAATGCTATAGATAAACATTATGGTTGGAACGGTGCTTTTGTTAACGCCAATGCAAACATTACGGTAACTTGCACAGACGGCACAGTTACTCCTTAAATTCCCACAACTAAATATTTAAGCCGTGCGGTGTATCGCCGCACGGCTTTTAACTTGCCTTTCACAAAAAAGCTCCTTATCAGAATACCTTGTAAGTGCAAGTATTATTTTAAGGAGCTTAATTTATGACTCAACCCATTATTGCCGAAGGTAGCTACCCCGATTTAGACGGCTTAACCTGCGACCCCCAGTCCGTGCGTATCATCTCGCCTGCATACGCCACGTCCTGCGGAGAGCTCAACGCCATTTTGCAGTACATTTACCACTCGATAAACTTTACCTGCGCAGGCGACGAGGAGACTGCGACTAAACTTGAAGGCATCGCCATTGCCGAAATGCACCATCTCGACCTATTGGCGGAAGCGTTGATAAGAATGGGCGCACAGCCCGTCTACACCTTCAATCCCCCGGGGCAGTACAATTTTTATTCAACAAAATTCGTGTCCTACTCACGCTCGCTTCGCAATATGATAGAAGACGACATAATGGGTGAAAAGTACGCCATATACACGTACGAACGTATGTTAACACGCCTTAAAAACCCCACGTTGCAGGCGCTCATATGCCGAATTATCGACGATGAGAATCTGCATTTGGAAGTATTGAAGGGCATACTTGAAAATATGAAATGTTGAATTAGTTTTTAACCTGTGCGGTGCAGTTATTGCACCGCTTTTATCTATTGACATAAATAAACTAAAGTTGTAAAATTAGGGTATGGAAAATTACGACGTGGCAGTAATCGGTGGCGGTGCGGCAGGGCTCGCCTGCGCCGTTACTTTAAAGCAACTAAATAGTAAGCTCTCCGTCATAATAGTGGAAGGGGGCGAAAGGCTTGGCAAAAAAATCGCTTCAACGGGCAACGGGCAGGGGAATCTATCCAATACCGATTTAAGCAGCAAGCACTACCACGGCAGCTGTGCCTACCTTGCCAAAACGCTCTGCGAAGAAGGTGCGGTCAACCCCTTGACTCTCTTCGACTTCGTCACGGTTTCAGATAAATCGGGCAGAACGTACCCTGCAGGCAAGCAGGCTTCCGCCATTTCGGACAGCCTTATTAAAAGGCTGACAAATCTTGGCGTAAAGGTTTTAAGCTGTTCCCCCGTAGCTTCGATAGGCAAAAATCTAACCTTAACTCTAAAAGACGGTAATAAAATCAAGGCGCAAAAGGTCTTGCTTGCAACGGGCGGCAAGGCGCAAAAGCAGTTTTTAACGGACGGCTCGGCATACTCGCTTGCCACCGCTTTGGGGCATACCTTAACGCCCCTTTATCCGTCGCTCGTTCAATTAAAATGCACTGGCGGATTTAAACAGCTAAAGGGCATACGTTCGGAGTGCAGGGTAACCGTGCTTAATTCAAGCGGCAAAAAACTTGTAACGACCGAAGGGGACGTTATCTTCACCGACTACGGTCTTTCGGGCAACGCCGTTTTCTATGCTTCGGCGTACTGTACGGGTGAAAAGGGCATAACCCTTTCAATCGAATTCCTTCCCGAAGTTACCAAAGAAGATATAGTTAAAATCATTAAAATGCGTCAGGGTTTGGGCTATGCCGAAAGCGAACTTTTGGGCGGAACCTTGCACAACGCCTTGGGCAGAGAGATAATAAAAAGGTGTAAGGACAAATCTGCCGAAGCAATCGCAGACTTGGTTAAGTCCTTCCCCGTTTCAGTTGAAGGCAGTCTCGGCTTTGACTATGCGCAGGTCACAAAAGGCGGTATTCCGAGCAGTGAGTTAACCCATTCTCTGGAGAGTAAAATTGTAAAAGGCTTGTACTTTGCAGGCGAGATTTTGGACGTCGACGGCGACTGCGGCGGCTACAATCTGCACTTTGCTTTTGCAAGCGGAATGTATGCGGCGCAGTGCATTAATCAAAGCATAGTAAGGGGGCAATGATATGTCGGTAGTCAGAATAGACAATATAAAACTGCCTGTAGACCGCCCCGAAAGCGACCTTCTTTCCATTGTTCAAAAGAAGATAAACGGCAAAATCAAGTACTTTAAAATCTTAAAAAAATCGCTCGACGCAAGGAATAAGAGCAACGTATTTTATCTGTATTCTGTAGCCTGCGCAACCCACCCCGTAGCCGAAGAGAAAAAGACCTTTGAAAAGCTTTCTTCTGCCACTACGGTTGCGGTTATAGGTGCGGGGCCTGCTGGCCTGTTTTGCGCCTTGCGCCTTGTGGAACACGGCTTTAAGCCCGTAATTGTGGAGCGTGGCGAAGCGGTTGAAGAGCGAAAGAAAAGCTGTAATCACTTCTTTGAAAACCGCATTTTAAACGAAGAGAGCAACGTTCAGTTTGGCGAAGGCGGTGCAGGTGCCTTTTCGGACGGTAAGCTGTTGACCCGAACTAAAGACGGTTTAAATTCGGACGTGCTTGAAGGCTTTGTCCGCTTCGGCGCCCCCGAAGAAATTCTATATTTAAACAAACCGCACGTCGGCAGCGACAGGCTCTACGGCGTATTGCAGTCGATGCGCAAATACATCGAAAGTCAGGGCGGAAAGTACCTGTTTAGCACCAAACTCATAGGCTTTGAAAGGGAGGGTGAAAGCTTAACCGCCCTTAAGCTAAAGAACGTTAAAAGCGGAGACGAGAGCCTTTTGCCCGTACAAGCGGCGGTGCTTGCCGTCGGTCATTCGGCAAGGGATACCTTTGAAATGCTTAACAAAAACGGCGTGTATATGGAGCCGAGAGACTTTGCTGTAGGCGTTAGGGTTGAGCATCTCGCCAAAGAAATTTCCTTTGCTCAATACGGACAGGCTTCAAAATACTTACCTGCGGCAGATTACGGTTTAGTAAGTCACGCAGGCGAGAGAACGGTCTTCACCTTCTGTATGTGTCCGGGCGGCGTGGTAATTCCTGCCGCAAGCGAGCAAGGCGGCGTGGTGGTCAACGGTATGAGCGATTATGCCCGTGACGGCGTCAATTCCAACTCGGCTTTGATGGTACAGATGCGGCGTGAAGACTTTGGCGGAGACGACCTGTTTGCAGGGGTGCGCTTTCAGCAAAGGTTAGAGCAAACGGCATACAGGCTTGGCGGTTCAAACTTCAAAGCTCCCGTTCAACTTTGGGGCGATTTTGCAAGGGACAGAATTTCGGATAAGTTCCACGAAGTCAACCCCACCTATGCTTCAGGCGTAAGCTTTGCCCCGTTAAACGCTCTTTTACCTGAAGTTGCAGTCAGCTCATTAAAAGCCGCAATACCCGATATGGCAAGGCGTTTAAAGGGGTTTGACAGCCTATCTGCGGTAATGACGGGTGTGGAAAGCCGTTTCTCTTCCCCTGTAAAGATTTTAAGGGATTTGGATGGGCAGAGCGTTTGCGTAAAAAACCTGTACCCCTGCGGAGAAGGCAGCGGCTATTCAGGCGGAATAACTTCGTCTGCGGCGGACGGGCTCTCCGTTGCCGAAAAGCTTTTTGAAAGATTTAAGGGTTAAAGTAAAAGTTTACATTAAAAACATAGTTTTTTCATACGTTTTACACAATGGCAGGTTATAATATACTCGTAAAACGGAAGAACGGTAACAAACATAGTAAACCGTATTAAACCGTATTAAACCTGCACACACAAACTTTTTTCATATTCTCTCTTTTTAGAAAATGCACGGCTTCTGCCGTGTATTTTCTTTTTTTGATTTAAATTAAAACCGCCGTGTTTCCCAAACGGAAAACACGGCGGTCAACTTATGACTGATTATTGAATTATTTTATCTCGTGAATCCAGCCTTCAGGTGCTTCGATAGTACCCATCTGAATACCTGTTAAAAGGTCGTAGAGCTGTTTTGTAACCTTGCCCATCTCGTTCATACCGGAAGGTAGACAGATTTCGTTGCCGTGGTCTACGATTTTACCTACGGGGGAGATGACTGCCGCCGTACCGCAAAGACCGCACTCCGCAAAGTCCTTAACTTCTTCAAACTTTACGGGTCTGTGTTCAACCGTAAGTCCTAAATACTTTTCGGCAACGTAGCACAGCGAACGCCTGGTAATAGAAGGAAGTATGGAGTCCGATTTAGGAGTAACAACCTTGCCGTCCTTGGTTATGAACAGGAAGTTTGCGCCGCCCGTCTCTTCAACGTAAGTTCTCGTGCCTGCGTCAAGGTACATATTTTCGTCAAAGCCCTTGTTGTGTGCGTCGACAATTGCGTGTAAGCTCATCGCATAGTTAAGCCCTGCCTTGATATGCCCCGTGCCGTGGGGAGCGGCTCTGTCAAAGTCGCAAACCCTGATGGTTATGGGCTTAACGCCGCCCTTGAAGTAGGGACCGACGGGGGTAGCAAAGAGCCTGAACTGATATTCGTCCGCAGGTTTAACGCCGATAACGGGGGAAGAGCCGAACATATACGGCCTTAAGTAGAGCGTTGCGCCGCTGCCGTAAGGGGGAACGTAGTCCTTGTTTGCCGCAACGACTTGCTCAACCGCCTTCAAGAACATACCTTCGGGAAGGGTGGGCATTTCAAGCCTTGCAGCCGACTCCTGCATGCGCTGTTCGTTTAAGTCGGGGCGGAATACTACTATTTTACCGTCTTTAGTCGTATAGGCTTTCAAGCCTTCAAAAGCCGTCTGCGCATACTGCAAAACGCCTGCGCACTCGGAAATAACGATTTTATCATCTTCAGTTAATCTGCCTTCGTCCCACTTGCCGTTCTTGTATTCGGCAACGAAGCGGTAGGGGGTTTTTCTGTAACCGAAGTTAAGCGATGACCAATCCATATCAACTGCCATAGTAAAATACCTGCTTAATTAAAATTTGCTAATATTATATAACGCTATGGGCGTAAAGTCAAACGATTGACAAAAAAGGTTGACAATGTTAAAATTGTTTAATAAAAAAACAAGGTGTAAGCAATGTCTACGATAACTTCAATAGAGCCGCAAGTTAAGGATAAAGGTCGCTGTTCAATCTTTGTTGACGGCAGATTTTACTGCGGAATAAAGTTGGAAGTTGCCGTAAAATACCGCCTTAAGGCAGGTA
>JBJEVC010000010.1:0-6642 GCA_051884135.1 Candidatus Coproplasma sp. | reverse complement strand
TAAAAGAAAAGGCACTACACCTTTTGGTATAGTGCCAAGCATGATTATATAATAATGATTATATAGATTTAATTAAGCGGAATAATCAGCTGCCCTGAAAGTAACGGTAATCTTTGCATTTTCAAGGTTATTAGCTGCAGCATTTTGAGTCGTCACTTCAGAATCAGAACCATTGTAGTATACATAAACAGCAACTTCGGTTGTAGCACTATCGTCAACAACGCCATTTTCTGCTATTGTTGTAGAAGTAGCCGACCAGCTTGTACCATTGGTACTTGTATATTCAAGATACGTATCACCACAAACGAGAATTACACAAACAGGCTTAACCGTTTCACTAGTACCAGTCATAGCATTTGCGTTTTCAACAGCAACAGACGCCGTAATAGCACCGACAGCACCGGAATTTGCCTTCGTAGTTAAGTAAACGCTTTGGCTTGTCACATAACCATTTAAGCTACTAATATAATGCTTATCTCCAGTACCTGTACCATTATCAAATGAAGTACCAACCATAGTGTACCACATATTAGTGGTTGACGTAACATCAGCTTTTGAACTAAAAGTTTCGTGTGCAACTGGCGTTAAAGATTTAACAGATGTATCAGCAAAGCTTATGTTAGGATTTTGCTGTGCTTGGATATCAGTTAAACTATCTGTGTTACCAATAAGTAAGTAGGTACTTGAAGTAACTACACTAATCTGCATATCGCTTGCAGAAACAGTGCTATTGGTTGCAAACCAGGCGAAGGTTGAACCAGCTGACAGGGCAACAGCCGCAACTAATGCGCAAGCTGCGCCTACAATTTTTTTTGTTGCTTTCATTTTATTTTTCTCCTTATATTAATTTATTTTTAATTCGGGCTGTGCCCGTTAAATAAAAGCCGAAAATATAATACACTCTCCGTCATTGCGGGCACACGCTTTAGTGTTGCGTGGCAATCCAAGAATCCAACCCCCGTCATTGCGAGCATACGCTTTAGCGGGGCGTGGCAATCCTAGAATCTTAAGTGATTACTGTTATAATATCATTTACCTTGTTATTATAAGGTCTCATTATTTGATTTGTTCCCCCCATACCCTACGAGATTGCCGCTACTTATGCTACGCTCCGTTCGCAATGACGGTTAACCCCGAAACATAATGATGAGATTGCCGCAGGTTTGCTATGCAACACCTTCGCAACGACGGATTGGAAGGGCAATGACGGAAAAATTAAACGTAGCCCTTGAAAGACATACTCATCTTCATAGCTTCGGGCAGAATCTCATCAGTGCACTCGTAGTCCCACCCTTCAAGCCAGAGAACAATAGTATAACGTTTAATATTGTTTCCGTCAGGGTCGCCCACGGCGGCTAACTCACACATACTCTTATCGTTTTGCATAACGCAAGTGTTACTTTTAAACGATATAATGGGATAGGCGTTATAAGCTATATGCTCATCAAGCCATTGCTGATTTGCTTCATTAGACTCATCTTTCTTATAAATCGTCGTATTAGCATTTTCCGAAAGAAGGTGCTTGCCTTCGATGACCATTACACGAAGGGCGTCGTCTACATGTTTATTAGTTGCGTTATTGTTTGTTACAATTTCGTCAATGTTAATGGAAACTTCAACGTTCACCTTGTTTTTGGAGCTGTTGACCAAATAGAAGCTGAACGAGAAGAATGATACAATTTCATCCCTTGAAAATACGGTGTGAATACCGTCGTGCATTGCTATATCGTCAGGCAAATTTTCCGAATAACTTATATTTTCGTAATAGCTATCGGGGTTACTATCAGGAACCCAGCTTACGTCACGATATTTACCTAATACAGGGACGTCCAGATGGTCCGTCAAGTTGGTTAAGTTTTTTGCGTCTTCTTCATAATAAGTTAACGAAAGCTTTATATTTTCATTATAGCTAACGTCGACAACGAAGTTCTTTGCTTCGTTTGCGAACACTGAAAAGCCCGCAAAAATAATTGATATGGCAAGCGCAATAGGTATTACGATTTTGGATACCTTTATCCATTTTAATCTCTTACTCCACTTCACGCCGACCACCTGTTAACACGATTTTATTATACTATTTAATGAAACCTGATACACGCTTATCGTTTTATCGGTTGCCGCTAATAATAAAAGAAGCCAAAACTACTCCCTTACACAAAAGGAATCGTTTTGGCAACTGACAACCATTGGCAACATTCCCCCTTGCGCCTTTAGGTTCTTAAGCTTTGCGTCCTGCCCTTTCGAACAGTTTGCTCTTATCATTACTATTGCATTATTATATTATTACAACTTTCAAATTTTGTCAATACTTTACACAAATAATTTTTGTGAAATTAGCAAAATTTGGTTCGTCTGAACCGCTTTTTAGGGCGGTTCAGACGTTAAATTATTCATTATTATAGATTATAGTTTTCAGGGGGCAGGGGCTTGCCAAAGTGATAACCTTGGCCATAACCTATCTTTAATCCCTTTACATACGCTTCGATTACTTCGTCTTCTACACCCTCTGCTACGATAGCAAATTTCTTATGCTCGGCAAAGTTTACAAGCGTTTCTACCAATCCGCCAATCAAGAAGTCGTCCTGCGCCTGCTCGATAAACTTCCTGTCCAGCTTGACCCAATGGAACTCCAAACCTTCCAACATCTTAAGCGAAGACATCTCCAACCCGAAGTCGTCAACGGCTATCTTGAAGCCCATCTGCGTAAGCTTTAATATGTTGGAATTAACTTCCGCAACTTTATCGAACATTGCAAATTCGACGATTTCCATACAGATATTCTCTGCAGGAATCTTATAACGCTTATACACTTTGCGGAATTCTTCTGCAAGGTGCGGGTACATAAGCTGCTTTGGCGAAAGATTTAACGTGAATATTAAACCTTGATCTTCAGGGTGGTCTTTATAGTGCTTGGTCTGCATTTTGAGCATTTCTTCAAATGCCCACGTACCTATCCAGTTGATATCGCCCGTCTGCTCCATTATAGGCAGGAACTTAAACGGCGTGAGTAAGCCGAGCGTCGGATGCTCCCACCTGACAAGCGATTCGTATGCCGTAACTTTGCCCGTCTGAAGGTCGACAATCGGCTGATAGTACAGCGTGAACTGGTGGTCTTTGATTGCAAGCTTGATCTCCTGATACTGCTTGTATTCTTCCGTCTGCGTTTCCGCAAGCTTTTCGGAGTAAATTTCGTATTTGTTGAAGCCGTTTTTAGTTGAGTTTACAGTCGCAAGCTCAACGTTCTGCAACAGGGTTTTGCTGTCGGGGCTAAATTCGTTATTGCTTGCTATACCGACGTTTACGTTAATCGTCATCTTCGTCCTTGTCAAAAGCACGACGGGGCGGTTACATTCCGTGATTATAGAAAGCGCAACGTTCGAAACACCCTTGTTATCCATATGCTCTTCAATGAAAATCGCAAGGTGTATATCGTCGTAGTCGCAGACCTTTGAACCGTTGGGAATTACCGTCATAATTCTCTCTCTCAAGGTCATGGTAATCTTCTTAACCTGCCTTTCACCGAGTGAATTCTTAAGCTCCGAAAGTCCGTCGATTTGCACCAGCATTACCGTAAAATGCGTGTCGGGCTTGGCTAAGTCGTATTTGTGCTTGAGCATTTCCTCAAACCCTAATCTGTCAAACTCCTTAATCTTATACTTTTCAGCTATAAGACGTTTACGATCCCTTCTGATTCCTAAAATCAAAAAGAATATCGAAACGCAAAATATAACGAAGGCAAGACCTACTATTAAATAGTAGACGCCTTGGTCAAGATTGAGTTCACTTGAGAGTAACGAATTACACATATAACACCCTTACCGTTTTGCCTTTTATGTGATTAATATCCTGCTTGTTTTTTCTAAACAGGTACTGAATTAATTAAACCTATCGCTTTATTAATTAAAACTATTGCTTTGCCTGCTGCGCCGCAACCACTTGCTTATAGTCAAACTCGTCTATAAATCTTGCTGCGTCGTCAGGCTTCAACGATCTGCTGATTAACCAGCCTTGAATTGTGTCGCAACCAAGATAATTAAGCATATCGAATTCTTTAACCGTTTCTACACCTTCGCATATGGTAGTTCCGTTTAAAAGCTTGGCTATGTTGGTTATGAACTTTATAATTGCCTGACTTTCCCTGCTTTCCAATACGTCTTTAACAAATTCTTTATCGATTTTTATCGTGGAAATCGGCAATTTCTTTATGTACAGTAGCGAAGAATACTCCGTTCCGAAGTCGTCCAGGTGAACCAAAATACCTTGCTGGGTCAGGACGGTGAGCTTCTTTAACGTCTCCGCAAAGTTTGTCATTAGGAAGCTTTCGGTAATCTCTACGCAGATTGCCCCGGGCTTTAAATCGTACTTGCGGTACAGGCGCAAAAAGCTGTCTATAAAGCCTGCCTGCATCAGCTGAACGGGAGATACGTTTAACGAAACGCTGACATTTTTACCCTCTATTGACTTTGCAAATTTCATGCCCGTATCGAAGATGAAATCGCCAAGCTGAATCAT
Organism: Candidatus Coproplasma sp.; assembly: GCA_051884135.1. Classification (GTDB taxonomy): domain Bacteria; phylum Bacillota; class Clostridia; order Christensenellales; family Borkfalkiaceae; genus Coproplasma. The sequence continues at coordinate 2,130 of JBJEVC010000010.1, read as the reverse complement.
GGCGCCCGTACGCTCTGCATAAGTGATGAACGAGAAAGTATCAACGTTGACGTTCCAACTCTTCTTAACTCTGAATAGTGCTTCGAAGCCCTCTACTCTCGCCTCTTTTATGCTGTACTGCGGTTGATACTCCATCTCAAACGCATCTTCCGACAGCATTTGCTTTATATCGAAAGTGAAAAGATAGCTGGTGTAGAGCTTTTGCTGGCTTTCGTGGTAGACGATATAGTCCGCAACCTTTGTGTCTATTGCCCTTTGACGGGCTGCTTCAGCCGCCTTAAAGGCATGGTCGAATGTGCGTGGATTCATCGTTTCGTCACACATCGCAAATCCACCCTTCATATCCAGAGTGAAGAGATTGACGTCTACTTTCAACGGCTCGTTAATATAGTTGAAAATGTCGTTTAAGTCAGTCATTATTATATCGAGCTTCTTGCCGTCGGGATAGGCGATGCCGAGATATCCGAAGTCCAACTCAAACGCATAGGTGAACTTTTCTTTGACTTTATTTAAAATGATATTTTGGACGTCAAGCGCCGTCTGTTTGCCGAAAAGGGTCTTAATTTGATCCAGATTGCCGATGAGAAGTACGCCGATGAGAGTACGTTTGCCCTTCTTCACAAAGCTCTCAAACACGGTCGAAAGGGACATCGTTGACATGGCTGCCGAATTGTTTGAATCCGAAGACGCTTCCATAAACGACTGTGCATTATTGACCTTGCCGCCGTAAACCTTTATACCCTTTCTTACGTTTATAGCCCTTAAGGCAACCATTCCTTCTTCACCGTTTGTAGTGGGTAAAGGAACCAACGAGAATTGCTTATGTATTAATTTTTCAGGGGCAACAATCTCGCCGACGGTTGAAAAGTCGTCCTTGAACGCTTTATTTTTGGAAATAATCTTTCCCGACTTTGACAGGGTTAATTTGTAGCGGAAAAGATTGACGTTATCTTTGTTTACAAGCGCATAAGCATAGCCTATGAAGGCTGCGGCAACAAGCACACCGCCTACAATCAAAAATGCAATAGTGTTACCCATTAAACCGTCGATTGCTTTTTGACTTTCAGAAAAATCAATTACGCCGACAACGCCATATCCCGAAGTACCTACGCTTATAGGGGCAAAGAGAAGATTTTTATCCCCAACCTTTGCAACTGAAACGGCATTGTTAACAATACCTATTTCGCTGAATTCCTTATCAGCTTCAATGCCTTCGACATCCGACGTTACAACCCTGCCGCCGGTTTGACCGTCGTACATTACGGTTATTACGTAATTCTGGAATCCGCCGTTAGCCTTGCAAGTATCCAATACGTCCTGCTGAACCGACTGATTATTAAGGCTGTTCAACTGCTCTACGGAATAGTTGTTCTCCAACATAACCGAAAGAGAACTTGCCCTATCGTTGTACACCGAATATTCGTACTTATAAGTTTTAGTTGAAACCTGATAGAAGATGGCAATGGCTGTAACCAACTCCACCACAACGACTATTGCAATAAATATCAATAATTTAACAATAGTCTTATTATTTAGTTGTGGTACGTTAAGTCTCTTTTTCACTGTTTACCACCTTAACCGTATAATACGGAATAATACATAGGTGTAATAATCCCCATCACTAATTTCTTGAATGAAGCTTTTTGCCCCTCTCTGCGTTAAAGCCCTTGCCGATACGTCTTTGTATCGTCTGCGGTCTTTGCCTTGACAGATGACGAAAAATCTTCTATTCATGACGCCTTGCGGTTTTTAGCTGAAAAATTCAAAGAGAAAGTTGTGGAAGTTCTTGCAGCTGTACACGGACGTACTGCAAAAGAATTTGTTTGATTGGTGATTAGTCAATCAGGTTACCAAGCAATTAAGATACTTGGTCAAGCGGAACACTTGAATTTTTCGCTTAAAACAATTAGGGGTAGAGATTCTTACACCTAACAATTATATCACAAATTAACAAGTTGTCAACGGTCAAATTTATTTTATTTTTACATTAATATAAAGAAAATAAGGTTGTCCTATAAGAACAACCTTATTAAGTATGCCTTTCGGCTATTTTTTGGAGCAGGCGACGGGAGTCGAACCCGCCCAAATCAGCTTGGGAAGCTGACGCCATACCGATAGGCGACGCCTGCG
>JBJEVC010000009.1:0-90540 GCA_051884135.1 Candidatus Coproplasma sp. | reverse complement strand
TAACATTGCACTTTAGTGCAAAATAAAGCCCCCACTTTAGTGGGGGATATTTACTCTTTGTCAAATGTTGTGGCGAAAAAATAAAAGTTCTCTAGATATCTAAACCCATGCTAAACCTTTTTATGAGCATTATTCAAAGTTTGATGTTCATCACATTATTAAAATTGTAAATAGTGATTATTTAATGTACTTTAAGTAATTAATATTTTATAATATCTTATATTATTTTCTTTCACATTGCGTTAAATCTACATTGTTTGAATTTGCTAATGTGTCATACTAAACATTAAAAAAGCCCAGAGTACGTAAGGACTCCGGGCTTTTGACGTTGTTATGTAAATCAAGTTATTATAATGTAAGATTTACCTTTGACTTCAACCGAGTTGCCATTTATAATCGGCTGACCTTTGTCGCAGGCGCGGAGAATTAAGTAGCCGTTGTCGTGCGGCAATATAAGTCATATAACCGAAAACGGGCATCTTACGGCAAAGTATACTCAACGTACGCTATCGTTGATTAAGGGGCTATTTTTTGCTTTTGGTATTGACAATAAAATAACAAAAGTGTACAATTAACAATGATTGTACAATTAAAAAGCTAATACCATACTACATAAATCAAGACCTTTCTATAGAGCATTATGGCGGTATTCAGACGTAAAATGAGTGGCGAAGAGCTAATAATTAGACCTAAAGCTACAGTTTAAAGTGCAATCGCCGTGGTGCCAGACAAATAAAACCTATTTTAGGAGACGAGATGATAGCAAACCTTAATGAACAGGCAGAGCATTACGACGTTTTTATCTGTTATAAAGAAGCAGACGAAAACGGCAATCGCGCAAACGATAGCGTTTTGGCGCAGGAATTGTATTATGAGCTCCTGCAGGAAGGCTTAAACGTATTCTATTCCCGTATTACGTTAAAAGACAAACTCGCTTCATCGTTTGAAGGGAGTACCCTTGATGCGTTAGACTCTGCCAAAGTTCTAATTGTGCTCGGCACGAAGCCCGAATATTTCAATGCAGCCTGGCTTAAAAGGCAGTGGGGGCATTTCCTGTATTTAATAAATCAGGGTGCGGAAAAGGCTGTGATTCCCGTCTATAAAGATATGGACGCTTTCTGTCTTCCTGACGAGCTGTCAAAGTATAAGGCTCAAGATTTATCTCAAACAACTATGCAGGATTTAGTCGGTGAAATCAAGAAAATATTGGGCAGGGACGACAGCACGTCATCTACCGCAACGGGTGAGAGTGTAATTAGTGCAAGTGCGACCGAAACAGCCCCCCTTCTTCGCCGAGCGCATATGTTCCTTGAAGACGGGGATTTTGCCCATGCAGACCAATATGCGGAAAGAGTTTTAGACGTCAATCCCGAATGTGCAGAAGCGTATACCGTTAAGCTGATGGCGGAGCTTGGAATTAAAGATACGGCTTCGCTTGCAAACTATTCGACCCCTATTGCCGGTATGCCTAATTATCAAAAGGCAATCCGCTTTGCGTCGCCTGAATATAAAGAGACGTTAAAGGGTTATAACAGTGCAATAATGCAGAAGTTAGCTGACGCACAAAAAGAGAATACTTATTTCCATGCCGTGAGCCTGATGGAGACGGGAAAATACGTTGCAGCCGCAAAGTGCTTTATTAACGTTGCTTCTTACAGGGACGCCGACAATAAGTTGGAAGAGTGCAGACGGCTTGCAAAGGACAAGGTGAACGAGAATCTCTATCAACGGGCAGCGCACTATTTAGACGCACAGAACTTCGACGAAGCGGCTTGGCTTTATAAGGTTGTAGAAGACTATAAAGATTCCGCATCGCAAATTGCACTTTGCGCAGAGAAAAAGGAAAATGCCCGTAAAGAGTCCGTCTATGTACAAGCAATGCAGCGTGTTATAGCGAAAGGCGTAGACGACGTTGCTATAAAAAAGAGTATAGAAGAGCTTGAGACTATTGTCGGATATAAAGACGTTGACGATAAAATCAAGGCCTTGAACGCTCGGCTTAAAAAGTGGTACGAAGACAAGGAAAGGGCGGAAGAAGCTGCAAGGATACGGGCAGAAGAAGAGCGTTTAGCCCGTGAGAGAGAAGCGGAAGTACGCCGTTTAAGAAAGCTTAAGAGAAAGAAAATCGCAAAAAAGGTGGGCATAATCGGCGGACCTATCGTTGCAGGCGTGGCGGTTATTTCGGTCTTGACCTTTACTTTGTTTATACCCCTTTCCCGTTTCAATAAAGCGGACGACCTGATGAATCAAGGCAGATACGAAGAAGCTATGGAGATTTATAACGAGCTTGGCGGCTTCTCCGACAGTGAGCAACGTATATCCGTTATCAATGCCATCGATGAAATCGTTAACGATGATTATGAAGGCGGTATCTATGATATTCTCGCCGCAGGCGTACCCGTCAAGATAACCTACGGCACGGGCGGCGGCGATTTTGCCAGTTTGTATTATATCCCCGTGCAAGACGACGGCGTTGACGACTGTACAACGGTGTTTAGTGCGGCGCAAAATCTTAACGCATCGCTTTTTGAGACTGAAGTTGCGGGTGCTATTGAATACACATATACGTCACTCGATGATTACAACGGACTAATGACTCCTTCAAGAGACGGTTACAGCTTTTCCGAATGGGAGCTTGAGTCCTACCATTATCAGACAAAGGGTACGTTCGAGATAACCTTAAATGCGGTATGGAGTACGGACGTATACAGAATTACATACAACTTAAACGGCGGTACGGATTACGACAACCCTGTAAGATACAGCGTTGAAGACAATAACTTCACGCTGAAAAATCCCACAAGAGAGGGCTACACCTTCACCGGTTGGACGGGTACAGGCCTTACAGGACTTACGACTTCCGTAACGATTGCAAGCGGCAGCGTCGGCGACAGGAGCTATACGGCTAACTGGCAGGCAAATACTTATACTCTCTCCTTCGATGCCAACGGCGGAAGTGTCTATATGAACTCAAAGACGGTAACCTACGATGTGTATTATTCCTTGCCTACACCCACGAGAACAAATTACACTTTTGACGGCTGGTACTACGGAAACACGAAGTACGAAGCAGGCATTTGGGAAACGGCGAGCGATGTCACTTTAACGGCAATGTGGAAGGGTAACCCTTACACCGTAACGTATTGCGAAACGGCGGAGTTAAAGACAGACGTGGTTGTCACGTTTAGATATAGCATTGCCAGTTCTACGGTTACAACCGTAACGTTGACGAACGGGCAGACGTTAGATTACCCCGTCAACCCTACGAGAGACGGCTATGTGTTTACAGGTTGGTACACTAATTCGGCTTGCACCACGGAGTATGATTTCAGCGGTTCGATTACCGAAGATTTGACCTTATACGCAGGTTGGAGTAACTGTACCGTAACCAACGATTCAACGTATCCTTGGAGTAGCTCAAGCGGAGTTTTAACTTCCACAAATAAGGTTCACAGTACAACGTCTACCTATAAAATAACGGCAACTATGCCTGTAACGGTAAGTTTTTATTATAAGACGTCGTCTGAAACAGGATATGATTATCTCTATATTAAGAAGAACGGCACGACGCTGCAGACATGTTCGGGAATAATCGCTTACGATTATTATTCGGTATCTTTGAGTGTTGGCGATTATCTTGAGTTCGTTTATAAAAAGGACATAAGCAATAGTGTTGGCGATGATTGCGCATACATTAAGGGCTTAACCTTTACTTCAAACGTAGCTTATACCAGTACGGCAACGGCAAGTTGTGCAACTGTGTCCGGCTATTTCTACGACCAATCTTCAACGGTAACAAAAACCGTAGCTTACGGGGATTCGTTCACTTTGCCCGTAATTACGAAAACGGGCTACACCCTTGAAGGCTGGTACACCGAAGGCGGAATAAAGGTTGAATCGGGCGAATGGAATTACACAACCAATTTAACACTCACTCCGAGATGGACGGCAACTGACTACGCTGTCAGTCTCGACGCTAACGGCGGCAGCGTTTCGTCTGCGTCGCAAACCGTAACATACGGTTCAGAGTATGAGTTGCCCACGCCTACAAGAGCAGGTTACACCTTTGACGGCTGGTATGACGGAGATACATTAGTCCCTGCTCAAGGCACTTGGAATTATTCTTACGGCGTTGATTTAACGGCACGTTGGGCGGCGAATACTTATTCCGTAACTTATAGTGATACGACGTATGTAAGGGCAAACGTAATTGTTACGTTTGACCATAACTATAGCGGTTCGACGGCTACAACCGTAACGTTGATAAACGGACAGACGTTAGATTATCCCACCGTCCCCACGAGAAATGGTTATGCCTTTGCAGGTTGGTATACAGATTCGTCCTGCACCACGGCGTATGAGTTCAACGGTGAGATTACTGAAGATATGACCTTGTATGCAGGTTGGACGGCGATGGCGTCTTATTACAGTACAAGAGAATATGTAGACGTAGCAAACTATACAAGCTCTTCAAGTAAGAAAACGGTTACGATAACTGCTTCTTCAAGTTCGTCACGAGACTATTATTACTTTACCTGTTATAAAACGGGTTCATATACAATTTATGCTAATTATACGTCAGGATTTTTTTCTGTCACGGTAACCAATGTAACGCAAGGCACTGATATTATTTCAAAATATAACATGGATACTACTAATACAAGCATATCGGCATCGTTTACTGCCAATGCAGGCGACGTCGTTAGTATAAGTCTATACAAGATTGGCAGTAACGTTTATCCAGAAACCGGCACATTCTATGTGGAAGGAGCGGATTATCCTACCGGCATGGCAACGGCAAGTTGTGCAACTACGCCCGGCTACTTATACACCGAATCGGCAGCAGTATCCCGAACCGTAACTTACGGTTCTTTGGTAACGTTGATTACACCTACGAGAGAAGGCTACACCCTTGAAGGCTGGTACACCGAAGGCGGAATAAAGGTTGAATCGGGTAGTTGGAGTATTGCACAAGACGTTACTCTTATCTCCCGTTGGACGGCGAATACATAAAAACGGTTTCGTTTAACTTAACGGGAGTAAAGGGTATAATCAAGGGGCTGTTCTTGCAGTAAATTTTTTTGCTGAAAGAGCGGACTGCACATTATTATAGTGTGAAAATTATAACTAAATTTTAATTAAACCATTGACATTACGGGTTTGCTCGTATATAATAATTATAGTTACTATATGTAAATTATAGGGGGAGTTATGCAAATTAAAAAAAGGTTTATTTGGTTAAACGTTCTTCTCTGCTGGGTTACGCTTGGCATCTACGGTTTTTATTGGCTCTATACTTTGACTGAAGACAGTAATAAGATAAGCCCTGAACATGCCACGGCATCCGGTGGCAAGGCTGTGTTGTTGAGCATTTTTACGTTCGGTATTTACGGCTACTACTGGCACTATAAGCTTGGTATTAAGACCTATAAGCAGTTCCACAGCGGCACGTTAGAGTTAGTCTTATACATATTAGGTTTAGGATTTATTAACTACATTCTTTGCCAGTCGGAAATCAATAAGTATGCCGACGTGCAGGACAGGGCGCCCACCAAGAGAAGCTTACCTGTAAGCATTTTATTGAGCATCGTTACCTTCGGTGTATACGCTGTGTATTGGCAGATGAGCATCACTGAAGAGAGTCATACCGTTTGCCCTGAAATAAAGCTTCCTAACGGCGATACTTGCCAGACCTTTAGCGTTATTTCGCTTGGTTTCTATGATTTGTATTGGGCAAACAAGGTAGCAAAGAGACTTCAGTTGAGCGTTGCTCTGTGCGTTGTATTTGCATTATTCTGTCCCATTGTTACTTTTGCAGTTGCACAGCATAAGCTTAATGCTATTGCACAGCAGAGCCAGCCCGCAAGCGAAGCCGCTGCCGCTTAACCGATAGCAGTGCGTTTTAAGCGATAAAATTGAATTTAAAATTAAAAGAGTAGTGTAAATGCACTACTCTTTTTTATGTACGTTAAATTTTTAATAAATGTATTGAACTTAATTTTTTGTTACTTCATCAGGTGCGGCTACATCAGCAGTTGATTTCTTTCTCGATTTAAAGAAGCCGATTATGCGTTTTGAATTATCCGCAGCGTAGAAAATATAGCCTATAAACACAAACACGGCGACGAGTGCGCAAATCCAGCCGACGACGCCGCCCACGCCGATTTTATCCACGTTTAAAAAGAAGTAGGGGTACACGGTTGCGGTGGTGCCTTCGGGCAATATTGCCGCACGCACGAAGATAAACACGAGATATACGGCAGGCATAATCACGCATAAAAGGGGGTAATACCATTTCGTCTTGCCGTGGTCGTAGAAAAGAATCCAATCGACGATAAACATTATGGGCAGAATCAGGTGCATTGTTAAATTACCGATTGACAGGAAATAATCGCTTGCGCTCTTTTCCTTTGCGAGCAGGATATTGTACACCAAAAAGGTTACGAGTATCATTATGTTGCAGGCAAACTTGAATGCAGGGGCAAGGTCTTGAGTGCCGTCTTCTTTCTTTAGCGCCTTTTTAAACGTCTTAACCAGAGCAAAAGCCATAAAGCCCATACATACGTAGTTGCTTAAGTTGGTGTACATGACGTAGAATTCACTTCTGAACTCCCCGTTAAAATACCCGAGACTGCTGATTAAACCGATGGCGGCAAGTACACAGTAGACCGTTTGAAAAAGAAGCCTTATACTTACGTTTTTAACCATAGCCTACTCCTTACTTTTCAAAGTATCCAAGCCCCACGCAGCCCTGCCCTGCGTGTGTGCCGACTACTGCGCCGATAGGGTACACGATATCCGTCTTGAACGTTGTTTTTGCCTTAATTGTCGCCATAAAATCGGTAAGGCGTTCGGGGCAGCCGGAGTGGGCGAATCCCATTTCCCTGTCCGTATCGATGTTTTTAATCATCTTGACGACGGTTTCGGTTGCGTGCCTTACGCCCATTGATTTGCTGACCGCTTTAATCTGACCGTCGGAAAGGACTACAATGGGTTTAATCTTCAAAACGCAAGCGGCAAAGCCTGCCGCACCCGAAAGTCTGCCGCCCTTAACCAGATTGGTTACGTCGTTTATAATTGCTAAAAGTCGCACCTTTGCCCTTAAGGCGTCGACGCTCTTTTTTAGTTCGGTCAAATTTGCCCCGCCTTGAGCAAGCTTTACCGCTTCCTTAACGATAAGCTGTTGGCAAAAGGATACGGCAAGAGTATCGCAGATGGCGACCGAAGGCGAGTTGATTGTCTCAACCGCTCTCTCAAGTGCGGCATACGAGCCCGAAAGCTTTGACGACAGGGTCATAACGAAGACTTCGTTCCCCTTTGCAAGTTCTTCTTCGATGACTTCGGTATAAACCATCTCGTTAATCAGCGAAGTGGTAGGCAGCTGCTTTGATGCCTTAAGTTTTTCGTAGAAATCTTCAGTCGTCAAATTCTGGTTGGGGATATACTCCGTACCGTTGAAGTTGACTTTAATGGGGATAATTCTCACCCCAAGCTTTTTTGCGGTCTCTTCAGTTATGTCAGCCGCACCGTCGGTAATAATTTTAATCATTTAAACTCCTTCAACTGTTTACAAGTTTGTTTTAAAGTGATACAATTGTCATATATCATAGCACTTACGTTTTTTTAAGGCAAGTTTAATTAACCTTGAAAAGCGGTAGTGTGATGGGGAGATAAAAAATGTATCACGAAAAAAGAAGGAATAAATTGAATATTTTCGTAAGGGAATGTATTCGGGACGCACTTTTCGTACTGATGAAGGAGAAGGCTTTCGAGAAGATAACGATTACGGAGATAATAGCCCGTTCAGGGGTCAGCCGAATGGGGTTCTACCGCAATTACGACAGCAAGGAGAGCGTAATAGAAGATTTCATCTTGTCCGTCTTTGAAAACACGGTTGAAAAAATCGAGCAGGAGCGCCCCCTTGACTTAAGGAGCTATAAGATAATCGAAACGACGTTGGAGAATTTCAAGCTCTACGCCGATTATATAAAGCTGTTTTTGGACCAAAAGCTGGATTTGCTTCTTTTAAGCTGTTATAAAAAGGCATACTATATTTTAAGCCCGTACAAGGGCGACAGCGAGATGCACTATTTCTATAATGAGCTATTCATCGGTAACCTGTTTGCGCTTGAGTGCGCCTGGGTGCGTGCGGGAATGAAGCAATCCCCCCAAAAGCTCGCAAGACTGTATTCGAGAATTTTGCAGATGCAAAGCAGAATATAATTTCTATTTTTTATTCATAATTAACCTAATAGGAGGGATATATGTGTACGGCAATCTATTTAAAAAAGGGCGGCGTTTTCTTCGGCAGAACGCTTGACTACGACTTCAGTTACGGCGAAGAGGTGGTGATAACCCCCAAAAACTTCACCTTCAATTTTAAGTGCGGCGGCGAGTGCAAAAGTCACTTTGCGTTTATCGGTACGGCTATGGTTTTAAACGGCTATCCTCTGTACTATGACGCCATGAACGAAAAAGGGCTGTATATTGCAGGGTTAAACTTCGTGGGCAACGCCTGCTACGGCGAGAGCGTTAAAGATAAAAAATGCATAGCTCAATACGAATTTATACCCTATCTTTTGAATAAGTGTTCAAGCGTGGACGGAGTAATCTTTGAGTTGAGTAACGCCGTAATTACGGGGGAGCAGTTCTGTAAGGAGATTCCGACGGCGCAGCTGCACTGGCTTATCGCCGATAAGGACAGGTGCATAACCGTTGAATCGGTAAAGGAAGGGCTAAAGATTTACGAAAACCCCGTAGGCGTTTTAACCAACAATCCCCCCTTTGACTATCAGCTGTTCAGTTTAAACAACTATCGCAACGTAACTGCTTGCGAACGGGACGACAGCTTTGGCGGTGGAGTTAAGCTAAATAAATACAGCAGGGGAATGGGTGGCATGGGCTTGCCCGGAGATTGGTCGTCGCAATCAAGGTTTGTAAGGGTTGCTTTCGCCTGCGCAAATTCCACCGAAACGTGTGGCGAGCAGGAAGGCGTAAGGCAGTTTTTCCACCTGTTGAATACCGTCGCACAGCCTTCAGGCATATGTCAGGTCGGGGACGGGCAGGAGAAGAGTATTTACTCTTCCTGTTGCAGCCCTGAAACGGGCAGGTACTACTATTCAACGTATGAAAGCTACGGCATATGTGCCGTCGAAATGGAAGGGGCGGACGGAACCGAGCTTATACGCTACCCCCATAAGGCGGTTGGAGCAACGGTGGTAAACAAAAAAAATAAAGAATAAAGAATAAAGAAAAAAGAATAAATAATAAATGCGCTAAAATAATTATTAAAATCAAACTCTATCGTCTAAAACTGCGTTTTAGACACTTTCCCTATTCTTTAGGGAAAGCGAGTAATAAAAAAATAAAGAATAAAGTATAAAGAAAAATGGAGCGATTCAATCGCTCCATTTATGCGTATCTAAAACTCTGTCTTTTATGTCGTCGTAATACTCGAAGTATTTTCGCTTTATGTCTTCTGCGGTGTCGTTCTCGTCTATATAGCCTGCAAGTGCGTCTAATTCGTCAATCGAAAAATCGGATAGAGAGAACTCGCCGTCAAAGGCGGCGGCAATGCGCATTAAATCTAAATTGGAAGCTTTCATTACTACCTCCTTGTAAGGAATTTGTAGATAAAGGGAAGTGCGATTACACCGTCGAATATTAGCGAAATACCGAACACAATAATGTGGAATACACCGTAATCATGGGGATTATACAGCAGCAGGAACGCTACGACGACTTCGATAAAGCCCCTGACGAGATAGAAGAAGAATCTTCTGTGCTTGGCAATTCTCGACAGGGCGTGATTGAATGCGTGCGCACCTTCGAAAAGCCCCCAGACGCCCCAGACGATGGGAATGAAGGTATGCGCCCACTCGTGTTCGACAAGAATCATAATGCTCACGCCGAGCAAAATTATTGACGACGCCGTCTTATTGGAGTGAGTGTGTTCATACTCTTTTTCAATCATTGCGAATATGAAGCGCAATATGGCGAACACACCCAGAATACTGCCGACGACGTAGGGCAGAACCGACTCTATAAGATTGGGTATCGAAGCGCATACGGTGCCCAGCACAATATAGACTATGCCCATAATGTACTTGACGACTACTTCGGGTATCTTTGTGCGTTTTGCAACTTTTTCAATGTTGTGCTCTACGGAAATGTTCTCTAAAAAGGTATCGTCAAAGCTCGTTATGTCTCTGCTGCCTTCGTCAACCGTCTCCGTGGGCTGAAGCAGGGCTTCGTCTGTGGCTGAAACTGCAACTTTGGGTAATTCGCACTCAACGTTTTCGACTTCGCCGTCGCTCTCTATGACGGCTTGCTCTCCTAAACCGTCATTCTTCTTTTCTTTCATTATTTCTCCACCCTTATTCCTGCCGTTTAACAGGATAATAACATTATATCATAGCAGAAAAATATTGTCAATGGTCAATTTTGATGTAAGTTCCGTTTACTTGCCTTGCCGCTGTTTAAGTGTTATAATTAAAAGAGAGGTGAAGATTATGGGCGTTAGGGCAGATAGGGCGAAAGAGATGTTTTTACAGGGATATAACTGTTCACAGGCGGTTGTCGGTGCGTTTGCCGACCTGTTCGGGTTCGATAACGTCACGGCGATGAAATTTGCCGAAGGCTTGGGCGGCGGTATGGGCAGAATGAGATTAACCTGCGGTGCCGTTGCCGCTATGGCAACCCTTGCTTCGATGAAGATGAGCTCGGGCGAGCCCGGCAACTTAAAGCTTCGTGGGGAGATTTACGCCGTAATTCAGAAGATGGCAGGCGAGTTTAAGGACAACAACGGTTCCGTTATCTGTGCCGAGCTGCTCGGCGCTTCGCTGCCTAAAGATAACGGCACCACCCCCGAAGAGCGCACTCCCGATTACTATCGCCGCCGCCCCTGTGCGGACAAGATTTATCAATGCGCTTTGCTCGTTGAAAAGTATTTGTGCGAAGAGTGAGCTGCGCTCAAGCCACCCTGCGGGTGATTAAATCCACGCTAAAGCGTGATGCAATGCGTTGCTTTGCAACGATTCAATCCACTGCATTCGCAGTGATTCAATCCAACGGCAAGCCGTTGATTTAGGTAGAATTGTTTAAGTAAAAAACGTAAAAAAACGCCTGTAACCGAGTTGGTTACAGGCGAATATTTTTTTCGGTTATTACATAACCACGACGTTTTCCTGCTCTAAGAGAGCCTTATATTCTCTGGGGAATTTGTCGTCGGTGATGAGTACGTCGATGTCGCTGACGTGCGCAAAGGTGTAGGGATTAATCTTACCTATCTTGGAGCTGTCGAGCATCATATAGACGTGTCTTGCCTTCTGGAATACCATCTTAAGCAGTTCGCTCTCCATCTGGCTGCTGCACGAGAAGCCGTTTTCGGGGGTGAATGCCGTTGCGGAGACGATTGCAAGTTCGAAGTTGCTGTCTGCAAAGTACTCTCTTGCGGCAGGGGAAGAGGTGGAGAGATTATCCTTCATAAGCTGTCCGCCGACTATGGTGATGTTAATGTTCTTCTTCTGCGCAAGCTCCATTGCGACTGCTATGCCGTTGGTGAAGACGTTGCACTTTATGTCGGGTATTTCCTTGGAAAGGTACATTGCGGTGGTTCCGCCGTCCAAAAAGATGCAGCTGTCTTCGTCTATGAGCGTTGCTGCCTTCTGGGCGATTACTATCTTTGCGTCGGTGTTGACGGTAGTTTTCTTGGTGTAAGCTTCGCCGGAGACCTTCTGGACTTCCTTAACCGACATAGCGCCGCCACGGACACGGATTATCCTTTTGTCCTCCTCAAGCTTGTAAAGGTCACGGCGCAAAGTCATCTGCGAAACGTTGGGGAACTCCTTTTCAAGCTGTTCCAACGTCATTTTACCACGTTTGTCCAAAATTTCAGCAATTTCTTCAATTCTTTCCTTCTTCATCTTTATCACCTCGTTGTTAAAATATAACACTTGTCTCTCAAATTAACATTATTATAACACCCTATAAAGTTAATTGTCAACAATTCAAAGGGAAATACTTCCCATATATGTAATATTTTGTTAATTTTTTTCAAATCGCTAAAGCTCCGCCCTTAAAAGCTTGTATGGGCTAAATATGGTTGATTTTTTTTAATAAAAGTTATATAATTCTCTCAATTATATCGTGGGTACATATCGTTTGAATGCAAAAATTTAAATGGTAGAGCTATCTGCGCTTAAGTCTATGGGTAAAATCAAATTCAGAAAATTTAAATTCCCTGCTTCTGCGGTGGTCGTTGCCAGCTTCTTACTTATGATTTTGTTCGGAACGGCAATGCTTACGATGCCTTTTGCAACGTCTTCAGGCAAAGTAGACTTTATGAACGCATTCTTCACCGCAACGAGCGCAACCTGCGTGACGGGGCTTATCGTACAGGATACCTTTTCCTATTGGTCGGGGTTCGGTCAGGCGATAATATTGCTTTTAATTCAGTTCGGCGGCTTGGGCTTCTTGACCTTCGTTTCGCTGTTTATGCTGTATTCAAAGCGCCACGCAACGCTTTCACAGCGCAAGATTGCCATGCAGTCAGCAGGCAGTGTTGATTTAAGCGGCATTAAGGGTCTTTTAAAGATTATCTTAATCGGCACTTTCGCATTCGAGTTCGTCGGTGCGTTTTTGCTATGCTTTGCGTTCGTCCCCGTCTACGGGTGGGGAATGGGCATCTGGCAGGCAATATTTACGTCGATTTCGGCGTTCTGCAACGCAGGCTTTACCATAACGGGAGTGGTGAGCGGAAAGTCTTCGCTTATGTTCTTTGTGGATAATCCGCTTGTAATTTTAGTCGTATCCGTCTTGATAATAGTGGGCGGTATAGGCTTTTTCGTGTGGGGCGACGTCATTCGACACGGTATCCACATTAAAAAGTACTCCCTTCACTCAAAGATAGTGCTTACAACGACGGGTGCGCTTTTGGCGTTAGGCTGGGTGCTGTTTGCCATATTTGAATGGAATAACCCTGCAACCATCGGCGGCGAGAATGCAGGCGTTAAGATATTGGCTTCGCTGTTTATGTCGGTAACGCCGAGAACGGCGGGCTTCAATTCGGTTGAGTATGCTGACGTTTCAGGTGCGGCAAGTGCCTTGACAATGGTCTTAATGTTCATAGGCGGCAGCCCCGGTTCTACGGCAGGCGGTATTAAAACGGTAACGATTGCGGTATTCTTTTTGTCGTTTGTGGCGAATGCAAAGCGCTATGACGAGATACACTTATATAAAAGGCGTTTCGAAGCCGAGGCGAGCCAACAGGCGAGCTCGGTCATCTGTATATACATCTTCGTTACTATCGTCAGCGTCATTTTAATAAGTGCGTTTGAAGTCAACAATTCAGCAATTAATCTGGAAAAGACTGTGTTTGAAGTCATTTCGGCAATAGGTACGGTCGGGCTTTCCAAAGGCATAACCAACGATTTGACGGTGATGTCAAAATTAGTTTTAATCTTCTTGATGTTCTTCGGCAGAGTCGGCGGATTTACGCTTATACTCATCTTTGCCGGGGACAAAAAGCCCGTATCCATTTCAAGAGTGGCGGAGAAGATGATTATCGGCTGACGGGCTGTAGCCGTTTTTATACAAATAGAAAAGCACCTTATTTTAGGGGGAATCATAGAATATGAAAAAGTCGGTTTTAATTATCGGTATAGGTAGGTTAGGCGGTCATCTTGCAGAGAAAATGCAGGATTTAGGTCACGACGTAATGATACTCGACAACAGGGAGGAGAAGATTGCCGGGCTCGTGTCCCGAATCTCCGACGCCCGTGTCGCCGAATACACCCGTGAAGACGTCCTTGCCGCATTGGATATACCTTCCTTTGATATCTGTTTCGTAACCATTGGCGACAATTTAGAAGCTTCGATATTGACCACCGTGCATTTAAAGCAGTTGGGTGCGAAGTACGTCGCCGCCCGTGCAAGGGACGATATTCAGTGCGAGATACTCAAAAAGATAGGTGCGGACGAGATAATCTATGCAGACGGAGAAACTGCCGATAAGCTTGCAATCAGGCACAACGGCAACAATATCTTCGACTACGTTGCGCTCTCCGACGGCTATGCTATATTCGAAGTGCCCATCAACAAGCAGTGGGTGGGTAAATCAATTATGGAGTTGGACGTGCGTAGAAAGTTCAAGCTCAACATTATTGCAATAAAGAGGCAGGGCAAGCTCGACCCCAACCCTATGCCTGAATTTGTGTTTGAGGCAGACGACCATATTTTCGTTATGGGCAAATCCCAGGACGTATTCAAGATATCTGCAAGGATTTGATTTACTGCCTTAAGGGAGAGATAATTGTTTAAAAAGTTAAAGATGGATATAGATGCGGCAATGCGTAACGACCCTGCCGCAAGAAATAAATTTGAAGTCTGGCTGACCTACCCGTCGGTCAGGGCGTTGCGCCGCCACAGGTTTGCCCATTGGCTGTATAATCACCGCTTAAAGCTGTGGGCAAGGATAGTGAGCCAACGCACGAGAAAGATTACGGGTATCGAAATACACCCGGCGGCTAAAATTGCACCCGGCGTATTCATCGACCACGGCGACGGCGTAGTCATCGGCGAGACGGCTCAAGTAGGAACGGGTACCGTACTCTATCAGGGCTGTACGCTCGGCGGTACGGGCAAGGAGAGCGGCAAGCGTCACCCCACAGTAGGCGAAAACTGCGTAATAAGCGCAGGTGCAAAGGTGCTCGGCAACATAACGGTCGGCGACTATGCAAAGGTAGGCGCAGGCGCAGTGGTACTGCGTGACGTGCCTGCACACGCAACGGTGGTGGGCGTTCCCGGACATATAGTGCGTATAGGCGGAAGCAAGGAGGGTATCGATCTCTATCAGGAGAAGGCGGACCCTATGCTGACCGAACTGTGTGCATTAAGAGAGAGAGTATTTGCTCTTGAAGAGCAGATAGGCATTAAATACGAGGCAAAGACAGATGAGAATTTACAACACTCTGACAAGGACTAAAGAAGAGTTTATCCCCCTTGAAGAGGGTAAGGTCAAGATGTATGCCTGCGGAATAACCGTTTCCGGCGAGGCGCACATAGGCCACGGCTATCAGGCGTTAATCTACGATATTATGCGCAAGTACCTTGAAAAGAAGGGGTACGACGTAACCTATGCCCGCAACTATACCGACGTGGACGATAAGATTATCGCAAAGTCACAAGAAACCGGCATACCTGCCGACGACTACGCCAAGATGATGATAGAGCGCATTGACGATGTTATGCGCAAGATGGATATAGACGACCCTTCCGTATGGCTTAAGGCAACCGAGAATATCGACAATATTATCGACTTCGTGTCAAGGTTGATTGCAAGCGGTCACGCCTATGCCGTACCCTGCGGCGACGTCTATTTTGACGTAACCAGCTTTCCCGGTTACGGCTGTCTTTCCAACAGGTCGGTCGAAGATATGCTCGACGGCGTCAGAATAGAGAACGGCGAAGAGAAGAAAAACCCTGCCGACTTTGCTCTTTGGAAGGCGGCAAAGGAAGGGGAGATCAGTTGGGACAGCCCTTGGGGCAAGGGCAGACCGGGCTGGCATATAGAGTGCTCGGCGATGAACAGGGCAGCGTTCGGCGAACAGATCGACATTCACGGCGGCGGAAGGGATTTAATCTTCCCCCATCACGAAAACGAGATTGCGCAGACCGAGAGCCTGACGGGCAAACGCTTCGTTAAATATTGGACTCATAACGGTTTAATTAAGGTCAACGGGCAGAAGATGTCCAAGTCGTTGGGCAACAGCTTGCTCTTGGAAGAGCTGCTTGAAAAGTACACAAACGAAGCTATAAAGTTTGCTCTGCTTCAGACCAACTACCACAACGACATCAACGTAACCGACGATTTATTCCCCGAAGCCGAAAGGCATTTAACCGAATTTTACCGTGTAATCAAGGCGGTAGAGGACAAGTTTGGCAAGGGCGGAAAGGGCAATCAGGAGATTGATGCGGCGTTCGATAAGTGTATGGACGACGACTTTAACACCGCACTTGCGCTCTCCTATCTGTACGGCTATTTCAAGAGCATCTCCAAAAAGCTTTCCGCAGGCGACGATAGCTGCGCAGACGACGTTGCGCAGATTAAAAAGACCTATTCGCTTTTAGGTCTGTTCAAGACGGATGCGGCTGCATACCTTGAAGAAGTGGAAGCGCTTTCGGGCGGTAAGGAAGAAATTCCTGCCGAAGTTGCAGAGCTTGCTTCAAAGAGATGGCAGGCTAAAAAGGACAGGAACTGGGCGGAAGCGGATAGCTTGCGTGCAGAGATTGACAAGTTAGGCTATTTAATCAAGGACTCCAAAGAGGGTTATGAAATTTTAAAGAAATAAGGTTGAATTATGAAAGAGTACAAAGTCGAATTTGCAAAAAACGTTAAGGTTGCAGAAGAGATTATGAACACCCTTGCGAAAGAGGGTTGGAAGGTTATATCTACCTCGTGTTGGTACAGGGGCAGAGTAGGTATGACGATTACTTTCGAAAGAGATAAAATAGAGGTTAATAAATAATATGAAACAGTTGACGAGCGAAAGTTTAAGAAAAATGTATCTGGATTTCTTTGCGAGCAAGGGACACGCAATTATTCCCTCCGCTTCGCTCATTCCCGAAAACGACCCTACCGTACTCTTTACTACGGCGGGTATGCACCCTTTAGTGCCCTACCTTTTGGGCGAAAAGCACCCTGCAGGTAAGCGTCTGACTGACGTGCAGAAGTGCGTGCGTACGGGCGACATCGACGAAGTCGGCGACAGCTCCCACTGCACCTTCTTCGAGATGTTGGGCAACTGGTCGCTTGGCGACTACTTTAAAGACGAGATGATTCCCTGGTCGTTTGAATTTTTGACTTCAGAAAAATATCTCGGAATTCCCGTCGAAGATATCGCAATAACCTGCTTTGCGGGCGACGAAGACTGCCCTAAAGATACCGAGAGCGCAAATAAGTGGTTAGAGTGCGGAATACTCCCCCAGAATATCTATTTCTTACCCAAGAGCGGTAACTGGTGGGGACCTGCTGGTACGACCGGACCCTGCGGTCCCGACACCGAAATGCACATTATCCGCAACCACGAAGAAGCGGACAAGCTTAATTCCGACCAGTTTGACGAAGCGCCTAAAGGCACCTTCCTTGAAATCTGGAACGACGTATTTATGCAGTACAACAAGAACGAGCAGGGCAAGTACGAGCCCCTTGCACAGCGCAACGTCGATACGGGTATGGGCTTGGAGAGAACGCTCTGTATCTTAAACGGCAAGGAGAGCGTGTATGAAACCGATATCTTCGAAAACGCAATCGCAAAGCTCGAAGAGCTTACGGGTATTAAATACGGTCAGGACGAGCAGTCGACAAAGGCTTTCAGAGTAATACTCGACCACGTCCGTACTGCAACCTTTATGCTCGGCGACGTCAAGGGCATCGTTCCTTCCAACACCGACCAGGGCTATATTTTAAGAAGAATTATAAGAAGAGCCGTTCGTTTCGGCAGAAATATCAACCTTCCCCAGGGAGCTTTGAATTCAGTCAGCAAGACTATAGTTGAAAAGTATGCCGAAGTATATCCCGAACTCGTTGCAAACTCTGCAAAGATTGAAGAAGAGTTAAACAAGGAAGAAGCGAAGTTCTTAAAGACCTTGGCACAGGGCATTAAGGAGTTTGAAAAGGTGGTTGCCGCTCTCCCCGAAAACGGCGAGATCGACGGCGTTACCGCTTTCCACTTATACGACACCTACGGCTTCCCCGTTGAAATCACCGTTGAAATGGCGGGCGAAAAGGGCGTTAAGGTGGACGTGGACGGCTATAACAAGGCGTATGCCGAACATCAGGAGAAGTCCAGGGCAGGCAGCGAACAGAAGTTTGCCTGCGGTCTTGCAGACCACAAGGAAGAGACGACTAACCTTCACACCGCAACCCACTTGTTGCATGCGGCGTTAAAGAAGGTCTGCTCCCCCGATATCTGCCAGAAGGGCTCCAACATAACCGAAGAAAGACTGCGTTTCGACTTCAACTTCTCACGCAAGTTAACCCCTGAAGAGATTAAGCAGGTGGAAGATATGGTCAACGACGTCATTTCACAGGATATCCCCGTAGTTATGAAGGAGATGCCCATCGAGCAGGCGAAGGCGGAAGGCTTTACGGGTCTCTTTGAAAGCAAGTACGGCGAAGTCGTAAAGACCTATACTATCGGTGAGTTCTCCAAGGAAATCTGCGGCGGCCCCCACGCCGAGCGTACTGGCATACTCGGTACGTTCAAGATTGCCAAGCAGGAGAACGTTTCCGCAGGCGTGAAAAGAATTAAGGCTGTACTCGTTAAGTAACAGCGTTTTGCCAATAGACATTACAATATTATATATATTAGCCTGTTCCGAATAATCGGAGGGGGGAATTGTTATTAAAGTTTTACAAGTTTCAGATAGCTTTTATCCTAACGTAGACGGACCAATCAACGTTATGGTAAATATCGCCAAAACCTTTAATCAGGAAGGGTTTGGCGAGATGGAGTTGCTCGTACCGAACTATCCCGAAAAGATTGACGTTGACGGCTTGACCGTACACCGCTGTTTTTCGGTAGGCGTACCCGGTCAGGATTACCGTGCGGGCCTGCCCTTTTTTACCCGTAAGGTTAAAAAGCTGATAAAGAACGGCGGATATGACGTCATTCATCTGCAGAGTCCGTTTACAATTTCAAGGTATGTGTTAAAGCTTGCTAAAAAATATAAAATTCCCGTAGTTATAACCGTACATACCAAGTTTAAAGACGAGTTTGAAAAGCGTTTAAAGCTTAAGCCTTTAGTCAGCTTTATGACGAGGTATATACTTAAAAGTATAGACGGCTGCGACAAAATAACCTCCGTTTCAAAGGGTATGGTCGACGTCTTGAAAACTTACGGCAGTAAGCGTGCCGACGACGTTAACGTGATAATTAACGCCACCGATATGCCCCGTTTCGGCGCAGACGGAAAGCAGACTGAAAAGTTGAGACAGGAGCTGGGGCTTCAGGGCAAATTCGCCTTCATATTTGTGGGGAGATTGATGCCCGTTAAAAACGTTCAGTTCAGCTTGAACGTTTTAAAAAAGGTTAAGGACAGAGGTTACGGCAATTTCAAGTTTGTAATTATAGGCGACGGCGAATATAAAAAGGAATTGAAAAAGCTTACCGATGATTTCGGGCTTGACGACGAAGTCGTTTTCGTGAACAAAGTACTCGACAGAGAACAACTTGCTTGCTACTACGCCGCCTGCAATGTTTTGCTATTCCCTTCCGTATTCGATTCGTTCGGGCTTGTCGTGCTGGAAGCCGCCGCAAACGGACTGCCCACTGCGGCTATTGCGGGCAGCTGCTCTGCCGAAAGACTTGAAAACAACGTCAGCGGTTTCGTCTGGGAAAACGACGAGGACGTCTGGGTAGACGGGATTATTAATCTTTTAAACGATCCATCGCTTGCAAAAGCTGCCGGTGAAGGCGCCGTAAAGAGCGTTTACGCCGATTGGAATGACGTTACATATCAATACAATCAGCTGTACAACGAGTTAGTGAAAAAAAACTAAAAAACACGTTGAAAGGGTGGTTGATTTACAAAAAAAACGCCCACGAAAAAATATTTTCAAATTTTTAAAAAACTTTTTCAACCCGACGTAAAACGGCTTGACATAAGTGTCATTTAATAATAAAATAGTTTTACTCACGAGAAAATAGTTAAAAAAAGGTTAAAAAACATCGGTTTGCGGTCAGGCAAACTATTCAGGAGATAATAATGAAAACCTACATGGCAAACGCCCAGACAGTTGAAAGAAAGTGGTATGTCGTTGATGCGGCAGGCGTTCCTTTAGGCAGGCTTGCTTCTAAAGTAGCGGCTATCCTCAGAGGCAAAAATAAACCCACGTTTACGCCCAACGTTGATTGCGGCGACTTTGTGATTATTGTAAATACCGATAAGGTCGTATTAACCGGTAAGAAGTTAGAAGATAAGTTCTACCGTTATCACACCGGCTACATCGGCGGACTTAAGGAAACTTCCTACAAGAAGATGCTTGCTGAAAAGAGCGATCTTGCTGTTTACGAAGCAGTAAGGGGTATGCTCCCCAAGAATTCTCTTGGCAGAGATATGATTAAGAAGCTCAGAGTATACAAGGGTGCAGAACACAATCAGGCTGCACAGAAGCCCGAAGAGCTTAAGTTATTTTAAGGGGAGAGGTAGAAAAATATGGCAAAAGCAACCGTAAAGAAAAAGTTACAGTTTTGGGGTACGGGCAGAAGAAAGAAGGCAATCGCTCGTGTCCGTCTTATACCTGCAGGCACCGGCACTATCGTAATTAACGACAGGGCTTTCGAAGACTACTTCCCTCAAGGTTTGATTCAGTATCAGGTAAAGCAGCCTTTAGAGCTTTTGGGCGTAACCGCAAAGTACGACGTTATGGTTAACGTATACGGCGGTGGTTATACCGGTCAGGCAGGTGCAATCCGTCTCGGTATCGCTCGTGCGCTTCTTCAGGCAGAACCCGACTCAAGACCTGCATTGAAGAAGGAAGGTTTCTTAACCCGTGACCCTCGTGCAAAGGAAAGAAAGAAGTACGGCTTAAAGAAAGCACGTCGTGCACCCCAGTTCTCAAAGAGATAAAAATTACGAACTCCCAAACGGGAGTTCTTTTTTTATATTTCCGAAACGGTGCACGACGTGCTTTAACATAATAGGGCTCCCGCAAAAGATTTGCTTGCAAAGATTTTGTGGGAAGAGAAGGAACGGCGGTGCGCAGTTGCAGTTTGCGCCTGCGTAAACTGCATAAAGCTAAAGCCGATTCCGACGAGTGCACCCCAGTTCTCAAAGAGATAATCGGTCAAAAAGACGACAAACGAACTCCATTTCGGTGGGGTTCGTTTTTTTATGCACGACGTGCTTTATCATATGGGCTTACGCCGTCATTGCGAGCTGACCTGAAAGGTCAGCGTGGCAATCCCGGACTCTTAAGTGTGAAACGTTTCAAATATTTACCCTGAATCATAACGGGTCTTGTAATGTTTAATTGGCTGTGATATAATATATACAACATTTTAAGGGGGAAAGCTTATGATTATAAGAAATGAGAGAGAATCTGATTACGAAGTCGTGGAGAATTTAATTCGCAACGCCTTTTGGAACGTGAATATGCCGGGTGCAACGGAGCATTATATGGCTCATATTATGCGTGACCACAGCGACTTTGTCGCAGAGCTGGATATGGTTGCCGAAATAGACGGTAAAGTCGTGGGCAGTATTATGTATACGGTCTGTAAACTCCGCTCGCAGGCAGGGGACGAGAAGGCGTGTCTGTCCTTCGGTCCGCTTGCGGTAGACCCTGCCTTTCAGCGCAAGGGCGTGGGCAAGGCACTTATCGAGACCACGCTTGAAAGGGCAAAGGAGTTGGGCTATCAAAGCGTAGTCATCTTCGGCCATCCCGCAAACTACATAAACAGGGGATTTGTCAGCTGTAAAAGATTCAACGTGTGTCTGGAAGGTATATACCCCACCGCAATGTTGGTTAAACCGCTGACCGATGACGCCTTTGACGGCAACGTGTGGTTTTTCGAAGAGAGTTCCGTCTGTCAGTTCGATATCGAAGAGGCGGAAAAATACGACAAAAAATTCCCCGTCAAGCAAAAGCAAGTGTTGCCCAGCCAGGAGGAGTTTTATATCTATTCCCATTCCACAATTAATTAACCCTGTTAAAGAGTAACACATTAAGTGATTTTTTTACAAATATTTTATTGACAGTTGCTTTTTGTGGTGTTACAATTTATGTATGAAATTTTTTATAATCGGAGTAGTTTCGATTAGATAAGGGAGGAAAAATGAACAAGAAACTCACTAAACTTTTATCCGTATTCTTGATTGCAGGTGCGGTAGGAACGGGTGTTGCAGGCATTTCTGCTTGTACCAATAAAACCCCTGAACATACCCATACTGCCGATAACGTTTGGCATACGGATACAAACGGCCACTGGCATGAATGTACCGCAGACGACGGTGCAAAGCTCGATGAAGGCACTCACGTTGACGCTAACAACGACGGCAAGTGCGATACCTGTCAGTATCAGATGACTACCCCTGCAGCTCCCGCTATCACGGGCGTTGAGGCGAGCGCAAGCACGACGCAGGCGACTGTTGGCGACGAGATTACCTTAACCGCAACGGTTAGCGGTACGGGCAGCTATGACACTACCGTAACCTGGGCAATCACCGAAGGTGCAGACAAGGCTACGCTTAACGGAAATAAACTTACGGTAAACGAAGCAGGTACCGTAAAGGTACAGGCAACTGCCAACGGCGACAGCACCAAAAAGTCAGCTGAAATAGTAATCACGGTTGAAGCTGCTCTCGATAATGCTATAACCGTTCCTTATGAAGGCCCTGCTGCAGGCCCTGCTGCGGGTTCGCAGGATCTTACGCTTGGTTTTAAAGGATCGGATTTCAACGACACCGGTGTATTATCAGCTGCCTGGACTGACGGCACGTTCACTATTACCAGCGGTGAAGTGCGTAACAGGGTTGATACTTCCAGCAAGTACACCCGTTCGGTTAAAAATGCCGTTGTATCCGTTGACGCCCCTGCAGGCGCAAAACTTGAAATAGTATATTCAAGCGGTTCAAGCACAATCGGCAACGCATCGTATAAGCTGACGAAGCCCGACGGTACAAGCGAAACCGTTACTATCAATGCCGGAGATAAAGTTCTCCAGACTTTAACTATTGACAGTACGGAGGCAGGAACCTATAAATTTGAAAAGGCAGGCGGTACGGTTGACGTATGGGAGTGCAAGCTTTCCTACACATCTACGGCAACTGCAATTAAAGCCATAGATATTACGTCTGAAGGCTTAACCGACTACCTTGTAACCCAGAAGGTGGATTGTACGGGCGTCACCATTGTTGCGATTGACAGTAACAACGTTCCCCATGCAATAGATCTTAAAAACTGTAAGTTCGATACTTCAAATTATAACCCCGACGCTTCAGGCGAATACGAAATCGGCGTAACCTATTACCTTGACAGCAACCTTGACAGCGACAAGACGGAGTTTACGGCAAGCTATAGCGTAAAGGTATATCAGGTTGATTCGATTGTACTCAATACTATAGGTTTGAGCGGAAGCAAACAGGTTACAGTTCAGCAGGCGTTCTTGACCGACGGTACTTTCAACTCTGATAATTTGTCGGTTACGGCTACTTGCAAGTTGGGTGACAACACGATTGTGCAGAAGTTAAAGTCCGAATGGTATTCAATTTCCACGCCTACGCTTACGTCGGAAGGAATCCAGACGGTAAACGTTACCGTTAATCCTGATTACACGGTCGGCGGAAAGAACGTTGCTGCAAGCTACGACATTATCGTTAAGAATAAACTCGACGCAGTTGACGGCAAGATTGAAGTGACGGTCGGCGAAGCAGGCGACTTTGCAACGCTTACGCAGGCTGTGCAGTATCTCAAGGCATGTGCGCTTGACAGCTCTGTAAACAAGGTTATCAAGCTTGCCGAAGGTACTTACGAAGAAAAGGTTTGGATCGATATCGATAACGTTACTTTGATAGGTCAGGGAACGGAAATCGACGATACCGTAATTACCTACTCGCTTGTTGAAGGCGACGCAGATCCCTTAAGCAACGCATTGTGGGCTCTTAACTGCGCAACGGTACACGTTACGGGCGCAAATTTCAAGACGTATAATCTTGCTATCCGCAACGACTTCGACTATATAGCAAATTCAAGCAAATATTCAGGCAGCCAGGCGGCACAAGGCGTTGCGTTAACTATTGATAGCGACGGCGCAGTCTTATACAAGACGCATTTATACGGCAACCAGGATACGCTGTACTTAAAGAGCGGCAGGTCGTATTTCTATCAGTCCCAGATTGACGGTAACGTCGACTTCATATTCGGCAACGAAACGGGCTTGGCTTACTTCGAAGATTGTACGATTATGGCAATAAGCAGGTCGGCAGTGGATAAGGGTACGGATCAGAACGGCTACATAACGGCGGCTAAACATACCACGGCGAAGAAGCCCGACTACGGCTATATCTTCGACGGCTGTACTATTACCGACGACGGCAAGGTTGCAGACGGCGCAATGGCTCTCGGCAGACCTTGGGGTGAAGCGGCTACGGTTGCCTATATTAACTGCGACTTCTCCGCTGCTTATGCAACTTCCGCTTACGGTTCGGGTGCAAAGACCGACCGTTGGTGCGCAATGAGTGCGGCTCTTCCCACAAACGCTGACTTCTGCGAATACGGCTCCACGGGCGCAGGCGCAATAAGCGAAGCTGTAACGGGCGGCAGTATTCTCACGGAAGAACAGGCTGCAAACTATACGAAGGCTAACATCTTCGCCGCAACTAACGGCAATCTGACAAGCACGAAGTTCGATTGGGAATTAGAATTTACCAAGCTCAAGGTGCTTGCAGGTCTTGAGTCCGATATGCCCGAAGAGACGACAAAGACTGTCAATCTCAAAGACGAAACGTTACCCGACGGCAGTTGCGTTGATGTTATTAACGAAAGGTATAGCGATATACTCACCTGGTCTGGTACGGGTAGTTTTCAGTTGTCTAAACCCGAAAACGGCGTAAAGGTTGGTACGGATACCGTGATTGCCATCAATATCGTCGGTGAAGTTACGGTTGCTCCCGGATACTTCCTGACCGGTGACGATTATATCATCACCTATACGGGCGGCAAGGCAACGATTAAAATTACTGCAATTTCAGGAACTTATGGCGACTTTATCGGAAGCATCGTTGTTGATACTTCCATAACGCCTGAAGACACGCAGGTTGTCACCGTAACTATCGATTATAACGACGGTGAAACGGCAAACGGCAGTGTTGAAGCAGTAGTAGGCCTGCCTTTGGGCAAACCTGTAGACCCTGTAAGAGCAGGTTATAAGTTTATCGGTTGGCAGGTTAACGGCACCGACTACGACTTCTCAACAAACGTGACGGAGGCTTTCACGTTGGTTGCTCAATGGGAAGCTCAAGACAATTTAGATCTGACTGACGGCGGTACGGTCAATCTGTATGAATTTACAACCGGTACGCTTCAAGGAACATCCGGAGAGTACAGAGGCATTATCGTTGACGCAACAACGGGCAAGTTTGCACCCAGAAGCAACGACGTACAGGTAAACGCAGGGGTTAAAATTAAGTTTAAAGTCAACGCTTCAACGACGGCTGACCAAATAACCGTGACGTTTACGGCGGCTGCAGGCGATAGTTATATTCCTACCTGCGATGTAACCGTTGAAGAAATTAGTGGGGAAACCTATGCCGTTCTTACTCTCGGCGGCGGCTATCCTTCCACGATGACTGTGGTAATTGCTAACGTAGCATAAAAACTAAATAATTTTCGGGCGGAACGGCGCAAGTCGTTCCGCCTTAAATTTTGCTTGAAATTTACTTGCAACAATTTTTAATTTACCTATTGATTTTTTGTTAACCCTATTGTATAATTAGAATATCAAAATATGTAATTTGTAAGGGGGATTCTCTATGAAAAACGTAATCGTGGGACAGTCTGGCGGACCTACTGCGGTAATTAACTCCAGCCTTTTAGGCGTGTATAAGACAGCGAAAGACAGAGGGGCAGATATCGTATACGGTATGGTGCACGGTATTAAGGGACTTTTGGACGGCGACGTCGTTGACCTTTCCAACCAGATTAAGAACGATTTGGATATGGACCTTTTAAAGAGAACGCCTTCTTCGTTCTTGGGCTCCTGCCGTTATAAGCTGCCTGCAATCGAAGGCAACGAAGAGACTTATGACAAGATTTTCGAGACCTTGAAAAAGCTTGACATCTATGCTTTCTTCTATATCGGCGGCAACGACTCTATGGATACCATAGACAAGCTCTCCAAATACGGACAAAGAATCGGCAGCCCCATCCGCTTTATGGGTTGTCCCAAGACTATCGATAACGACTTGGCTATAACCGACCACACTCCCGGTTACGGCTCTGCCGCAAAGTACATAGCTGCGACCATGAAGGAAATTATCCGTGACGGTCTTGTTTACGACTATCCCGTAGTTTCCATCGTCGAG
Source organism: Candidatus Coproplasma sp. (assembly GCA_051884135.1). GTDB lineage: Bacteria > Bacillota > Clostridia > Christensenellales > Borkfalkiaceae > Coproplasma. Next base: position 64,455 of record JBJEVC010000009.1, on the reverse strand, counting down.
ATTATGGGTCGTAACGCAGGTTGGCTTACCGCAGCTGCCGCACTTTCCAGGGGCGAAGACTGCGAAGGCGTTGATATGATTTATCTGCCTGAAAGAGTGTTCGATCAGGAGAAATTCCTTGAAAAGACGGGTGAGCTCTTAAAGCAGAACCGTTCGCTCGTTATCGCCGTTTCCGAAGGCGTTAAGGTTGCCGACGGCAGATATGTATGCGAGCTTGCAGAACACGTTGACTACGTCGACGCATTCGGCCATAAACAGCTTGCCGGTACCGCAAGATACCTTGCAGGTAAGGTTGCCGAAAGATACGGCGTTAAGACGAGAGCTATTGAGTTCTCATCACTGCAAAGGTGTGCGGCTCACATCACTTCCCGTATAGACGTAACCGAAGCGTTCAACTCCGCAGGTGCGGCTGTTAAGGCTGCATTCGAAGGCAGGACGGGTATGGTTGCATGTTTGAAGAGAGTTTCGGAAGACCCTTATATGTGCATAACCGAGCTTGCTAACGTTTCCGATATCGCTAACGTTGAAAAGAAGGTTCCCGACGAATGGATAACCGAAGACGGAACTTACGTTACGCCCGAACTCATTCACTACATTCGTCCCCTTATTCAGTCCGAAATCACTCCTTTGTGGGTAGACGGTCTGCCTAGGCACTTAAAGCTCGTTAAATAAGAGTTATTAAAACTGTATAGCATAGCCCACCGCATGGTGGGCTATTTCTTTTGTGTTTTTTTAGGAGAGAGTGGGAACAATTTAATTATTAAAATCGTCACCGTTATCATTAGCTTGCGTGGGGTTTAATCAACACCTGCCGTCAGATTGCAATGCTTCACATTGGATTAATCGGCTTTGGTCGGGGCTTAATCGCTACGCAGTGGTGGTTTTTTATAATCTTTTACTCTTCACCTTATTAACAATTCGATCGTGTCGCTCTAAAAGCTCACAAGTACGGGCGTAATTAGCGGAGCTTGCGGTGCTGTTTTCCGCTTTACTTTCATTTGTCTGCGGTTGGCTGTCGAATAGGTTGGGCGTTTCGCCGTCCGACTTTGCTTCTCTTTGAATGCCAAGCAGTTTTAACAGGGTAAAAAAATCGAAGTTTTCCGTAAAAAAATAACCTCCGTAATTATATTTTTTATTTAACCGAGCCGTTTTTTATTGCTTAAAATTTACCGTTGTTGTATAATTAGTAGGTATAAGTCTATAACGGATTATAGGTATAAGTTTATAACGTATTATCGGAGACAGTATGAGTAAACGCTTTACTAAAATTATATGCAGTGCGGTTGCAGTAATTTCTGCAGCTTCGTTTCTTGCATTCGTCCCCGGCTGTTCGAACGGCTGGAAGGGCGCTGACGCTAACGATACGGCAACAGAGGCTGTAGCAGGTACCAACGGCGGTTTCGTCGTTGAGACAGAAAATTACGCCTACTTCATCAACGGCAAATCCGAAAACACTCAAACTAACAGTTTCGGTTCGGTTGTAAAGGGTTCGGTTCAGAGAATCAGCAAGGAAGATTTGTCCGCACACAACTACACCAACACCACAACTATAGTTCCTTCCGTTATCTATTCGGGTAACGAAGACTACAATGCCGGTCTGTATATCTATGGCGGATATCTGTACTACACCACGCCTTCAACCCAGATGAATTCGAGCGGCGAAGTGCTTAACACAAGGCTCGACTTCAAGCGTACCAAGCTTGACGGCACCGATACGACTAACGGATATATCTGGCAGAGTGAGGACAACACGGTTGATTACCGCTACGTCGAAGTGGACGGCGTGGTCTACATCTTCTATGCAATGAGCGAAAATCTCTACGGCTCGGAGAAGACCAATATCCACTCAATCAACTGTGAAACGGGAAAGGATACGTTGCTCGCTTACGGCGTTTCAAGCTACTCGTTCGACACGGAAAACCCTGAAAATCCCTACGTTTATTATACGATGGCAGTGCCTCAGGCTATGGGTGAGAGCTCGACTTTGAGCTATAACCAGCTCTACAGGGTTAAGGCAGACGTCACCGAGAGCCCCAGAAGTTACGACTTCAGCGGAGTGGAAGACTACGATGCGGAGACCGACCCCGTATACGTCAATATGGGCGATTTTGTGTTTGACGGTATCAGCAAGATGGCTGCAAGCAAAGGGCTTACCCAGTTCAACTACGGCTATGGCGTTGATGGCGTTGACCAAAAGCCTACGCTCTCCAACGGCGACTATACCTACGATATTCAGTGGTATAAAAACGGTGAACTCTACTTTACCCGTAAGGACTCCGTAGGTTCAACCTATCTTTATAAGCTTGCCGACGGCGATATTACCGCAGACCGCAACGCAATCACGGCTAACGAAGACGCAATCATCTTTATCCGTGAAAATTACACTACGAATTACACCTTCGTTACGATGGATAACGTATTGTATGCGGTTGAAACGGGTTCTTCCGGTATCTTCAAAAAGCCTATGACGTATGACGCCGTAAGCAACTCCTACTCTTTTGGCGACAGCATCAAGATGAGCGACGATTCTTCCGCAACTGTGCTGTTCGTAAAGGAAGAAGGCGGTCACATTTACCTTTACTACTCTATGACGGGTAGCAACGGTTACTCCATCAACAGGATTGCAATCGAAGGCAACAACGACGCCTACAACAAACTTCCCGACGACAACCAGTCTGCTGACGAGTTGCCCGACTACAGGAGTGTGCAGGTGTTGGATTTAGACGCTTGCAGCGGTTGGTATATGCCTGAATTCGTGGGTAACACGCTTCTTTTCGCTTCCGAAGTGGAAGGTATGTCTGATTTCAACTATATTATGGCTTGCGACCTTAAAGGTGCAAACGGCATAATGACCAACAATGAAATCGAGAAGCTTAACGAGCGTTACGAAGCAATCGAAGACAGAATTACGGACTATAATACAAAGACTAATTCTGACGGCTCCAAAACGTACGAAAACCTTGCAGGTGCTTTAAGGTATGAGTTCTACACCCGTGACGGTGAATACCTTGGCGAACTTATGCAGGCATTCGTCGACGTCGAAGGCAAGGAATTATACCACTACTATTCCGAAGAGTCCGTACAGATTGCAAAAGACTTTATGGACTGTACGGGCGAATGGGCGACGGACGCGGACGGCAACGCCTACCTGACAAAGACGGTTAACGGTGAAGAGATTAAGTCCAACAAGAGAGATTACTACTACTCGCTTGTAGGGCAGATGTCCGAAGACGACGCAACCGCTTATTTAGACTACTTCAAGAATAACACTGCGTATATGAAGGCTTATCCCGTGGATAACTCCACCTGGTGGGAAAAGCTCTCAACGGGCGGTAAGGTTGGCTTTATAATCGGTATGGTTGCGGCAGGTCTTGTCGTTATCGGCGGTGTGACGGTGCTCGTCGTCTTCCTTGTAAGGCGTAAGAAGAATAAGGGCGGCGTTGAAGACAGCCACAAGATGAAGGTTGATATCTCCGACGATAAGAATATCGACGTCTACGGCGAAGATAAAGACGAAGATAGAGAATAATAAAGACAGTATTTAAGGGGGGTCGGGTTACCGACTCCCCTGATTTTTTAAAGTTCTGTAAATATTTTTACGATTTTAGAAAAATAATTTATTAAAACAGTTTACAAATAAGGTAAATATTAATATAATGTTACAGCGATAGGGGGATTTGACCATATGATAAGATATATTAAATGTCCGAGATGCGAACTCAACTATATTGACGGCGACAAGCAGGAGTACTGCGACGTATGTATTGCCGAATTAAAAGGCGATAAATTAGAATTCGTCGATTTGGAAGACGAAGAGTTGAACGAGGAAATGGAAGCCGAAGCAACCGAGCTCTGCCCCGTTTGCGGCATTAATCTTATGAGAGTCGGCGAGCAGATGTGCGACAGTTGCAGAAGCAAGAACGAGTACGAAGAAGAGCCCGAAGTTGACCCTGAACAGGATGAAGAGTGGAAGAACTACTTGAGCGACGATACGGAGGACTTGACTTTGGACGACGCCCAGCTCGACGAAGAGTTCAGTGCCGACCTTGACGAAGAAGAGGACGAGTACGACGAGACCTACGAAGACGAAGAGGACGACTTTGACGATGATTACGACAGTCTTGACGACCTTGACGACGATGACGACGAAGAAGACGACGATGACGATGACGACGATCTGTTTTAATTAAAGGCAATTATTTGCGCCCTTGCGGGGTAAAACCGCAAGGGCGTATTTTTTTGGTATAATTTTCCGCAATTCGGGAAAGATTATTGTATGATTAAACAGGGGAATACAATAAGTGCGGTAAAAAGATGCGTGGAAGAATGCTTCAATAAACCCGTTACCGTAAAGCTAAATCTCGGCAGAAACAAGTTCGTAACCTTTTCTGCGAACGTTTCGGGGATATATCCGTCTATTTTTACAGTTGAGCCGTTGGATAAGAATTTTTTGGGCAAGACCGCCTTCTCCTATTCGGAGATTTTGTGCGGTAAGGTTTTTATCACGCCGAATGCGTCATAAACGCAAGGGTGTAAACATATTATAGCTGTAGGCGTAATCACCACTATTACTGAAGGCGGTACGTCTATACAAAAAGGAGCTGTATATTATGTTGAAACCCGTACTTAATTCAGAAGGCGTTAAAAGACTTATAAAAGAAGTTGAAAGCCGCAGTGTGGTGGAGTGCCGTTTTCCGCAGTCGAGCGAGATATGCGAGATTATTGCCGTTGAACCCCAGATAAGCACTCTCTCGTGCGAAGTTGCGGACGGCAGAGTCAACTACGGCGGAAAGTTAGTGCTTACCATCGTCTATTCGGACGAAGAAGGAAAACTATGCCGAATGCAAAAGGGTGTGGAATTTTCACACTACTGCGACGCAGACGAGTTTGCGCCTGCGCAGACGGGTGTGTGTAGCTTAAAGTGCGATAAAATAACCTTCAGAAGGGACGGTTCTTCCTTTGTGATCTCCGCAGTCGCCGCCGCCCGTATATGCGTCTATGCGCAGTGCGAGAGGGCATACGTCGCTACGGCTGAAGGTGCGTACGTTAAAAACGAAGAAGTTAGCCTTTGCTCGGTCGTAACCTTTTCGGGTGAGAGCGAAGTGGAAGACGACTTTGAAGCGGACAGTCTGATAGACGTGCTTATTCCCTGCGCTAAAGCCGTAGTTCTCTCGGCAGAGTGCGGTACGGGCGACGTGGATATTTCAGGCGAGATATACCTTTCGCTCTTCGCTATGCGCAGGCAGAGCCCCGTGTGCATTGAAAGAGTAATTCCCTTTAAAATGACCGTCCCGTGTGACGATGCGTCCGTGGGGATTAATGCGTCTTGCGTGGCGGAGATAAGCGATTTAAATCTCACCGCCAACGTCAATGAAGAAAAGGGTAGATGTAGCCTTAATTTCTCCTGTACGGTGAGCGCAAGCGGTTGGTTTACTTCCATTCGTTCGGAGAGCGTTGCTTCAGACGCATTCTCGTCCGACAACGAGCTTAATCTCTCCTTTGCGAGCGAGAGCCAGCTTGTGTGCAGGGAGATTAAGGTGTATTCGGAGAACGTCAAAGGGCTTGCCGCAACGAAGAGTAAACTTGGCTACGATTGCCAATTCTGCGCCGCCGTACTGCCCGTTGCGGAGTGCGAGTATAACCCTTTGGAGGGCTGTGCCGAAGGGGCTGTAAGCTGCCAGCTTATCTATCTGCAGGGCGGTGAGATAAAGAGCTGTGAAGTGACCTTGCCGATATCGGTTGAGCTTAAAGGCGTTGCCAAGCAGAGCCAGAGCGTCAGCCTTGACGTTGCGGTGAGCGGTGTGTCGGTAAAGCTGAAAGCCGAAGGCGAAGCGGAAGCGGCGGCAAACCTTAAGATATGCGCAACAGTGTGCGATAAGAGCGAGTGTAGCTATATTTGTGAGATGAGCGAAGGGGAGCCGATCGTCCCCAATGACTGCGCCGTGTCGGTCTTTCTGCCGTCCGCAGGCGACGGGCTGTGGGAAGTGGCTAAAAAGCTGAATAAATCCCCTTCCGATGTGGTTGCCTGCAACAGCGAGCTAACCTTCCCGTTGAGCGGCAAGGAGCGTATACTAATATATAGGGGCAAATATTAAATAGGTGATAGATTTTATCGGGTACGCTCTATTTTTAAGGGGCGTACCCGTTTTTTATACTGCTTTCGGTTGAAACGGTTGAATAATTATGCTATAATTAGGCTATGAGCTATGCACGGGTAAAGTCATTTGCAAAGGTTAATCTCACTTTGGATATAACGGGGGTAAAAGGGGGCTATCATATGATTGACAGCGTCGTTGCTTCTGTAGACCTTGCGGACTTAATAACTGCAAGGAGCCGATCCGATAGGCAGATAAACGTAACCATGCACGGTGAAGGAAGCGAATATATCGACCCCAAACATAACAACGCCGTCAAGGCGGCTACGGCGTTTATGCAGCGTTTCGACACCTGCGGGGTGGATATAACTGTGTGGAAGAATATTCCCGTCGGGGCAGGCTTGGGCGGCTCTTCTGCGGACGTTGCAGGCGTTTTAAGGGCGATGGCAAAGCTGTATAAAATTGATGATTTTGCGGCGATTAAGGCTATTGCAGACAGTCTTGGCAGCGACTGCGGCTATATGCTCACGGGTGGCTATGCACGCATTTCGGGCAGGGGAGAGATAGTTAAGCGTATAGATAGCGACTTAAAAATGTATCTGGTGCTTTTGGTGCCTGAAGGGGGCGTTTCGACTGCCGAGTGCTACCGTTTAAGCGATACTCTTTTAAAGGGTGTTCCTTTGAGCGACAGCGCAGAAAAATGCCTTTTATGCGGTGATTTACAGGGGGTTGCAGACAGCCTTAACAATCACCTTTACAATGCGGCAACGCTTTTAAATAAAAAGGTTGCGCAGGCGAGAGAAGAGCTGGAAAGTTTCGCCCCTTTGGGCGTAAATATGACGGGTTCGGGCAGCGGCGTCTATGCCGTTATGGAGAACGAGCAGTTCACTCGCTACATTTCAAGCCGCTATCGTGGCGGACACAGAGTTATTTTGACCAAAACGGTTATACCCAAAGCGGAGGATTAAGGCTATGGCAGAAGAGCGTTTAATAGATACGGATAAGGATAAAAAGTACAGAATTCGCAAGAACGCCGACGGCGAAGACGAGCTGTATATCGATGACAGCGCCGTTGAGCAGGAGGTCGAAGAAGTTACCTTTGCCGTTACGGAAGATATTTTTGAGACGGGCGAAAGCGTAGACGACGCCGACAGGTTGGAAGAGCTTAAAAGGAAAAGGCTTGAAGATGCGGCAGAGTTTATAGATTGCGCACGCCGAGAATGTGAAAAGGAGAGATTTGCGTCTGCTTCGGAGTATTTAGAAAAGGCCGTCGAACTCGATGAAGAGAACGGTGAAATCTACGCTTTAGCTCTTGCGGCGTGTACCCGCAACTTCACAGACTATTCGCAGATTAAGGTTGCGGCAAAATATGTGGAAAAGCTTGAAGCGTACGCAACGCAGCAGATCAAGGAGAACTTGTTTTCGGTGGCAAGACAAGGGCTTGAAGAGAATATAGCTTCGCTTACCAAAAAGGTTGAAGAACTCTCCGAAGAGAATACTAAACAGAAGAAAGTCAGAGCGGAGAAGTTTAATGCCGACAGAAACAAGTCGATAATATTGACGTGTATTGCGGTTGCTATGCTCTGCGTCTTTAGCGGGCTTTCCACCTATTTCTTCTTAAATATTTACTCCGTGGAGACAAACGTTAATTTAATTCTGGGTATAGTGTTCGCCTGCCTTGCGTTCGGCTCGCTGTGCTTTAGCGGAGTTGCGGCACGTTGGCTCATAACGTCGGCACGAAGGGTAAGGCTGAATAAGAAGGATACGTCTACAAAGTTAGGGCGTGAGCTTATTGCCAATCAGGCTGATTTAGATGCATTCAATGCGGTATATTACGCACTTAAAGGATAAAATGATTTATTTGGATTACGCTGCGACTACGCCTTTGGACGAAGATGTATTAAACGCAATGACCCCATATTTAACCACCTGCTTCGGCAATCCGTCGTCTCAACACCGCTTCGGAAGAGACGCCGCCAACGCCGTTCAGAATGCAAGGGACGAAATTGCCTGTATAATGGGCGTTAAGGCTGAAGAGCTCTATTTCACTTCGGGCGGAACGGAAGCGGGCAATACGGCTTTGAAGGGCGTTTGCCTTGCCAATTGGGACAAGGGCAGGCATTTAATTGTGTCCGCTATGGAGCACCCTGCGCTATTGGAGAGCGCAAAGGACTTAATTAAGCAGGGCTTTGAAGTTACCTTTTTAAACCCCGACGAAAGCGGAATAATCTCCGCACAGGCGGTAAGGGAAGCTTTGCGCCCCGACACCGTCTTCGTGTCCGTTATGGCGGCAAATAACGAAGTGGGGACCATTCAGCCCATCTCCGAGATATATTCCGTGTGCAGGGAGAACGGTGTGTTTTTATACTGCGATTGCGTGCAGACGGCGGGGGTGTTGCCCTTTGAAAAATTCCCTGCGGACGGCATAGGTTTTTCAGCGCATAAATTTTACGGGCCAAAGGGCTTCGGCGGACTATATATGCGTGGTAATGCACGTTTTAACCGCTTGATTTCAGGCGGCGGACAGGAGCGTGGCTTGCGTGGCGGAACGACTTACGTTGCCGGTGCCGTTGGCTGTGCAAGGGCTTTAAGCAATGCGGTAAACGCAATGGATAGCAACAATATTAAAGTTGCCGCCCTGCGTGATAGATTTATAGAATTGGTTACTCACCGCATAAGCGGTGTTCAACTCAACGGGGATAGGGCTAATAGGCTCCCTGCAAATGCCAATTTTTCCTTTGACGGGTGCGACGGCGAGCAGATTTTGTTTGCGCTTGACCTTAAGGGTATTGCCGTATCTACGGGTTCGGCTTGCTCATCGGGTGCGGTCACTCCTTCGCACGTGCTACTTTCTATGGGCTTGGGCGAAAGAAGGGCAAAGAGCGCAGTGCGTTTTACGTTCGGAAAATACAACACCGAGCAGGAAGCGGAAAGCGTTGTGGAAGCGCTGTTTCAAGCGGTTGAAAAGATACGAAATAGGTAGAATTTTTTTGCACAAAGATTTTAGCTTAAAGTAGTTTCGTTGAAACGGTTTGACTTTTCTGAAATAAAAGTATTATAATAATAAAGACAATGAGTGGCTTGAAAAGGGCGTAAATCCGATTGGGTTTACGCCCTTTTTCTGTTCTCTTCATATATACTTCGCATTTTGGCGTTGTGTTGTTATTTATGAAGAGAGACGGCTTCAGTATTTTTAATTCGACTACGTTGGCACCGTACTATGGTGCAATTATAAATATTTTTAAGGAGATATTTTAATGGATGATTCAAAGAGTATGCCGCAAAATAAAATGGCGGTGACAGGCGTAGGTAAGCTCATCTGGAAGATGGGTGTGCCTATGATTCTGTCAATGATATTACAGGCGGTATATAATATTGTCGATACCGCTTTCGTTATTAACATGGGCGAAGGCGGCGTCGTGGGCAACCTTGCCTTGACCTATGCATTCCCCATTCAGCTGTTGATTATTGCAATCGGTGTAGGCACGGGTGTTGGCATTAATGCATTGCTCTCCAAATCGCTCGGTGAAAACGACAAGGAAAAGTGCAATAAGGTTGCAGGTAACGGTATATTTTTAGGGCTGTGCATATTTGCCGTATTTCTTATCTTCGGTCTGTTCGGGGCTCAACCGTTTATTGAAATGCAATCGGGCGGCGACGCTGCGGTCGCAAAGGAAGGCACAATATACCTTAAGATTTGCTGCTGTCTCTCCTTCGGTTCAATAGGCTTCACAATCTACGAACGTTTTTTGCAGAGTACGGGCAAGACGACGTTTTCGACTATTGCCCAGATTACTGGTGCGCTCGTAAACGTCGTTTTAGACTACGTATTTATATACCCTTTAAATATGGGTGTAGAAGGTGCGGCTTGGGCAACCGTTATCGGGCAGACGGCTTCGCTTGTGGTTGCAATGTTCTTCCATTATATTGCAAACAGGGAGATTAGCGGACACATTAAATATATCAAGCCGTCGGCAAAGTTGATAGGCGAGATATATCACATAGGCTTTTCTGCGGCTATAATGCAGGGGCTTCTTTCCGTGATGATGTTGGGCGTTAACTTAATACTTGCAACCGTAGAGGACAATTCCGCCCTGTTGCAGGGTAGCTTCGGCATCTACTATAAGATTATGCAGTTTGCAATGTTTGCATGTTTCGGACTGTCCAATACTATCATAACGGCGCTGTCGTTCAATTACGGCACGAATAATTACGGCCGTTCGGTGGCGTGTATTAAGTGGGGTATTATAGACAGTGTGATTGTAACGCTGATAATCACGGCGTTGTTTGAAGGGCTTGCCGAGCCGCTTGCGCAGCTGTTCGGTATGGCGAGCGGCGAGAGCGGAGAAGAAATCACTGCTGTTGTGGTTGTGGCTATCCGCATTGCTTCGGCAGGCTATGTATTTATGGGCATAAGCATTGCAGTGCAGGGAGTCTTGCAGGCGCTACGCTATTCGCTATATCCCTTGATAATTGCCGCTCTACGCCTTGTAGTGCTGGTATTCCCCATAATAGGCTTGTTTACCTTATCCGACAACGTCCAAAACATTATGTGGTGGACCTTCCCCATAGCTGAATTTATAACCTGTATAATCTCTGTGCTAATCTGCAAGCGAGTGTACGATAAAAAGATTAAGACAATGAAAGACGTATAAGATACGCCCGCCGAGTGGCTGACTACCGCACGGCGGGCGTAATACTTTACTCCGTCCATAAACAAAGATGGTGCCGGTCGAGACCAACGCCAGGTTTATGAAACGTCGCTACTAATCACTCAAAATATACTGTTCACTCTAACACCGCTCCGTCCATAAACAAAGATGGTGCCGACCAAGGTCAACACCAAGATAATGATACTACGCTACTAATCACAAAAGACAAGTTGCTCACTTTTTTACCGCTTCGTTCATTACAAAAGCGACGCCGACTTACGTCAACGCCGCTTTCGTATGATAAGGGGGAAAATGAATGAACTTTTTTAAGTAAGCACAACTGTTGCTTACACTAATAATTATACGATTATTCAGTTAAAAGTAAAATAAATGACGAATTTTTTTAAAAAAATTCATATTTAATATAGCGTAACAAAATATGAAAATTTTGCTCAAATTCACAATATTGAGTGTGATTATTGCTCTCAAGAACTGAAAATTTACATAATTCGACATAATAGACAGGAAACGATTGTCGAAATTAACGTAGCGCATAAAATTATAACAATCGGTATAATCCGCTTTTTTTGCTTGCTTGAAGCAAAATATACAGCCGAGATATAAAACACCGTTTCGCTCGAGCCGTACAGTACGCTTGCGCACCTGCCTATGTAGCTGTCTGCGCCGTAGCTCTCTAAAATCTGCGTAAGATAGGCAAGCGAGCCGCTCCCTGAAAAGGGCTTGATTAATATTAGTTTAGTTATTTGCGGCGGTATACCCAAAAAGTTAAAGACGGGCGCAAGAGCGTTTGACAGCATTTGCGAAAGATTGCTTCTTTCAAAAAGCTCGCACATAATAAACGTGCAGGCAAGCAGGGGCAAAAGGGAGATTACGAATTCCGCCGCACCGCTTGCCCCCTTTGTAAACGACGAAAACACGTTTACCTTCTTTATCGCCGCAACGGCTATTATTGCAATAAAAATAAAGGGGATAACGTACTTCATTTGCGCCTTAACCTGCAAAAAATCAAATACGCCGCAACGGCGCACAACGTGGAAACTGCGGTGGCTAAAAACGACGGCAAGGTTATATCGTGGGGCGAGCTGCTCCCTAACGAAGAGCGCAGGGCAATGACGGTTGCAGGGATAAGCTGAATTGACGTTGCGTTTATGATAAACAGGAGATCTTGCGCAAAGAAGTTCTGTTCGCTCTCCAGCCGCTTTATTGCCGAGACCGCATAAGGGGTAGCCGCACCGCCTATACCTAACAGGTTGCACCCGATATTCATTGAGATATTTTTAACCGCTTCCCCGTCGTCGGTTTTAAAAAGCTTTATGCAAATCGGGGTTAAAAGCTTTGCAACGCCATGCGTCAACTTCGCTTCTTCCGCAACGGCGGAAAGCCCCATCCAGAACGCATATATGCAAAAGAGCGTAAGTGCGCATTTGAGAGCATCTTCTCCCCCTGCAAGCACCGCAGGCAGGAACTGTGTAGGCGAGAATATAAGCATTAATATTGCCGAGATTAAACAGATTGTAATAAATACTGCGTTCATTATCTTTAAAGGGAGATAGCTTTAACTTAAAGGCTTTTCCGTGATTAATTATATTTGTTTTAAAGCTTGAATATTCTTTAAAATAATTTACTTTTCGTGTGCATTATGGTAATATTTTATAGCTATGAAAAATTATTACTTAACTTCTGCAATTACTTATACTTCGGGTAAACCCCATATCGGCAACACTTATGAAGCGATACTCTGCGACGCTATCGCAAGATTTAAGCGTATGCAAGGCTTCAACGTTCTCTTCCAGACGGGTACCGACGAACACGGTCAAAAAGTCGAGCTTAAGGCTGCGGACAAGGGCGTAACATGCAAACAGTTCGTCGACGACGTTGCAGGCGAGATTAAGTCTATCTGGGATATGATGAACGTATCCTACGATAAATTCATTCGCACCACCGACGACTATCACGAAAAGCAAGTTGCCAAAATATTCAAAAGGTTCTACGAGCAGGGGGATATCTACAAATCTTCCTACGAAGGAATGTACTGCACCCCTTGCGAAAGCTTTTGGACGGTAAGCCAGCTCGTGGACGGCAAATGCCCCGATTGCGGAAGGGAGGTTAAGCCTGCAAAGGAAGAAGCCTATTTCTTCAAGATGGGTAAGTATGCCGACAGGTTGGTTAAGCATATCGTAACCCACCCCAAGTTCATTCAACCCGCCGCAAGGAAGAACGAGATGTTCAACAACTTCCTTTTAGCAGACGAGTTCGTGGGCAAGAGCGACGAAGAGCTTTTAAAGGCGGTAGAAGACGGCACATTAAAGACCAAGCTTCAGGATTTGTGCGTTTCCCGTACTTCCTTTAAGTGGGGTATCCCCGTCGACTTCGACCCCCGTCACGTCGTCTACGTGTGGCTTGACGCCTTAACCAACTATATCACGGGTTTAGGCTATGACGTCGAAAACCCTGCTCAAGCATATAAAGATTTCTGGCCCGCAAACGTTCACGTTATCGGCAAGGACATCATAAGGTTCCACACAATCTATTGGCCCATATTCTTAATGGCGCTGGGCGAGCCCTTGCCCGAAACGGTGTTCGGCCACACCTGGCTACTTCAGGGCGGCGATAAGATGTCCAAGTCAAAGGGCAACGTTATGTACGCAGACGATATGGTGTCCATCTTCGGCGTTGATGCGGTGCGCTACTTCGTACTGCACGAAATGCCCTATAATTCCGACGGCATAATAACCTGGGAACTGCTTTGCGAAAGGATTAATTCCGACCTTGCAAACACTATGGGCAACCTGGTTAAGCGTACGGTTTCAATGGCAAACAAGTACTTCGACGGTGCGGTAAAGCCTACTCACGTCGATGCAGATGTAGATAAAGAGCTTATTTCTTGCGCCAAAACCGCATTTGAAGGATATGTTGCCGCTATGGAAGAGTTTAAGATTGCAGACGCACTCGACAGCGTTTGGTCACTCTTCAGGCGTGCAAACAAGTATATCGACGAAACCACGCCCTGGATACTTGCAAAGAACGAGCAGGATTTACCCAGACTTGAACAGGTTATGTACAATCTGTTGGAAGCCATTTCAATCGGCAACGCTATGATTAAGCCCTTTATGCCCGAAACGGCAGAGAAGATTGCTCGCCAGCTCGGCAGTGAGATTAGGGGGTACGACAGCTTAACGAGCTTTGGCGTAAACGAAGAATATAAGGTCGTTGCAGACCCCGAAACGCTGTTTGAAAGGATTAATTTTGCCGACATCAAGGGCAAGATCGACGAGATTGCGGCAAAGCAGATTGCCGAAGCAAATCCTGCTCCCGAAGAAGAGCAAGTGCCTGAAATTTCCATTGACGACTTCGCAAAGGTCAGGTTGCAGGTAGGGCTTGTGACGGCGTGTGAAGCGGTTAAAAAGAGTAAGCTTTTGCACGAAACCGTCAAGGTCGGCAACAAGACGCTGTCTATCTTAAGCGGTATCGCAAAGCACTACACCCCCGAAGAGATGGTGGGTAAAAAGGTTATAGTCGTAACCAATCTGCCCCCCAGAGAGATGAAGGGCATTAAAAGCGAAGGTATGATTGTCTGTGCGGAAGCACCCGACGGCACACTCTCTATCGTCAGCCCCGAAAAGGATATTCCCGACGGAAGCATTTTGTCCTGATGTTTATCGACGTACATTGCCATTTAGATTATGAAAATTACGGCGATTTAGACAGCCTTATTTCTAAATTCGGCGAAGAAGGCGTTGCAAAGGTTATAACCGTCGGGTTTGACCTTGCGTCGTCTATATTAGCAAAAGAGCTCGCCGAAAAATATGAATGCGTTTTCTTTACTGCAGGCTTTCACTCTACGGAGCTGTCTAAATATAGAGAAGGCGACTTGGAGCAAATAGAAAGGCTGTGCGCTCACCCCAAGTGCGTGGCTTTAGGTGAGATAGGGTTGGACTATCACTATCCCGATACAGACAAGGAGTTACAGCACGAGTTGTTTATAAGACAGCTATATCTTGCGGATAAGCTTGCTCTCCCCGTACAGATTCACTCAAGGGACTGTGCCGAAGACATGCTCTCCGTTTTGAAAGAGCATAGCCGTCTTTTAACTCATGGTGCGCTTTTACACTGCTATTCGCACTCTGCAGAGCTGTCAAAGGAATTTGAAAAGATGGGCTTATGCTTTTCCTTTGGCGGTGCCAGCACCTGGAAGGGCGCAAAAAAGGCGAAAAGAACCGTTGCCGGTTTAGGTGCGGATAGGCTTTTAACCGAGACTGACAGCCCCTATATGCCGCCGCAAAGTAAGTACGGAACCTTCCCCAATACGCCGCTCTCTATTCCTGAAATATGCAGTTCGATGGCGGATACTCGTGGGGTAACGGCGGAAGAGATGGAAAATACAGTGTGGGCAAACGCACACAGGCTGTTTACAAAGCTGGGCTAAAAAAACTGAAAGCCGAAGTATCAACTTCGGCTTTATTAATCTTTTGTACACGTCCAAATAGGACTATTATAAGTATAAATAATCACCGCTTTAATATACGGCGGAAAGGTAGGAAGTTTATGGAAAGGGAGTTGCGCTCCGCAATAAGCGGTACGGGCTTTTCGTTTAAAAAGAAGTTCGGGCAGAACTTTATCTCCGACAGCAGTTTGTTAAACCGAATTGTGGACGGCGCAGGCGTTGATGAAAATTGCACCGTAATAGAGATAGGTTGCGGTGCAGGCACGTTGACAAAGGCGCTCGCTTCAAAGGCAAAGTACGTCTACGGCTACGAAATTGATAAATCTTTAAAACCTGTGCTTGAACGTACCCTTGCAGGGGTTGACAATGCCGAGATAATCTTTCAGGACTTTCTCCGCTTAAGGCTTGACGAGATTGAAAAGGGGTTAGGCGAATATCTCGTGGTTGCCAACCTGCCCTATTATATAACCACGCCGCTTATTATGCTGTTTGTGGAGAACTCGGTTAAGTGCAAATCCTTGACCGTCATGGTGCAGGAAGAAGTGGCGCACAGGCTGTGTGCAAAGGCAGACACGGCAGACTACGGCGCAATAACGGCAAGCGTGGCTCTGCGTGGCGAGTGCAAAATTTTAGAGCGTGTGGGCAGGGAACTGTTTACCCCCAGCCCCAACGTCGACAGTGCCGTAGTGCGTATCGACTTAAGCGAAAAAAGGCTCGACGTCGAGAATGAAGAGCTGTATAAAAAGGTGGTCAAAGCCGCCTTTGCCGCAAGGAGAAAGACGCTTATAAATAACCTTATGAACGCTTTCTCGTTTTCAAGGGTTCAAGCCGAAGAGCTCGTTATCTCTTTAGGGCTTGAGTTGAGCGTAAGGGGCGAAAGTCTTTCACCCGAGCAGTTTGCTTCTCTTGCAAATAAAATAAATAAAATGTAGTTCTTAACGGCTTGTCCCTTGCGTATATTAGATTGAACTAAACGAAAGGAGCAAGCCTATTATGAACCAGACCAATTCATTAAACGAAGGGTTAGAATATGCACAGATGCTGGAAATACCCGTTTCGACCGTAAACGTGGTTAAAAAGAGAAGTCTTTTTTCACGCAAGGCAAAGCCGCAGCAGGACTTAAAGGACGACGTTATTCAGAGCGTTAACGGCAGAATGGGTGAAACGCCTGAAAACGAAAACAGCTCTTTCACCTATGCGGAAGACGTATCCGAGCCTAAACTTCCCAAAAAGAAAAGGGATAAGTTGGGGATAGTGTTAATTTGCGAGACGGTTGCCGCATGTCTCATCGCAACGGGGATATTTTTATGCAACTTCTTTATTCCCAACACCGCAATAAATACCTTCGTGGGGAATTTAACCGCAATAGAGAGCAAGGAGACTCCGTATAAGGAGTTTACGTTGACTTCACCCGTCTCCGAAACAAGCGAAGCTGTGGTCTCCGCAACGGCGGATGGCGTTCTCTTCTTTACGGAAAAGACTTCCGTCTATCCCTTGTGCGACGGGGAGATTGCTTCCGTAACCCGGGTCGGGGACACATATACCGTTAAGATTGAGCATACTTCTTCTTTTTGCAGTGTAGCGACCGGACTTGACACGGTATACTATGGCGTGGGTGAACAGGTTAAAGGCAACCTGCCCTTTGCCTATTCGGGCGGCGAGAACGAAGTGCGTATAAGCATGTACGATAACGGTACGCTTCTTAACTGTTATACGCTTACGGGTGCGGTGCCCGTCTGGAATTCGTGAAGATAAAAATTCATCCGCTGTTTCTAATCGTAATGCTGCTGTGTGCAGTGTTTGGCGGACTTACTGAAATATTAATTTGCCTTATGACCGCCCTTTTGCACGAGTGCGGTCATATATTTTACGCAGCCAAGTCGGGGTACGAGTGCAGCGAGATTAAGATTATGCCGTACGGTGCTTCCGCCGTGTACGATATTGAAGGTATTCGCTTAAAGGAAGAGCTGCTTCTCGCCCTTGCAGGCCCCTTCGTAAACGCCTGCATATGCGTCTTTTTGGCAGGGCTTTGGTGGTTTCTGCCCGAAAGCTACGCCTATACCGACACGGTTATGCAGGCAAATATAGCGATGCTTTTAATCAACCTTCTGCCTGCGTACCCTTTGGACGGCGGCAGGGCGATAAGGTGCGTCTTGCGCAAATTCTTAAGCGAAAGGGCATGCCTTATAGTGCTAAAGGTCATTGCGGCGTTGTGTGCAACAGGGCTTGTGGTGGCGTTCTTCTTCACGGGCTACAATTTTTCGCTTGCGACCATTGCCGCCTTTTTAGTCCTGTCCATATTCGAAAAACAGCCTAAAGCAAGCCTGATAAACTTCACTTCAAAGGGTAAGCTTAAGCGGGGGATAGAGATAAAGTACGTCTTGTGCGACAACTCCGTAACCTTTTTACAGGCGTTTAAGATGCTCGAAGATAAGCGGTATCTGGTGCTTCAGCTCGCTTCCGACGACGGAGCTTTCGACGAGATAACGCAGGACGAATTGTATGACAAAGCGCTTTGCCACAGCGTGTACGACAAGGTGTTCGAAGACGACGATATCTTGCCCTATCTCGCATTGAACGGGTTGGAGAACAGTTCACCGTCAATCTTACCTTCCGCTACGGCTTCAACGCAGGATATGCCGAGCGATAATGCGTCGTCGATAACCCCCGACAGCGACGAATAGTCATAGCTGAACGCATAGGTGATGCGCTTGTGCTTGAGCAGTTCCCTGCTGAATATAAAGTGGCGTTTTAAACACCTTTCCACGCCCGACAAGGTGATCGAAGGCTCAACCTTAACCATACTGTCGTACACCTTGAACGTAGAGCCTACCACCCGTTCACGGGGCAATATGTGGCGGTTAACGGCAAATTTACGGCTTATATACAGCCCTAAATCCGCTTCGAAGCGCATATGCGCAAACGGGGTGCGGCAAGTGCGTTCAAAGGCATATACTGCGGGGTGTAGCGTGGAATCTATTGCATAGTGGGTTGCAAATCCGCAGGCGTAGCTTAAATTCCCCTGCGCTAAAAGATTGAACAGCTCTTCTGCCGAAATTGCGTGCAGCCGTTTGCCTAAATTGTTTTGACCAACCTTTAATTTATAAGTAAAAAACACGTCTCCGCCTTGAGCGCCTAAACAGAATAAGGTGCCGTCACAAATTGCAGAACGTGTTTTTTTGTTGCAGTTTTCTAAAATTTTTTGTGCGCAAATTGCGTGGGAGAAGTAGTCGGGCATACTATAAGTTTTGCCTTTTAAAGTAGAATAAATACTGTTGAACGTATCCCGAATATTCCCCGAAGAGACTTGTAAAGTAAGTTGCTATCTTGTTTCTGTCCGTTAAATTTCCGTTAAAATCTTCCCGGTACAGTTTTTCTATCCAGGTATCTACGGGAAAGCTGTCCGTCTTTTTAAAGCCGAAAAGGGAGATGCAGTCGGCTACCTTGCCCCCGACGCCCTTGTAGCTTAAAAGCGTTTTACGCAGGGAGTCATAGTTTAAACCTTTCAGATGGTCAATGCCCTCTGTTGCAATGCGGCAGGCGGTTTCAAAAAGGAATTTATCCCTGTAACCCGCACCCAGGCTCTTATAAAAGGCAGCGTCTTTTTTCGCCATTTTTGCGGCGGTGGGGAAGGTGTAGTACTTCTCGCCCATAAACTCTCTCTCTTCGCCTATCTCACGGCATATGGCGGAAATAATCTTTTTAATTCTCGGAATGTTGTTGTTCTGGGAGATGATGAATGAGAAAATCATCTCTTCAGGGTCCTGATTTAACAGCCTTAATCCGCTTGCGCAGTGGGCGGCATTGGTTAAAACGGGTACGTTAAAGCTCTCCATTTTCTCCATAATTTTGCCATAGTCCCTATCCAAATCGAAGTAGTTGTAAAAATAATCGGCGTCATCGCTGACGATACGGGTGATGTCACCGTCGCAATAGACGTAGCACGCCTTATCCCTTGAAAAGACTTTATAGCCCGAATTATAGCGTTCAAAGCGGAACACCTGCCCGCACTCCAACGTGTCGGCAGGGTTAAAAAATTTGCCTTCGTAAGAAATGGTATCCATATTTTAAATTATATCACCCGAACTATTCTCTGTCAACACAGGTTCGTCCCCGTATGATAATCAAAATAATGCAAATATTATTTAAGATATGATTAGCTCACTGCAAAGCAAAATAAAGGCGATTAAACAAAAACTGCCTTCCGAAGATATTCTGGTTTTCGAATTCAACTCCCTGCAGGGCAAAAGATTTGCAGTAATCTACGCAGACGGCATTGTCGACAAAAATATGATTGGCGAGTTGATAGTCAAGCCCTTGCGTGCGGCAAAGGAAGACTGCGGCGGGGAAGAGATTAAGCTTTTATTGGCTTCCCCCGAAGTTAAGCAGGAGAGTAAGGAGATTGAAGCGGTTAAGGCAATTTCTGACGGTAACGCCGCCTTGCTTGTCGACGGCGAGAGCAGTTTTTTCATAATAGGTGTTAAAAGTCCGCCGGGGAGAGCAGTTGCCGAACCGCCTACGCAGATAACCATAAAGGGGCCGAGAGAGGGCTTTACCGAAGACATAAAGGTCAATTTAGGGCTGGTGCGCAAGAGACTTAAGAGTCCAAAATTGCAAGTTAAAACTATAACGGTTGGCAAGCAAAGCGTAACGGCTGTTGCAATCTGCTATTTAGAGGGGATTTGCCCCGAAGGTCTTGCAAAAAAGGTGGAAGAGAAGATTTTAAAAAACGAGATTGATTTAATCCCCGACTCTTCCTATATCGCAGGTTTTATGTCAAAACGCCCCCGTTCGCTCTTTCGCCGCAACTCCACTTGTGAAAAGCCGGATATATTCTGCGCCAAAGTGTGCGAAGGCAGGGTGGGCATTATTGTGGACGGCTCCCCCATAGCCTTGACGGTACCCTATATTCTGACCGAAGACTTTCAGTCGGCGGAAGACTACTATGCGGTGAGCTACAGGGCGACGATTCTGCGTTTTATAAGGGTTGCGGCGGTGCTTATCGGCGTAATATTGCCTGCCTTTTACGTCTGCGCACAGCTGTTTAAAATACAGCTCATTCCTGCAAAGCTGTTGTTCAAAATCGCAAGCTCGGTGGCAGGAATACCGCTCTCTCCCAGCGTGGAAATATTTCTAACGCTGTTCGTGCTGGAGGTTTTGAACGAGGCTTCCGTGCGTATGCCAAAGTACGTCGGGCTTGCCCTGTCGGTGGTCGGTGCGTTGGTTTTAGGCGACACTGCGGTTAAGTCGGGAATAATCTCCACGCCAGCCGTAATTATAATTGCGTTTTCGGCAATCTGTCTGTATACGGTGCCGGATATGGTGGAAACAACGACCACTCTGCGATTTTTATTTCTCATCGTCGCAGGCAGTGTGGGGACGTTTGGTATCGTGCTTTTAACGGCATATATTATCTGTTATCTGGTCACCGAGCAGGACTACGGCGTACCGCTTTTAGCCCCCTTTGCACCGTTGATAGGCAGGGATATGGCGGACTCGCTGTTTAAGGCGAACTTCGATTCGCTAATCTATCGCCCCCGCTCGTTCGGCTCGCCCAATAAAACAAGGTTTAAAAGTAAGAAATGAAAGAGAGAATTTCCGTTCGGCAGATTTGCTTTATTTTAATTGCCTATAATGCCGTATTAAAGCTAATAATCTACCCGTCTGCTATGGCTTCGTCAAGCGGAAACGATATAATCTTTCCAGCTTTAGTTGACCTTGCGGTGCAGACCGTCGTCATATGGTCGGTTGCATATATGTCGTCCCGTACAAATAAGAGCTTTTTCGAGCTGTTGGCAGTGACGTTCAACAAGACTGTTGCAAGGGTGGTGTACGCTCTGTTTGCGCTGTATTTCATACTTGCCGCAATCGTGCCTATGGTGGAGCAACAGCTTTTAATCCACTCGGCTTTTTACGATACGGTGCCGTCTTTATACGTCTTTCTGCCCTTCTTCATCTTCTCGATATATGCAGGGGCAAAGTCGTTTACAAACGCAGGTAGGTGTGCGGATATATGCCTTCCAATCTTCATAATCGCCATTGTAGCAATACTTATCATGTCGGCAGGGGAAGGGGAGTACTCCAATCTTTTACCCGTCTTCTCTCATTCGGTGCAAAACCTTGCAGGGTGTGCGCTGTCGTCGGTGTTTAAGTTTGCCGACAGTGCCTTTTTGCTGATATTTTTGGGTAGCTTCAACTACAAAAAGGGGGATGCGGCAAAGATAACCCTGTCGTACGCTTTCGGCGGTTTAATAGTTATTGCATTGCTTGCAGTTTTCTATGCTGTGTATGGAGCTATGGCGCCTTCAAGGACCTTTTTACTAAACGAAATATCCGTCTTTTTCCCTGCAATTAGCTACGTGGGCAGGATAGATTTAGTCCTGTTATATGCCTTGGATATCGTCATTTTGTTTGCTGTAATTCTGCATATTCAGGCAAGCGTACACTGCCTGTGTTACGCCTTTTCCTGGGATAAGCGTTCGGCTCTCTCGCTGGCGGTAAACGCAGTTTTGATAATAATAACCTTCGTCGTAAACAATAAGTTCTCGCCGCTCTATCAAGCCGCATCAAGGTGGTTTTGGATACCTGCCGTAATCTTCACATATATCGTTCCGCTCTCGGCGTGGGCGTTAAAAAGGAGAGATAATGAATAGAGAGAGCCTGTTTAAACGCTTAAGCGGTCTGTTTATAGCTCTGTTGATTTCAGTGCTTTCCGCACTCTTTTTCACAAACGACTTCGGGTTAGTGGACTTAAGGAAGACTTCGGTTATTATCGGCGTGGGCGTGGATTTTGACAATCAGGATGAGATGATGTTGACCGCCCAGCTCGCCGTGCCTATGCCTGCCGAAAATGGCGAGAATACGCAATTTACCGTAGTCACAGGCAAAGGCACTTCGGTTGCGGAAGCGTTAAATGATATCAACGTCAAGACGGGGTACTACCCGAAGCTCGTGTTCTGCAAGCTGATAGTCGTGGGGGAAAGCTGTTTCGATAAGGACATCAACTCCTATCTGAACTACTTCTTCTCAAACGAGTATTCGGGGCTTACCCCCAAGATAGCTGCCTGCAAGGGCAAGGCTTCTGAGCTGTTTTCGCTCAAGCTTCCCTACGGCGATTCGGTGACCGACTCGGTAGACAGGCTTCTATCGGACGAAGCGCAAAAATCTGCAAACGTCTCCACCGCAAATTTAAACGGCTTCGGTCAGGGCTATTATTCCAAGAGCAGGGCGTCTTATATGCCTTATATTGAAGTGAGCGGAGCAGGCGGTGAGAGCGGCGCAGAACAAGAAGAAGGAGAGAGCGGCGGCGACGGGGATTCGTCTACTTTAAACAGTCAATCTCAAGGCGGTGAGAGCGGGGAGAACGTAGAGTTCTTCTGCGGGAAGACAGCCGTCTTTACCGAAGGCAAACTTGCAGGGGTTTTGAGTGAAGAGCAGGCGTTCGCCTTTAACCTTTTAAACGGGGATATACGCCGAACCTACGTCGCCTGCGAAAACGGCGAGAGAGCCGCAACCATAAGCATAAGGGATTGTAAGGGGGATATTTCCTTAAAGGTGGAAAAGGGAATACCTGTTTTAAAGCTCTCCTTTTCCGCCGCCGCAAAGGTGCAGGACGATAAGACCAAGCAGAACAAGCAAAGGGGTGAAAACGAGACTTCCAAAGAGATTTTGCAGCTCGGTGAGCAGACGATAAAGGGGTTTATGGAAGGGCTGTACGCATATACTTCGGAAATCGATTGCGACCTTTTAGGCGCAAAAGATTTGCTGTATAAAAAGCAGAATAAGTACTTTGAAACGCTTAATGACAGCATAACCAAAACGCTTACCGTCGTCTATGAAATCAAGCTCCGTTCGGCAGGATAAAAGACGAAACGGGCGCAACCGTTAATCGGTTGCGCCCGCCGCCTTTTACTTTTAAGAGTCTTGAACGTTGATGTGTGCAAGCGTCTCGATAATGAGCTTTGCAAGCATCTTAATGTCGTTTTCCGAGATTTCACCGTTTTGGTTCTGGGTGAGAATTTCAGCCGTCTTTTTGGCACCGTCGCCTGTAACGTCCTTACCTATCGCTTCGGCAATAAGCTTGGCAACGCTCTCCACGTTTTCGCTAGGCACATACCCTGCAATCAGCGTTGAAATAACGCCTTCGGTTGCGGATACGTCGGTCTTATTCTTCAAAAACTGTTCATAGCAAACGTACGTCAAGGTTGCAAGCGTACCCACCGAAAACCCGTGTTCTAATACCGTTATATAGTTGTCGATAAGGTACATAAAGCTCAAGTTGCTTATAGCCGCATACGCCGCATAAAAGAGAGTGCCGAAGATAAAGGGCAGAAAGGTAAAAATCTTTTTATTGCAC
Source organism: Candidatus Coproplasma sp. (assembly GCA_051884135.1). Lineage (GTDB taxonomy): Bacteria > Bacillota > Clostridia > Christensenellales > Borkfalkiaceae > Coproplasma. Next base: position 40,887 of record JBJEVC010000009.1, on the reverse strand, counting down.
TTTTTGAGCAGAGTCTTTTTTAAAAGCTGAACGGTCAGCGAAGTCAACGTTGCAAGTAAAACAATGTCCAACCCGTAAAAGGCAAACGCATCGATAATTTGAAAAATGCTCATAGTTTTCCTCCTTTTTTAAAGGCAGCGTTTCTACAAAGCGGTTGCTCTGTCCCGACGCAAAAAAACCTGCTTTCAAATTTATCGTTGTGCCTTTATATAAATCGGTAAAGTGGGAATAAAACCTGAATACCGAAAATAAAAATAAAATTAAACCGTTACCTTTTCACTTGCGAAATCGTGTTGGTGTATGTTAAAATTTTTACTATGAGAATGCACAGAAAACACAATTTGGATACAAGGTTGGACAGCTGCTCGGATATTCTGTTGGTGCCTGAAGTGACCGATAAAAATATGAAAAGGGCTGTAGAGCAGAAAGAACACTTAAATTTTTCCGAAATTTTCGGCAATGATAACCCTATCGAGTTGGAGATAGGTTGCGGCTTCGGCACGTTTGTGTGCGAGCTGGCGGCTAAAAACCCTTCCGTCAACTATATCGCAGTTGAAAAGATTTCCAACGTGGTGGTGTCCGCCGCCGAAAGGGCGAAAAAGGAGGGATTAAGGAACGTATTCTTCTTAAATTGCGCTGCCGAAGTCCTGCCTAAATACATTCCCGAAGGTACGGCAAGAAAGATGTACTTAAACTTTTCCACGCCGCTGCCCAAATTAGGGTACGCAAAACAGCGTTTAACTCACCCCCGTTTTTTGGAGATGTATAAGCACTTGATAGCAAAGGGCGGTGTGATTGTGCAGAAGACTGACGACAGAGAATTCTATCTGTTCTCGCTCGAAAGCTATTTGCAGAGCGGATATGAAGTTTTGGAGAGCTGTGAAGACTTGACGGCGCTTGCAGACCCCGAAAACATCGTAACCGAATACGAGCAAAAGTTTATCTCCTGCGGTAAAAATATCTACAGGATAATTGCAAAGTATTAAAATGGAACCTATTTATATAGTACTTATCTGCGTCGGTGCGGCTATAATTGCGGTTGGCTTGGGCTTCTTTTTTTACCGCTCCAACAACCATTTAGGCGTAACTAATTACAGCGTATCAAGCCCTAAAATAAGGGAGGAAGGGGTTAAAATAGTTCACCTTTCCGACCAGCACGCAAAGGTTTTCGGCAAGGGCAACGTTAAACTTCTCGGTAAAATTAAAGAGCAGTCCCCCGACTTTATCGTCATCACGGGCGATATTATCCACAAATACAGGGACAGGGATATTAAGGTTGCGCTTGAGACGGTGGAAGCCCTTGCAAAGATTGCGCCCGTCTACTACGTCAGCGGCAATCACGAAATGCGCAACAAACGTTATAGGGTGCTTAAGGAAAGGCTCGCCCTTGCAGGCGCATGCGTGTTGGAAAATCAAGCTGTAAGCGTATGCTCAATTACGCTGTGCGGAGTAAACTGCGCAGACATTAAGGGCGGAAAGTTCTTTAACATTTTGGGCGGAAAGGGGGAAGACGACAGCTATAAACTGCTCCTTGCGCACCTTCCGCAGTATATTCAAAAGTACGCATTAGCCGGCTTTGACTGCGTTCTTTGCGGACACGCACACGGCGGTCAGTGGCGCATACCGTTTACAGGTATAGGCATTTATTCCCCCGGGCAGGGCGTCTTCCCTAAATACACTTCAGGTATGCATACTTGCGGAGATATGAAGGAAATTATTAGTCGTGGGCTTGGCAATTCGCAGTGTCCGATAAGGCTTTTTAACAAACCCGAAATAGTCGTTGTAGAATTGAAAAACAGTGAGAAAAACTAAATTGGGTCAAGGATATATGCCAACTAAACTAAAAAAGCACACCGAAAATTCGGTGTGCTTTAACTTTAAATAAGAATTTATTTGATAAGCAATGCCATAATCGCCTTGATTGCGTGCAGCTTGTTTTCAGCCTGGTCGTAGACGATGCTCTGCTTGCCGTCGATGACGTCGGCGGTAACTTCCACGCCACGCCTTGCGGGCAGGGGGTGCATAAACAACGCCGTACCGCTCGCCTGCGCCATAATGCGGTTGTTGACCTTATAGGGGAGCATTATCTCCGCTTCTGTAGGGTCGGTCGCCTGGTGGTAGTTGTAGCTGTCCGTATAGATTATATCAGCATTCTTTGCGGCGAGCATAGGGTCGTCGGTTACTTCGATAGTGCCGTACTGTTCGGTTTTTTCGATATGCTCGGGCTTTAAAGGATATTCGCTGGGGTTGGCGATGGATACCTGCATACCGCACTTGACGGCGCCCATAATAAGTGAAGATTCCACGTTTGTACCCTTACCGATGTAGGCAAGCTTCAAGCCTTCAAGCTTCTTTTTCTTCTCCCAAATGGTGAACAAATCGCCCACTGCCTGAACGGGAACGCACTCGTCGTTTGCAGAATTTATGATGGTTATGGGTACAAGCTTTTCAAATCTCTCCAAATCGTGCTGCGGAATACCCCTTGTAACTAAAGCGCCGATGTCATAGCGATAGAGTACGTTAAACAAATCGTCGATGTTTTCGCCAAAGCGCAGGTCGTTTTCATTATAGGGCAAATCGATACATTCGCCGCCGAGCTGTTTTACGCCGATTTGCAGTGCCGAACGGGTACGAAGGGATACGTCGCCGAATAAAAACGCAACCGTTACGCCCTGTAAAAGGTTTGTCGTTTCGTGTGCGGCAAACTTTGCCTTCATCTGGCGGGTGGCATACAAAAGCTCAAACAGCTCTTCCGTGGAGTAGTCCGCAAGCTTGGTCATATGCTTCTTGTTTAAATTATAGTGTGGGGTGTATCTGTTAATATCCATAAATCTCCTTACGCCCTGTAAACCTTTAAAATGGGAATTTACACAGCTATAACCGATATTATTTTATCATAAGACAGCCTGCAAATCAAGCTTTTGGCATAGAATATATGCAACCGCAATAGTTTTGTCGGTAGAGCGAATATTGCTTTGAAAGCTCTATGCTCCTTAAATATCCGTTGCGCTTTTTGAAATCGGACGGCAACCACTTTACACCGTATTTTTCGGCAAGGCTGAAGCCTATAGAGTTTATCAACGTCTCGTCCTTTAAAGGGCTGATGGTAAGAGTGGTGGTAAAGAAGTCGTAGCCCTGCCTTTGCGCTTGGAGCGCAGTGCGTTCAAGTCGGAGCGAAAAACATTTTTTACACCGCTCTCCGCCTTCTTCACACAGCTCTAACCCCTTAACGCTGTCGTAAAAGCTCTGCGTGTCGTGCTCACAGTCGCAAATTTGCGCCCAGCCCGTCTCACAAATTAAGCGTATAAGCTCGTCTTTCCGCTTAAAATACTCTTCGTCTTCGATATTCGGGTTGTAGAAGAATACGGTTACGGCAAAGAAATCTTTAAGCTTTTCTAAACAGGCGGAAGAGCAGGGTGCGCAACAGGCGTGTAAAAGCAGCTTCGGCTTTTCGCCGTTAAAGCCCGAAATTATTTTTTGTTGTTCTTTATCGTAGTTTATTTTATTCATATTTTTCGGTAGATTAATTATACCAAATCAATTTTTTAATTGCAAGGCTTTGTTTAAAGAAGTGTTTTAACGTGCGTTCAGGGTCGCCCCTTAAATGAATTTTTTAAAAAAATTTAAAAATAGCGGTAATTGCGGTTGTTAAATTGCCTGCATTCGTGTTAAAATAAGATAGTATCTTATATCAAACAGTTTACAAGGGGTTAATTATGGCTAATTTACAGCTTAATTCGTTAAGTAAAATATATCCTTCCGGCGCACTTGCGCTCTATAAGGCAAACTTCTCCTTATCCGACAGCGAATTCATTGCAGTCGTTGGCGGAGAGAAGAGCGGTAAATCTACTCTCTTAAGGGTGGTTGCAGGGCTTGAAGACGTAACCGACGGTCAGATTATAGTCGGCGGAAAGGACGTAACCGACGTCGATTCAAAGGAGAGAGATATTGCCATGATTTTTCAGGGCAATTCCCTGTATACTTCGCTCAACGTCTTCGATAATATGGCGTACGGCTTGAGAATAAGAAAGACCGCTCAAACGGTTATCGAGCAAAGGGTTAAAGCTGCGGCAAGCCTTTTAGGAATTACCGACCTATTATACCGTAAGCCCAAAGTGCTGACCGCTGCGCAAAAACAGCTCGTCGCATTCGGCAGGGCAATAGTAAGGGAACCCAAGCTCTATCTTTTGGACGACCCCCTTTCAGGTCTTTCCCCTGAAACAAGGGCGCAGCTCCGTTCGGTGCTTATAAACCTGCAGATGCGTATGAAGGGTACCTTCGTATACGCCACCAAGAACGTAAACGAAGCTATTACCATGGCTACACGCATCGTCGTGTTAAGGGACGGTTTCGTTCAGCAGATCGACACCCCTGCAAACTTATACGACTATCCTGCAAACGCATTCGTTGCGTTTACTATCGGTTCGCCTACCGTCAACTTTGTAAACAACGCAGTTGTGGTAAAGGACGGCGAAGGCTATGCGGTGGAAGCGGAAGGTATTCGCTTTGCGCTCCCTGCAAATATTGTAGAAAGATTTACCGATATTTCCGAGTATGCAGAGAGCGGAAAGAAGGTTATTTTAGGTATTCGCCCTGAAGATTCGTTCGTCGGCGAAGGCGGTTTTATCGAAGGTAAGGTCACCGCCGCACAGAGCATTTGCGGTACGGGCTATGCCGATTGCGACGCCGGCAAGCTCTCCTTCGTGGTTAAGGCAGACGGCGTTAAAAAGGACGATACCGTCTCCATCGGTATGGATTTAACGAAGGCATATCTCTTCGATGCGGACACACGTTTAACCCTGCTTGCAAGGGACTCGGGCTACGTCAAGACTGACTATCCCGACGCAGACGTTATTCCCCTTACCTATGCGGAAGAAGAAGAGATAAAAAATAAACTTAAATTAAAGCCCGATAATAAGAAGAAAAAGCGTTAAATATTTTGGAAGTAATTTTAGATGCGTTAAAGGATACGGCGTTAGTCTTTCCTTTTATACTACTTATCTACATCTTAATAGAGTTTCTGGAAAGGGGTACTACGGCTGAAAAGACGAGAAAGTCGCTCCAAGGTCCGCTTGCTCCGCTGTTCGGCAGTGCGACGGGCATTATTCCGCAGTGCGGCTTTTCGGTTATGGCGGCAAAGTTGTACGATTCGGGGCTTATCCGTACGGGCACTATTATGGCGGTATTTATCGCCACCAGCGATGAAGCGCTCATTATTCTGCTTGCCAGCAGCACGCAGAGCGTCGGTGCCGCACAGGCGATTCTGCCCCTTATCGGAATAAAGTTGTTGCTTGCGACGGCGGTGGGCTATCTCGTAAACGCCTTGGTCAAAGACAGGCTCAACGAAGTACAGCCGCTCTTCACCGAAGAGGGTAAGTCCCACGCATACAGCTGCGGACACGACCACGACGGACATTCGGCTATAGAGCTGTATTTTGTACACCCTCTTTTACATTCTTTAAAGATTACGGCGTACATTTTAATAGTTAATCTTGTCTTCGGCGCTATCATCTATACTATCGGCGAAGATGCGATTGCTTCCTGGCTTGTGGGCGGCACTTACTACCAGCCGTTCATCACGGCGGCAGTGGGGCTTATACCCAACTGTGCGTCGTCTGCAGTGCTTACTGAAACTTTCGTCAATGGCGGAATATCCTTCGGCAGCTGCGTGGCAGGGCTGTGTACGAACGCAGGGCTGGGAATGGTGGTGCTTTTAAAGAACACCAAAAAGATTAAGCGTAACCTTTTGTTGATGTTTTCAATCTATGCGATTGCAGTGATTGCAGGCATTTTAATAAACGTGTTGCAGGTTGCTTTCGGGCTGTAAAAATATAAAAATTTTGTGTAAAAGTCAAGCCTAAATTAATTGACAACGGGCTTTGGCGTTTGATATACTCTTTAAGTATTCTTTGAACAGGGAGGTGAATTTGATGTCCACTATAAAGGTTGGTGAAAACGAGTCGGTTGAAAGCGCTCTCCGCAGATTTAAGAGAAAGTGCTCTCGTGACGGTATCATCGGCGACCTTCGTAAGAAAGAATTTTACGAATCTCCTTCCGTGAAGAGACGTAAAAAGAGCGAAGCCGCTAGAAAGAGAAGCAAGAACTAAAAAGCATTGAGTCCTACTAAAGATTATTTAGTAGGGCTTTTTCTTTATAAAAAATGTTGGTTTTAGCCGAATATTGACGATTCTGGTCGAATAATAAGCGTACGGGGGAAGTGGATAGAAAGGGTTAGATATGAACGATTTAAAGGTTTTGGCAAGAAAGGCAAAGCAAAGGCTTTCAAGCGGTTTTTGGCAACAGTGCAAGCAGGACGTGGATATAAAAACTAAAGAAGCGGAGAAAAGCGGAATGAACGCAGACAGAGTAAAAACCCACCTGTACGGTAAGGTCAAGGATACGATAAGGGGACAGAAGGAAGACGAGTTCTACCTTAAGGTCAAAAAGCTTCTGGACGAACACGGCGAAGTGTCCGACGCAATAGGCAGGCTAACCGACAGGGAGTATTTCGAAACGCTATCTTATTCGGAAAGGCAACGCTACACTATGGAGCTCTCCGCCAGGTATCTGGAAGCGTTGGAGAAATACAGAAAGGAAAAGGAAGTAACCCCGCATTAATATAATCTGTTGCTATTTCCTTGCTTAACAAAAGGATTTATTATATAATAATAAGGTAAGAAAAAACACACGGAAGAGATGCGATGTCGGACATTTTGGATAAACTCAATGAAGAACAAATTCAACCCGTAATAAATACCGAAGGGCCTGTTTTGGTGCTTGCGGGCGCAGGGAGCGGCAAGACGAGAGTTTTGACTTCCCGTATAGCCTATATACTCGAAAAGCGTCTATGCACTCCTTCGGGCATACTTGCGATAACCTTTACCAACAAAGCCGCAAACGAGATGAAGGAGAGAGTTGAAAGGACTATAGGTGATATAAGCGATATGTGGATTTGCACCATACATTCGATGTGTGTGCGCATACTCCGCCGTTTCGGTTCGTCTATCGGCGTGCAGCCTAATTTTTCCATCTACACCGAAAGCGAAAGGGCTAACGTCATTAAAAAGGCGGTTAAGGAATTCGGGTTAGACGAAAAGCAGTTAAAGAATATCAAGTTCCATATCGCAAACGCCAAAACTCTGGGGCTCGCCCCCGACCAATACGCCGTGTTGTATAAGAACGAGACGGGAATTAAGGCGGTTGTCGACGTGTATGAAAGGTATGACGAGTACTTAAAGGGCTGTAACGCCTTGGACTTCGACGATTTGCTTATTATGACATTGCACTTGCTTCGTGCGGACAAGCAGGCAAAGGAATACCTTTCGGACAAGTTTAAATACATTTTAGTAGATGAATTTCAGGACACCAACGCAGTGCAGTACAACATAATTAAACTGCTTGCCGAAGGGCATAATAACCTGTTTGTCGTGGGCGACGACGACCAGTCTATCTACGGTTGGCGTGGCGCCGTAATCGATAATATTTTAAAGTTCGATAGGGACTATCCTGCGGCGAAGGTGTTCAAGCTTCAAAGAAACTACCGCTCCACCAAGTCGATTTTATCGCTTGCCAACGCCGTTATCGCAAAGAACGGCAACAGGCGTAAAAAGACGCTTTGGACGGAAGCGGAAGAAGGGGTTAAGCCCGAATACGTTCAGGCGGAAGAAGAGAAGGACGAAGCGCTTTTCGCCGCAAAGACCATAAACTCCGAAGTATATGCAGGGGGCAAATACTCCGACTACGCCGTATTAATGCGCATAAACGCCCTAACCCGTTCGTACGAGTCGGAATTTGCAAAGTACGGCATACCGTATAAGGTGTTCGGCGGCTTCAAGTTCTTCGAGCGTAAGGAGATTAAGGACGTTTTAGCCTATTTGCGGCTCATCTCCAACCCCTTTGACGACGAAGCTTTCAACCGAATCATCAACGTGCCTAAAAGGGGTATCGGGGCGAAGACGCTTGAAGTTATGGAAGAATACGCAAGGCGTAACGGTCTTTCGCTCTACGACGCCTGCATAGATATAGACGATTTACCTTTAACTTCTTCAGCTAAAGCCAAAGTTGTGCAATTTAGCGGACTTATAAAGAATTTTGTACTCTGTTCCCAGTCGGACAGCTTGACCAATCTCGTGCGGACGGTCATCGAACAAGCCGATTTAAAGTCAGCCTACGACGACGGGACAGACGAAGGCGACGTCAGGCTTGCCAATTTGGACGAATTTATCGCCGCCGTGGACGACTTTGCAAAATTGAACCCCACCGCAACCGTAGACGAATATTTAAACCAGGTCAGCCTTGCTTCCGATTTGGACGAGATGAACGACGGCAACTACGTCACCCTTGCAACCATTCACTCGGTCAAGGGGTTGGAGTTTGAAAAGGTGTTTTTAGTCGGCTTGGAAGACGGAATTCTGCCCACTTCAAGGGCGAGCGACGACCCTGCCGCTTTAGAAGAAGAGAGAAGATTGGTATACGTCGCCGTAACAAGGGCTAAAAAGAGAATTTGGCTTACACGCTCAAAAAGCCGTTACCTTTACGGCAATAGGGAAGCTACCCGTCCATCCCGTTTCTTAAAGGATATGTCTGGGGCAATCTCATCTACAGAGAGCGAGGCGGGCGCAAGGCGCAACACGTCTTACGGCGGTTACGGCTCGTCTTCCTACGGCTCGTCTTCCTATGGCAACACGTCTTATGGCGGTTACGGCTCGTCGTATAACGGCGGCTATAGCTCTTCCCGCTACAATAATAGGAACGACAGGTATTCAGGTTACGGGCAGGACGGCTACGAAGGCGATTTCTGGGACGCTCCGTACAAAGACTATTCGGATAGCGGCTACGTCCCCGATACTCCTTCATATAGCGCACCTGCAAGGGGCAACACGGCAAAACACTTTTCGCCCGCTTCAACCTTCGGCGGCGGTGTAAAACGCCCCGTAACTTCGGTTGGCAAGTACAAGGTGGGTTGCAAAGTCCGCCACCCCAAGTTCGGCGTGGGCACGGTTGTAGCGGTTAAAAACGACGGTGCTGTAGTCAACGTTGCATTCGAAAATCAAGGAATAAAGGAGCTTTCGGCGGCGATTGCTCCGTTGGAAATACTATGAGCAAAGACAGAGTACGCTATTTAATAGACACGCTCAACAAATGGGCGTACGAATATTACGTTTTAGACAATCCGTCCGTCTCCGACAGGGAGTACGATAAGCTATACGACGAACTCAAGGAGATAGAAGACAGGACGGGTGAAGTCGAGTTCGACAGCCCCACAAGAAGGGTGGGCGGCGAACCGTTAAAGGGCTTTGAAAAACACACCCATATCCACAGGCTGTACAGCCTTGATAAAGCCGTAACTTACGAAAGGCTGTCGGCGTTTATCACAAGGATTAAAAAGACGGTTGCAAACCCTGCCTTTACCGTAGAGTATAAGTTTGACGGGCTCACTATGTGCTTAACATATGAAAACGGCAAATTTGTAAGGGCCACTACAAGGGGCAACGGCGTTGAAGGCGAAGACGTTACGGCGCAGTGCCTGACAATCAAGAGCTTCCCCTTGAATATCGAATATAAGGGTACGGTTGAAGTGCAGGGCGAAGCGGTAATCCGCCTTTCGGTGCTGGATAAATACAACCAGACTGCAAAGGAACAGCTTAAAAACGCACGCAATGCGGTGGCGGGTGCGATAAGGAATTTAGACCCGAAAGTCACTGCCGAGCGCAAGCCTGAAATTCTCTTTTACAACGTCAACTATATGTCCGAAGGATCGCTTGCAACCCAGCAGCAGCACTTTGAATTTTTAAAGAAGAACGGGTTTAAGGTCTATCCTTTTTTAAGGGTATGCAACAGCGAAGAAGAAGTCTTCTCTGCGATAGAAGAGATCGAAGTCGAGAGAAAGAAGATAGACGTTTTAACCGACGGTGCGGTTATCAAGCTCGACGACTGTACGGTCAGGGAAGATATAGGTTACACCGATAAATTCCCCCGTTGGGCAATCGCCTACAAGTTCGAAGCGGAAGAAGCGGAGACGGTCGTCAAAGCCGTCCGTTGGCAGGTGGGCAGGACGGGAAAGCTTACACCCCTTGCCGAAGTGGAGCCGGTAGATTTAGGCGGCGCAACCGTAAGAAAGGCAACCTTAAACAATTTAGGCGACATCAAGAAGAAGGGCGTTAAAGTCAATTCCCGTGTGCTTATAAGGCGTTCGAACGAAGTTATTCCCGAGATACTCGGGTGCATAGAGCATACCGAAGGCAGCGAAGAAGTTAAAAAACCCACTCTCTGCCCCTTTTGCGGGGGAGAGATTGTAGAAGTGGGTGCAAACCTTTTCTGCGTCAACAGACAGTGCAAGCCGAGAGTTGTTGCAACGTTTGCCCATTTTGCAAGCAAGGGTGCAATGAATATCGAAGGCTTTTCGGAGATGACGGCTTCACAGCTTATAGACGTGTTAAACCTTAGGTCGCCTTCGCAGATTTATTCGCTTACCGCCGAAGATATAGCGAAGTTAGACGGGTTTAAGGATAAAAAAATTGCCAACCTGCTCTCTTCAATAGAGAACAGCAGACAGGTGGAGTTAGATAGTTTTATCTTCGCTTTAGGTATAGACGGCGTAGGCAAGGTTGCGGCTAAAGCGCTTGCCGCAAGGTTTAAAAGCATAGACGCTTTAAGGGCGGCTACCGCAGAAGAGCTTATCGAGCTTGACGACGTTGGCGAGATTACCGCAAACGCTATAGTCGGCTGGTTTACAGACGAGAGTAACGTCAAGGAGCTTGATTGTCTTTTAAAAGAAGTCAATATTTCCGTAAAGGAAAAGGGCGAAAGCTTTGGGATATTTGCGGGGCAATTCGTGGTTTTAACGGGTACTCTCTCTTCTTTCAAGCGAAGTGATGCGCAAAAGCTCATCGAAGATAACGGCGGCGAATGCCAAAGCTCGGTAACTTCAAAGACAACGCTGGTTATTGCAGGTGAAGCGGCAGGCTCCAAGCTTGAAAAAGCGCAGAAGTTAGGTATTAAGATAATCGACGAAGAGCAGTTTAAACAGCTTTTAAATCAATAGGTTTTTGAAAAAAATAACGCCCCGAAAGCCGAATGGCTTTCGGGGCGTTTAAGTCGTTTAACTAAAGCATATTACCTGACGTATTTTTTTAAGTCGTCCATTTTGTCGCATTGCTCCCAAGGCAGTTCGCTCTTGCCGAAGTGGCCGTAAGCCGCCGTCTGCGAATAGATGGGGTTGCGTAAATTCAACTGTTTTATAATGGCGTAGGGGCGGAGATCAAACTCTTTAACTACGATATCGGCAATCTCGCTATCGGGAAGCACGCCTGTACCGAAGGTGTTTACGAATACCGATACGGGACGGGATACGCCGATTGCATAGGCAACCTGCAACTCAACCCTGTCGCACAGCCCTGCCGCAACTAAATTTTTGCATACATACCTTGCCATATACGCCGCCGAACGGTCTACCTTGGTGGGGTCCTTGCCGGAAAAAGCTCCGCCGCCGTGTGCGCAGGCGCCGCCGTAAGTGTCTACGATTATCTTTCTGCCCGTCAAGCCGCTGTCGCCTTCGGGTCCGCCGATTAAGAACCTGCCCGTAGGGTTGACGAAAACCTTCGTGTCGCCGTCGATAAGGTTGCGGGGAATGGTCTTGTTTATAATCTTTTCAATAATATCCTTGCGCAACGTTTCGGAAGTAACGCTCTGGTCGTGCTGGGTGGAAACGACTACCGTTTCAATGCGTTTAGGGGTATTGCCTTCGTATTCAACGGTAACTTGCGTCTTTCCGTCGGGGCGGAGATAATTTAACGAACTGCTCTTCCTTGCGTCGGTCAACGCCCTTGCAAGCTTGTGGGAGAGCATAAGGGGCAGGGGCATAAGCTCTTCCGTCTCGGTGCAGGCAAAACCGAACATCATTCCCTGGTCGCCTGCGCCAAGCTCGTCTTCTCTATCGGTTGCGCCTTCTTTATTCTCCAACGAACGGTTAACGCCCATAGCGATGTCGGGGCTCTGCCCGTGAACGGATACGGTTATCTTGCATTTATCGTAAGAGAACGTGCCGAAGTTGTAGCCGATGCGCTTAATGGTCTCCCTTGCAATCTGTTCGTAGTCGACGGTGGCGTCGGCGGTAACTTCGCCCATAATAAGCAGGTTGTCGTACGCTGCGCAGCACTCAACGGCGCAACGGGCAAAGGGGTCTTGAGCTATAATAGCGTCTACGCAGGCGTCGGAGATTGCGTCACACAGTTTATCGGGGTGTCCTTCAGTTACGCTTTCACTTGTAAAATACTTCTTCATTTTATATATCCTTTTGTTTATTTTTTCAATATTAAATAAAAAATACCCATTCGTTTACCGAACGGGTTACGCTTTGAATTATTATACCCATCGGTACGGTATTAGCACCTTGCATAGCAGGTTGCTGTGTGGTCACAGAGCCGTTCTCTCGCACACTCTCTATAGGTTACCCTTTAATTATATTAGACAAAAATTATAATGTCAATTAAATTACATACGTTTACAAAATGTATTTTATATGATAAAATATTATTATGGAATGTAAACTTTGCCCAATTTCTTGCGGGGTTGACAGAACGGCTTCGTTCGGCGCATGCGGCGTTAAGGGCATAAAAATAGCTAAATATTATCTTCACCCCTTTGAAGAACCCGTAATCTCCTTTAAAAAGGGGAGCGGCTGCGTCTTCTTCTGCGGCTGTTCGCTCCGCTGTGCGTTCTGCCAGAACTTTGAGCTTTCAAGGAACGCAAGGGGCAAGGAGATAAGCGTTAAAGATTTAGCGCAAATTTTTCAAGAGCTCGAAGAGTCGGGGGCGGATAATATTAATTTAGTTACGCCCACGCACTACGTCGATAAGATTGCTCAAGCGTTTGCAATCTATAAACCCAAAATTCCCATAGTCTATAACACTCACGGCTATGAAAAAATCGAGACGGTTGAGCTTGCCGAAAGCTTTACCGACATATTTTTGCCCGACTTAAAATTTATAGACCCGTTTTTGGCAAAGCGGTACACGGGCAGGGGCGATTATGCCGACTTTGCCCTTCCGGCAATAAGGCGTATGGCGCAAAAGCCTTTAAAGTTGGACGATAACGGCAAGATGCTTTCTGGGTGCATAGTAAGGCACTTAATACTCCCACTCGCCGCATACGACAGCGTAAAGATTGTGGAGTTTATTTCTTCCTTGCCCGATACGGTTTATTTCAGTTTGATGAGCCAATATACCCCTTTCGGCGACGCTTTGGGGGACGGTAGCAAATACCCCGAACTTAAAAGAAAGATTACCGACAGGGAGTATAAAACCGTACTCTCGGCGGTAAAAGCTGCAAATTTAAAGAACGTCTTTTTGCAGGATAAGGCAAGCGCACAGACCGATTTTATCCCTAAATGGGACTTTTAGCACCCACATATGTTGCAGTTAATCAGATAATTATGCTATTTACTTTTTCTTCCGTAAACTTCAGTTACGGCGACAATTTAATACTCGAGGGCGTTAACTTTGCCGTAAACGAAGGGGAAAGGGTGGCGCTCGTCGGCGAAAACGGCGCAGGCAAGACCACGCTTATAAAGCTTATGCTCGGCGAGCTTTTTCCCGAGAGCGGGGAGATTATAAAAAAGAACGGTTTGAAGGTCGGCTATCTTGCCCAGAACGGGGGATATGAGAGCGGCAACACCGTCTACGGCGAAATGAGAGAAGTGTTCAAGGAAGACTACGCCGCAGTCGAAAGGCTTTCGGAGCTGTCTGCAAAACTTGCTTTGACAGAGTACGGCGGAAGGGAATATTCGGCACTGTCTGCAAAAATAGAGGCGTTGAATAAATACCTTTCCAGCAGAGATTGCTTTAACGTAGACGTCAAAATCAAGACGGTGTTAAACGGTATGGGCTTTGAAAACTTCTACGAAAGGCGCATAGACGGTATGTCGGGCGGCGAAAAGACGAGATTAAAGCTTGCAAGGCTGCTTTTAGAGAGCCCCGACCTACTCGTCTTGGACGAGCCCACCAACCACTTGGATATTACCACGCTCTATTGGCTTGAAGACTACCTTTCCACATTCAAGGGTGCGGTGTTTGTGGTATCCCACGACAGGTATTTTTTGGACAGGCTTGCAAAAATCACGCTTGAAATCGAGAATAAGAAGCTCTTTTCCTACAAGGGAAATTACTCCAAATACAAGATTTTAAAGGCTGAAAAGTACGAAAGGGAGTTAAAGGAGTACGAACGCCAGCAGGAAGAGATAAAAAAATTACAGACCTATGTGGATAAAAACATAGTCAGGGCAACGACGGCAAAGAGTGCGCAGAGCAGGGTTAAACAGCTTGAGCGCATGGAAGTTCTGGAAAAACCTTATCTTCCGCCAAAGCCCCCGAAGTTTAGCTTTACCTTTGAGCGCAACACGGCTGAAGAAGTGCTTGCCGTTAAGGATTTAGACCTTTACGCAGGCGATAAACAGCTGATATGTGGGGGTAAACTCTCAATACGGCGTGGTCAGAAGGTGGCGATATTGGGCGAAAACGGCGCAGGTAAATCCACCTTTTTAAGGGCGATTACGGGCGGTAATCCGTCGATTAATTTAGGGCGCTTCGTAACGCTTGCCTACTACGACCAGGAGATGGCTAATCTCAACGGCGACAATACCGTCTTGCAGGAACTGTGGGAGCGGCACGTCGGCTATTCCCAGACGGAAGTTAGGGCGGCACTTGCACGCTGCGGACTCTACCCCGAAGATATGGATAAAAAGGTAGCGGAGCTGTCAGGCGGCGAGCGTGCAAAGCTTGCGCTGTGCGTGTTTGAAAACGTTAAGGGAAACGTCCTGCTTTTAGACGAACCCACCAACCACCTTGATTTACCTGCAAGGGAGAGCTTGGAAGAAGCGTTAAAGGCATTCGAAGGCACAGTTATCTTCGTATCGCACGACAGGTATTTTATCTCCGCAATCGCAAGCTGTGTGGTAGAGCTTGAGAACAGGAAGTTAAACTGTTACGAGGGCGGATACGAGGGTTATAAAAAGGAGAAGGAAAGGCTTGCTTTAGTTGCTTTAAAGGAAGAAGAGGCGTTAAGGCAGAGAGTATACGAAGAAGAGAGAGAAAAGAGCTATCGTTCCAAAAAGGACAGGGCGCAGGAAGCCAGGCTCAAAGCCGAGATTAAGGCGGTTGAGGCGGAGATATCCGCAAACGAAAGCCTTGAAAGGGAGCTTTCGGCAACGCTTGCCGACCCCTTGGTTGCGGCTGATTACGAGAAATTAGCCCCCGTTTTGGAAGGGCTTAACAAGGTTCAGAAAAAACTTGAAGAGCTGTACGAAAGGTACGGTGAGCTTATTGGATAGAAGGCGGTGCTTATATATGAGTATCTTTGATAAGTTTAAACGGAATAAAGACGACGAAGCGGCGGTTTCTTCGGTGCAGAATGCGGAAGAAGAGAGCGGCGACGTTGAGTTTTCCGAACACAACGAAAAACAGGATAAGAGCAAGAAGAGCAGCGTTAAGAAGGTGGTTGACGCCATCGACGTGGCTAAAAACGCCTATACCGACGTGGTAGAGCCCTTTTATGTGTCCTGGATAAAGCCCATAAGGGATAATTGGCCGCAAATCAAACGCCGTTGGAACGCATTGGTAACAATAGTTTCGATAGTATTTTTCCTGCTGTACGTGCCGATGCTGCTCTTTACAAAAATCGCTAACGGGCTGTCGCTTGGGTGGGACATTGCCCTGTACGTCTGCTTGGGCGTATACGTCGTTTCGTTCATAATAATGATTGCCGTCTACATAGCTTCGAGCAAGAGCGCAAGCACTAAAGCTTCCAAACGCAGGAAGAGGGCGTTTAAAGTCATAATGCTCGTTTTGCGTATAGCATCGGTTGCGTTGAGTATTACCGCAATAGCCGTATCAGGCGTGAGCGAGTACATAGTGTTAGACACCATTTTATTGGTTATTGCAATCACTTCGATAGTATTTACTTCGCTCTCGCTCGTTTTCGACGGTTTGATAGGTTTTATCAAATGGCTTGTCTCTCCTGCGAAGAAAAGGCGTAAATTCTCCTTTGTGGCGTTTGAGTGGAAGCAGGCTCTCGACGAAGGCAGAAGGGAGCAGAACAAAAAGGCTAAAAAGGCATACGATAAGAATTCAGCAAGGGTTGCGGAGTGCCTGGACAACCATTTACTGCCCTTCTTCGGCAAAGCGTATATCGACGCTATCGACGGCAACAACATTAAGTCCTTTTTAGAAACGCTGCCCGAAGACGATAAAAACGTCTGCGAGTGGGTGTTTAAGGATATGTTCGAATACGCCGTAATTTGCAATTATATAAAGAAGAACCCCTGCAAGGGGCTAGGGCTTTCGGGCGATATAGCAAAGGAAAAACCGCCTAAACGCAAAAAGGAAGGCGGTAGATTGAGCAGGTTTAAGTCGCTCTTCAAGCGCAAGGAAAAGGTTGCTGAAACGGAAGAAGACGAAGAAGACGTAACCGACGGTGATTAATTATAATTGAACAACGTTAAAACAACGTTCGCCACGGCATATGCCGTGGCGAACTGCATTTTATAAGGAAATACGGACATAGATAAACGGCTCTCCGCAAGTAAAGCGGAAAGCCGTTTTAATTAAACCTGATTAAAATTCAATGGTCTTTGCGATGTATGCTTCAAGCTCGTCGACGGAAAGCCTGATTTGCTCCATTGAATCCCTGTCTCTAATGGTTACGGTGTTGTCTTCAAGCGTGGTGAAGTCTACCGTGATGCATAAAGGGGTGCCTATTTCGTCCTGTCTTCTGTAGCGTTTGCCGATCGAACCCGTCACGTCGTAGGTTACGGAGAACTTCTTCGCAAGGTTTTTGTAGATTTCGTCTGCCTTTTCGGAGAGATTCTTCTGTAAGGGGAGAATTGCCGCCTTATAGGGGGCAAGGAAGGGGTGAAGGCGAAGTACAGTTCTTACGTCCTTTTTCTCTTCGTCTAAAACTTCTTCGTCGTATGCGTCGGTAAGATAAGCAAGCACCATTCTCTCAACGCCCAAAGAAGGCTCGATAACGTAGGGAACGTACTTTTCGTTTGTTACGGGGTCGGTGTATTCCATACTCTCGCCGCTCTCCGTCTGGTGCTGGGTTAAGTCGTAGTCCGTCCTGTCAGCAATGCCCCAGAGCTCGCCCCAGCCGAATGCGAATTTATATTCGAAGTCGGTGGTAGCCTTTGAGTAGAAGCAGAGTTCTTCGGGGGAATGGTCACGAAGCCTTAAGTTCTCTTCCTGCATTCCGAGCGAGAGAAGGAAGTTTTTGCAGTATTCCTTCCAGTAGCCGAACCACTCCAAGTCGGTGCCGGGCTTGCAGAAGAATTCAAGCTCCATCTGTTCAAATTCTCTGACACGGAAGATGAAGTTCCCCGGGGTAATCTCGTTTCTGAACGATTTACCTATCTGACCGATGCCGAAAGGTACTCTCATACGGGAAGAACGCTGAACGTTTTTAAAGTTAACAAAGATACCTTGCGCTGTTTCGGGGCGGAGATATACGGTGTTGACGCTGTCTTCGGTTACGCCCTGATAGGTCTTGAACATAAGGTTGAACTTTCTGATAGGCGTAAAGTCTTTGTTGCCGCATATGGGGCACCTTACGTCGTGCTCTTCGATAAATTTTTCAAGTGCGTCGTTGTCCATCCCCTCAACCTTTGTATCAAGGTTATGCTTTGCAACGTAAGCTTCTATAAGGTTGTCTGCACGGTGCCTTGTCTTGCAGGCACGGCAGTCCATCAAGGGGTCGGAAAAACCGCCCAAATGTCCGCTCGCCTTCCAGGTGCGGGTGTTCATAAGTATTGCGCAGTCGAGCCCTGTGTTTAAGGTGCTCTCCTGAACGAACTTTTTCCACCAAGCCTTTTTGACGTTGTTTTTAAGCTCAACGCCTAAAGGACCATAGTCCCAAGTGTTGGCAAGACCGCCGTAAATTTCACTGCCGGGGAAGATAAAACCCCTGTTTTTGCATAAAGCCACAAGCTTTTCCTGCGTTACCGCACGTTTCTTATCTGCCATAATTATTCTCCTTTGGCGTGTACTTGGCAATAGTACACCCGTAAAAAATTACCATAATTCTAAAACTCATTGCCCCTTTTTGTCAAGCGATTAAGCCATAGCACTTAAGCGTCAGGTTAATCAAAATAAAAATTTGTAAAAATTGAAAAAATTTGTAAAAATTCTATATACATCGGGTGTTTTCTATGATATAATAGTTTGGCTATTATATGACTATAACGCTATTTAAGGAGTTTACATGCTTACCGATATCGAGATTGCCGAAAGTGCCAAACTTGTTGATATTCGCAAAATAGCCGCAAAGCTCAATTTAAACGAAGACGAACTTGAGCTGTACGGAAAATATAAAGCTAAAGTCAATTTAAAAAATTATAACCCCAAGTCCAAGCTTATCTTGGTTACGGCGATTAACCCCACCGCAAGCGGAGAAGGAAAGACCACCGTATCCATCGGGCTTGCAGACGGTATGGCAAAGATAGGAAAAAAGGTCTGCCTTGCCTTAAGGGAGCCTTCTTTGGGCCCCGTATTCGGTATAAAGGGCGGTGCGGCAGGCGGCGGCTATGCACAGGTCGTGCCTATGGCGGATATAAATCTGCATTTTACGGGCGATTTGCACGCAATTACGGCGGCAAACAACCTGCTCTGTGCGATGATAGACAACCACATATTCCGTGGCAACGCTTTAAACATAAAGGAAGTTTATTTCCACCGCTGTATGGATATGAACGACAGGGCTCTGCGTGATTTGACCATCGACTGCCCTGCAGGCAATATGAAGGGCTGTGAAAGCTACACCAGAAAGGAGAGCTTTTCGATTACAGCCGCAAGCGAAGTTATGGCAATACTCTGCCTTGCAAGGGATTTGGCCGACTTAAAGGCAAGGCTCGGCAATATAATAGTCGGTGAAAACGATAAGGGTGAGTTTGTCTACGCAAGGGATTTAAAGGCGGACGGCGCAATGGCAACCCTTTTAAAGGACGCCATAAACCCCAATCTCGTACAGACGTTGGAAGGTACTCCCGCATTCGTGCACGGTGGTCCATTTGCCAACATTGCCCACGGCTGCAACTCCATAAGGGCGACTATGGCGGCTATGACCCTTGCTGACTATACCGTAACCGAAGCCGGTTTCGGTGCTGACTTGGGTGCCGAAAAGTTTTTGGACGCAAAGTGCAGGATAGCAGGTATTCAGCCCGACTGCGTGGTGGTAGTTGCAACCGTTAAGGCGTTAAAGTTACACGGCGGTGCGGATAAGACAAAGCTTACCGAAGAGAATTTAACGGCATTAAAGGCAGGCTTGCCCAACCTACTTAAGCACGTCGAGAATATGCGTTCGGTGTATAATAAACCCGTAGTCGTTGCAATGAACCGCTTCATATCCGACACTCCTTCAGAGATTGAAACGGTTATATCAGCCTGCGAACAGGTGGGCACACAGGCTGTGTTTACAGACGTGTTCGTCAAGGGCGGCGAAGGCGGAAAGGAGCTTGCTTCAGCCGTCATTGAAGCTTGCGAAAAGAAGAGCGAACTCCGTTTTGCATACGATTTAAACGACGATATAAAGACCAAAATCGAAGGCGTAGTTAAACATGTTTACGGCGGCGAAGGTGCCGAGTACAGTGAACTTGCGCTTAAAAAGATTGCAGACTTCGAAGCAAAGGGCGTTAAAGGTTTACCCGTAATAATTGCTAAAACGCAGTACTCACTTTCGGATAATCCTGCGCTTTTAGCCGAGCCTAAAGGCTTTAAAATCTTCGTCAGGGACGTAGAGCTTCGTGGCGGTGCAGGCTTTATAGTTGCAATCGCAGGCAGTATTATGCTTATGCCCGGTCTCGGCAAGGTGCCTTGCGCCGAGCATATAGATATCGGTGCGGACGGCACGATAACAGGACTTTCTTAATTAACGGATTTTTAGGTTTAACATTTAACCGTCACGGTGAATAATTACGGTATAACAAACGGTGAATTACAGGACAGAATGATGGAACTTCCCGAAGCAACTAATTTTATAGAACAGTATATCAATGAAGATTTGGCAAGCGGTAAGTATGAGAGCAGGGGCAACGAAATCGTGGTAAGATTTCCCCCCGAACCCAACGGCTATCTGCACATAGGGCACGTTAAGGCACTCTGCATCAACTTCGGCGTTAAGGAGAGATATAACGGTAAGCTCAATTTGAGAATGGACGATACCAACCCTGCCAAAGAAGATTACAACTACGTTAACTCCATAGTCGAAGCGGTAAAGTGGCTTGGCTTCGAGTACGACAATCTCTTCTACGCTTCCGACTATTACGACAAACTTTACGAGATTGCAGAAAAATATATTATGGACGGCAACGCATATGTGTGCGATTTGTCGGCGGAAGAGATAACCGCAACAAGGGGCACTCTTACGGAACCCGGCAAGGACAGTCCATACAGGAACCGTTCGGTTGAAGAGAATTTAAAGCTCTTTAGAGAGATGAAGGCGGGCGTTTATCCCGACGGCGCAAAGGTGTTGCGTGCTAAAATCGATATGGCTTCGCCCAATATCAACATGCGTGACCCCGTCATCTACAGAATAGCCCACGTCTCCCACTATCGCCAGGGCGATAAGTGGTGCATATACCCTATGTACGACTTTGCGCACCCCATCTCCGACGCAATCGAAGGGATTACCCATTCGCTCTGCTCGCTGGAGTTTGAGAACCACAGACCGCTTTACGATTGGGTTATCGAAAAGGCAGGCTTTGCCCAGCCCGTTCCCAGGCAGATTGAGTTTGCAAGGCTTAACATAACAAATACTTTGATGTCTAAAAGGTATTTAAAAAAGCTTGTGGACGAAGGCTTTGTATCGGGGTGGGACGACCCCCGTATGCCTACGCTTATGGGCTTAAAGAACAGGGGCGTTCCCCCTATGGCTCTGCGTAAGTTCTGCGCTGACGTCGGCGTTGCTAAAAATTACGGCGTGGTCAACCTTGCGCAGCTTGACGAGTGTATCCGTGACGAATTAAACGTTACGGCGGAGAGAGCTATGGCGGTTGCTGATCCCATAAAGCTCACCATAACAAATTACGACGGTGAAGAAGAGCTTGACTTTGAGAAGAACCCCGTTTCAGGCGACGGAGCAACGAGAAAGATTAAGTTCTCGGGCAGCGTATATATAGACAGGAGCGACTTTGCTTTAGTTCCTCCCCCCAAGTTCAAAAGGCTGTTTAAGGGCGGTTTCGTAAGGTTAAAGGCTGCGTATATCGTACGTTGCGACGACGTGGTTTTAGACGAGACGGGAGAAGTTAAGGAGCTTTTGTGTACCTACTTCCCCGAAACCCGTTCGGGCAGTGAAGTCAAGAGCGAGATTAAGGCGAAGGGCGTTATTCAGTGGGTAGACGCAAAGTACGGAAAAGAAGTTGAGTTTAACGACTTCGAACCCCTTTTATGCGACGAACAGTATCCCGACCAAGATTACGCCGAGAGATTAAACAAGAACAGTATTAAGACCTACTGCGGTATGGCTGAACCCTACCTTTTGGAAAATGAAGGGGTGTCCTTCCAGCTCATGCGTACGGGATACTATAAGGTGTGCGATAGGGGCGGAAAGCGAGTTCTTTCGCAGATAGTTTCATTAAAGGACAATTTCAATAAATAATCGGAGGGAATATGGCGGTAACGAATATTTTAATCATCGTAATATGCGCAGCGGCTGTTATCGGTGGAGTCATCGGTATATTCAAAAGAGCAAGCGGGCTTTCCTTCTGGGGAATAACGGTATTGCTCGGAGTGCTGATTTCCTGGCTTGTTGCATATTTTACGCCTACGGAAAACGGTGCTTATTCCTGGCTTATTCTAGGAATTACGGTCGGTGCGACCGTGCTTTTAATGGGCTTATTCGGCTGGTTCAAGAAGTTTTTGGAAAAGCGTGTTAAAAACGCACAGGAGTATTCCCACTTCGCAAACACGGATAAGCTTGAAGAAAACGAAGCTTACGTTTTAGACGCCGTTGACAGCAAGAACAAGAGAAAATACAGAAAGCTCCGCAGAAAGCGCAGAAGAATCAAAGATTCTAAAGGCGGCTGGGGCATTGTTGACAGAATTCTCGGCTTTATCGTCGGCGGAATAGATTGGTTGGTTGCAGTCGGCGTAATCATCTCTGCACTGTTGCTCTTCGTTGAATTCAGCGGTATTACCTTTATTCAGGAACAGGAATTCGTAAAGGAGCTTCTCGCTTCTGACGGCTGGGTTAAGCTGGGCGGAAGATTTGCAATAGATATGATGCTCATCGGTACGGCGATAATCACCGTAAAGGTGGGGTTCAAAAAGGGTATTTTCTACATAATAACCCCCGTCGTAGTGCTTTCGATGATCGGCGGCTTCGGCTACGCTTCGTGGGCTATAGCGTCTGCTGTAGACTGCAGCGGTCTGCAGACGGGTATGCTTGCGTCGCTTAACGAAATTAATCCCGACGTTGCAGAAATAGTGGCGGAAGTTATAGTTGCCGCAATTATCTTCATATTGTCGTTTGCGATAGTAATAGTTACGGGTATATTCCTGCCGAAGCTCATCAATAAGTACAGAGATAACGACGCATTTTACGTCATTGACGGCATTTTAGGCGCAATCGTCTCGTTAGTATTTTTGATTGCAGTTTACATTGCTTTGGGCGGTGTAGCATATACGCTCAACGATTTGGCGTTTATGTCTTCGTTTAATTCCTACGAAGCGCAATCGACCTTCGCTAATGTGTTCTATGAGTTCAATCCTTTCCAGAGCGTGTGGGATAATCTGCCTTTACACGATTGGTTAGTACCTCAAACTTGATTATATTACGGCTATATAAATAAGAGCGGTGCAAATGCTTTGCACCGCTCTTAAATTTTTTTACGGTTGTCAGGTTTTGTCTGCAAAGCTTTCACAGCAAGTGCAGGTTTCACCGCAGGCACAGCCTACGTGAATCTTATCTAACGTACAGTTACAGCCGTTGTGGTTATACTTGCAGTTAGAAACGTCGCAAGCAATTCCGAAATTGATATTTTCCATATTAAAACCTCCGTAACCTTATTTTGTTTCCACACCTTAAAATTATACATATATATTGACAAAAGGGCGTTTTAAGTATACAATATATTTGAAATAAGGAGATATAATTATGAAAGTAATTTTATTACAGGACGTTAAAGGACAGGGCAAGAAGGGTGAACTTAAGGAAGTTAACGACGGTTACGCCCGCAACTTTTTAATAAAAAAGGGCTTGGCAATAGAAGCAACCGCAACAAAGATTAACGAGCTCAATCAAAAACAACAGGCGACGGCTTACCATAAGGAAGAAGAGCTTAAGGCAATGCGTGCGCTTGCTAAAGAGATAGACGGCAAGACCTTTAATTTAAATATCAAGGTCGGTCAAAACGGCAAGGTGTTCGGTTCGGTGACTGCGGCTGACATCGCAGATTGTTTAAAGGAAGCAGGCTACGACATCGATAAAAAGAAGATAGTCATTGACGGACCTATAAAGCTCGTTGGCGTATATTCAGTTGCGCTCAAGCTTGCAGAAGGGGTTTCCGCCAAGATTAACGTAGACGTAAAAGGCGTTGACTAATTGCCGTTAAACGGGCAATATTCCCCACCCAATCGTAAAAAAGATAGACGCCGTTGCACAAAAATGTGCAACGGCGTCTAATTTTTGTATGGAATCACTTCTTGCTCTTAAGCTCTGCAATGGCGTTCTTCAAAAACGTTTCGGCAACCGACTGCTTGCGAATGGCTTGTAAGGCTTCGTCAAAGTCAAACCACTCCGCTTTTTCAAGCTCGTTTTTATCCAGAGCAATTTCGCCGTTTTCGGCGACCACCAAAAAGTTGAGCATAAGTACGTTGTGCGGTTCGTGGTACAAACTCGACATATACTTATACTTAACCACGTTTAACTTGGTCTCTTCCCTGAACTCTCTCGTAACCGTCTTTTCTGCCGTCTCGCCCTTCTTAACGTATCCTGCAAAGAGTACAAAATCTTCCTGACCGTTATGTTTAGCGAGTAAAATCTTATCTTTGGCACGGTTGACTACAACCATAGATACTGCGGTAGCGAATTGTGGAAACCTGAATTCACCGCAGTGCTTGCAATAGGGGACCAACCCTTCCTGTTCGTGGACAAACAGCGCAAGCTTTTCTCCGCATACGGGACAATGCATATTTTTTTCCTCCTTATCAAAATGTCTGTTCAAGGTTTATTATAATACGATACTCAACCTTTGTCAACAATTAGGACAAATTTGCTTGGTTGATATTGACTTTACGTTGGCAATATAATATAATAAATTATATTATAATCTACTTATATACTACGGGGGAGAAGACAATGAACTACGAAGCGGCAAGTGCATTGCTTGAAAAATACGGTCAGCAGCATTTATTGCATTACTATGACAAGTTGAGCGATACGCAGAAGGAAATTCTGCTTGAATCCATCGAAAAGATAGATTTTTCCGTATTCAAGACCTTGAATATGGGGGAAGAGAAGTCGCTCGGGCAGGTTACGCCCATAGACGCACTCCCCTTAAAAGAGATTAAAAAACAGGCAAGCCGCTATGTGCAGACGGGGCTTGCCGCAATAAGGGAAGGGCGAGTCGGCGTTGTGCTTCTTGCAGGCGGTCAGGGAACCCGCCTGGGCTTCGACGGGCCTAAAGGCACATTCAACATAGGCGTAAATAAACCCTTATATATCTTCGAATGTCAGATAAACAGCATAGTTAACAGCTGTGAAGGGGCAGGCAAACTCCCTCACTTATTCATAATGACGGGTCCCCAGAACGATGAAGTAACCCGTAATTTCTTTGAAGAACACTCCTACTTCGGCTATGATAAAGCTCTCGTTCACTTCTTTGTGCAGGGCGTTGCGCCCGCAATATCCCCCGACGGAAAGATTTTGCTGGCGGACAAGTGCAGACCCGTGTTAAACCCCGACGGCAACGGCGGTTGGTTTAAAGCGCTTAACAAGGCGTACGGCAAACAGCTTACAAAATGGGGAATTGAATGGCTTAACCTTGTAGGCGTGGATAACGTTCTGCAAAAGGTGTGCGACCCTGTCTTTATCGGCGCAACCATCTCGTGCGGCGTCAACTGCGGTGCTAAATCGGTTAAAAAGGTTGCCCCCGATGAAAAGGTGGGCGTAATCTGCAAAGAAAGCGGCGTACCCACCGTAATCGAATACTACGATATGCCCCAAAAACTTAAGGTAAGGCGTGACGTAAAGGGTGAATTAATCTATTGCTACGGCGTGATATTAAACTACCTTTTCAACGTCGAAAAGTTAAAGGAGACGGCAAGTAAAGAGCTGCCCTATCACCTTGCGGAAAAGAAGATACCCTGCTTAAAGGGCGGAAAAAAGTACGTTCCCGAAACGCCTAACGGCTTTAAGATGGAACAGCTTGCGGTGGATTTGGTCAAGCTTATGGGCAGTTGTATCGCCTATGAAGTGGAGAGAGAGAAGGAGTTTGCCCCCGTCAAAAATGCAACAGGGGTTGACAGCGTTGACTCTGCAAGGGAGTTGCTTGCAAAAAACGGCGTAAAGCTTTAAGAGAGTTAATATAAAGAGAGTTATAAAGGAAAAGTTTAGGCGAAATTATGCAATCTTTACGAGAATTATACCGCATAGGCGTTGGACCTTCCAGCTCCCACAGTATGGGGCCTGAAGCGGCGGCAAAAAAGCTGTTAAGCCTCTATCCCGACGCAACGTTTAAAATAACGCTGTGCGGCTCGCTTGCCTTGACGGGCAAAGGCCACGGTACGGATACGGTGCTGTATAGGGTTTTAGGTGAGAAAGTCACCGTTATTTTCGATACCGAGACTCATGATTTGCCCCACCCTAATACTATGTTCGTCAGCGTATATGTGGGGGGTAACGAGATTGCAAAGCACACAGTTTTATCGGTCGGCGGCGGTAAAATCTGCTTTTTAGGCGAAGAAGAGATTGCCGCAAGCCCCGAAGTTTATTCCTTTAACACCTTTGAAGAGATTAAAGCCTGCGTAAAGGAAAAGGATATGCGCCTGTCGGACTACGTCTTTGCGACCGAACCCGACATATACGAATATCTCTTTAAGGTGTGGGAGCAGATGAAGCAGTCCTTAAAAGAAGGGCTTGAAGCAGGTCATGGCGAACTGCCCGGCGGTCTGCACGTCATGCGCAAGGCGAGCTATCTTTGGCACGGCAAGCACATAGGCGAAACGCCCGAGATTGCCGAGAACAGAAAAATCTGCGCATACGCCTACGCCGTTGCCGAACAAAACGCTTCGGGCGGCGTGGTGGTAACTGCGCCTACCTGCGGTGCCTGCGGCGTACTGCCTGCGGTGCTGTACTATATGTATAAGGATAAAAAGCATTCCGACGAGCAGATAGTAAATGCGCTTGCGGTGGCGGGAATTATAGGCAATTTAATTAAGACCAATGCGTCGATAAGCGGTGCGGAGTGCGGCTGTCAGGCGGAGATAGGCTCTGCCTGCTCGATGGCTGCCGCAGGGCTTGCCGAGCTGTATGAAATGGATATAGAGCAGATTGAGTACGCCGCCGAGATCGCTATGGAACACCATCTGGGCTTAACGTGCGACCCCGTTGCAGGGCTTGTGCAAATCCCCTGCATCGAGCGCAACGCCGTCGCCGCAATGAGAGCGATTAACGCAGTGGACATTGCAAACTTCTTAACCTATACAAGAAAGGTTTCTCTCGACACGATAATACACACCATGTACGAGACGGGCAAGGATATGTCCAACAGGTACCGTGAAACGAGCGAGGGCGGTTTAGCCAAATACTATAAATCGTCTTAATTACATTATAATAAATATGTAGACAGCACTCTGAAAGATATTTGTCTTTCGGGGTGTTTTTTGTTGCGTTTTATCTTCAGGCGTTATGTTTTGCCGTAAGCTATGGGCTGAATACTTTACATAAAATTTACAAATACTTTTCCTTAAAGTGGTAGTTGGCGTTTTCGTTTTGCGTTAAAATGCAAGCGTAAAACAAAGGAACAAACCATAAAAAATTAAGGAGAAAATAAATATGACAAAAATGAAGAAGATTGCACTCGGCGCAGTGGCGATGTGTATGGCGGCAAGCGTATGCGCTTTTGCGGCGGTAGGTTGCAGCAATAACAACAACGATGCAAACAGCAGTATAACCAAGGCAGTATCCCGTGAAAGCGGTTCAGGTACAAGAGGTGCGTTCGAAGAACTCGTAAAGACTGCGGATGGCGATTTGAAGGGCGTTGAGTACGCCGCTTGCGTATCCACAAGCAATTCCACCGATGCAGTAGGCTCTGCCGTAGCTCAAAGGTACGACACTTTAGGTTATATGTCAATGGGTTCGGTTTCCAAGTATACTTCAATTCAGGCAGTCAGCCTTGAAGGCGTTGAACCCACCACCGAGAACGTTGCAAACGGGACGTATAAGCTTGCAAGACCTTTCAATATCATCTACAAGCAGTCATCTTACGACAACAACGATTTGATTCAGAATTTCATCTGCTTTATCGAGAGCCAGACGGGGCAGAGCATAATCAGCTCCAACGGCTACGTAACCGTTCCCGACTTAACCGTACAAAACTACACGGCATACAGCGGAACTAAAACTACACTTTCAATCGGCGGTTCGTCATCCGTAACCCCCTTAATGAATAAGCTCGCAGACGAATATAAGGAGGTAAATCCTAATATTACAGTTTCTGTAAACCAGAGTGATTCCGGTACAGGTATCACCCAGGCGCAGAGCGATGAGACGGGTAACTATATCGGTATGGCTTCAAGGGATTTAAAGTCAACCGAAACGGGCGTCGTTTCCAGAAAGATTGCCGTTGACGGCATTGCGGTGGTTGTAAAGAGCGGTAGCTGGCTTTCAAACGTAACGCTTGAACAGCTCTACAATCTCTACAAGAACGGTACGGCAATAGAAAAGACTGCTGAATAATTTCAGCATTAAAATGAATAAAGGAGCGGCGAAAGGCTTAAAGAAAGCCTTCGCCGCATAATGCGTTATGATGAAGGTCAACAAAAATAAAGTTAAAGACGTTTTCGCAAGAATAATATTTTTTATAAGCGCTTTAGCGTCAATAGTTGCGGTATTCGGTATTATCGGCTACATTCTTTACGGCTCTATACCGGCTTTCAGGGAAGTGGGCTTTTTCAACTTCCTGTTCGGAAGCGTCTGGTCGCCCGATAACGGAGAGTACGGCATACTCTACTTAATAATTAATTCAATAATAGTAACCGTTTGCTCTGTAATAATCGGCGGAACGGTGGGGGTATTTACGGCAATATTTCTCTCCTATTGGTGCCCTTCACGTTTCCATATAAAGTACGGCGGCAACTCTAAATTTTTAATAAAGCTCATAGGGCTTATAAATAAGATTAATTTGAGTACGGTTTTCGACCAGATTATTAAATTGCTTGCAGGCATACCTTCCATAGTGTTCGGTCTGTTCGGTCTGGAGATGCTCGTACCCGTACTCTCTTCAATCAGCGCAGACGGCATAGGTCAGGGCATAGCGGCGTGTTCGATACTTCTCTCGATAATGATAGTACCCACGGTAACTTCCCTTTCAAAGACGGCTATAGACGCCGTTCCGCAAAGCTATTTCGAAGGTGCGCTGGCTTTAGGCAATACGAAGGCGCAGGCGGTGTTCAGGGCGGTTGTGCCTGCCGCACGTTCGGGCATAGTGTCCGCCTTGATTTTAGGCGTAGGCAGGGCTATGGGCGAAGCTATGGCGGTAATATGGGTTGCAGGCAACAGAGTGTTCCTGCCGAACGGCTTGTTCTCCTATATATCCACGCTTACCACCAACATAGTGCTGGAAATGGGCTATTCTACGGGCGTACACCGCAGCGCACTTATCGGAACGGGACTTGTGCTTTTGGCATTTATACTTATCATCACCCTGTCATTAAATCTCGTACCCAAAGAGTATAAGGGCAAAAAGGGCGTTATGAAGCTTTCGTCCGGTTCGGGGCAACAGCCTGTATACAGAAAGAAAGGCGTGTTCAGCTTGGTTTTAATGATTATTTCGATAATCAGTGCATCGGCGGTTGCGATTGCGTTAGTTACGCTTATTATCTTCATACTTGTAAACGGTTTTTCAAATATTGACTTGTCGTTCTTCTCGACCACGCAGTCGCTGTCAATGCCCACCTTGTGGCCGTCGCTTCTCGCCACGCTTGAGATAATCTTTTTCACCTTGATAATCGCCCTGCCTTTGGGCATTGGTGCGGCAATATACTTAAACGAATACGCAAAGCCCGACAGTAAGATAGTCAAAGTTATAAGGACGTTTATAGATACGCTTTCGGGTGTCCCTTCAATAGTATTCGGTCTGTTCGGCAACATTTTATTTGTAAAGCTGTTCGGCGGACTCTCCGTTTTAGCGGGTTCGTTCACGATGATTTTGGTCGTTCTGCCTACGATTATCCGCTCTACCGAAGAGAGCTTAAGGGCAGTCCCCGTAACCTTAAGGGAAGCAAGTTTAGGCTTGGGTGCAAGCAAGATAAGGACGATTATTAAAATTGTTTTGCCTTCCGCATTCCCGGGTATTGCCACAGCCTGCATACTCTCCATAGGCAGAATAATAGGCGAATCTGCCGCACTCATCTATACTATGGGTACGACGCTGGTGTTTTCAGGCGACCCGTCTGCACCCGGTTGTTCTCTTTCGGTTCTCTTATATTACTGTGCGAACGAAGGCCTTTATAAGCCGCAGGCGTATATGCTTGCCGTAATACTTCTTATAGTGTCGCTTGCACTCAACCTTACGGTGTACTTCATTCAGCGCAGAGTGCGTTTAAAAAATAACGGGTAGGATAAATATGGAAAATAAAAATCAGATTTCAGGATTGGATATATTCGATTTCAGCAGCGGGATAGCCGTTGACGTCAAGGATTTAGACTTGTATTACGGCAATTTTCAGGCGTTAAAGAAGATTAATATGACCGTCAAGGTCAACGAAATAACGGCAATGATAGGACCTTCAGGGTGCGGAAAGTCTACTCTTTTAAAGTCGCTTAACCGTATGAACGACTTGGTTGAAGGCTGTAAGATAGTAGGGGAAGTGACTGTCGGCGGAAAGAATATCTACGACAAGTCTATGGATTTATCCGCCCTTCGCAAAAATGTGGGAATGGTGTTCCAGAAGCCCAACCCCTTCCCTATGAGCGTGTATGACAACATAGCCTTCGCTCCCCGAACCTTCGGCATAAAAAAGAAGAGCGAGCTGGACGAAATCGTTGAAACCAGCTTAAAAAGGGCGAGCATCTGGGACGAAGTCAAAGACAGGTTAAAACGTAGCGCATTAGGGCTTTCGGGCGGACAGCAGCAAAGGCTGTGCATAGCCCGTTCGCTCGCCGCTCAACCCGAAATACTGTTGATGGACGAACCCACTTCGGCACTCGACCCCATATCGACGGGAAAAATTGAAGAGCTTATGGGCGAACTCGAAAAGGAGTTAACCATAATTATAGTCACCCACAATATGCAACAGGCGACAAGGGTTGCCGACAAGACTGCGTTTTTCTACCTCGGCGAGTTGGTTGAATACGGCACTACAGAGCAGGTCTTCTCCACTCCCAAAGACGAGAGGACGGAGAGATATATAACGGGTAGATTCGGTTGATTTTGCCCAAAAAGTCACATATACTTTTGCTTCAAATTATTGTAATGTAAGGAGAATTGATATATAATGAGTATAAGAAATAAGTACGAAGCCGAGCTTTCCACCGTATTTAACAAGCTGGTCACAATGTGCCGTGGCGTGGAAATCGCCATAGAAAAATCGGTCAACGCCCTTGTGCAGAGAAACAAAATTCTTGCGCAGGAAGTCATTTCCGAAGATAAGCATATAGATGCGCAGGAACACGAAATCGAAGGGGACTGCCTTAAGATACTGCTTATGGAGCACCCCGTAGCAAGCGATTTCAGGGAAGTGAGTGCGGCACTCAAAATGATAACCGATTTGGAGCGCATTGCCGACCAGGCTGCGGATATTTCCGAGCTGTCCTTTCAATTCGGCGACGAGCCCTTTATTAAGGAGCCCACTCACATAGAGCAGATGGCAAAGCTTGCAATATCTATGGTCAAAGACGGAGTGCTTAGCTACATCAACCGAGATTTGGATTTAGCACGTTCGCTTGAACAGCGTGACGACGCCGTTGACGATCTGTTTACACGGATTAAGGAAGAGCTCGTATCGTTAATACAAAAGGATGGAAAAAATGCAGACCAAGCCATTCTATTTATGATGATTGCAAAGTACTTCGAGAGAATTGCCGACCATGCCGTCAATTTAGGCGAGTGGGTCGAATACGCCGTTACGGGCTATCACAGAGTGGGTTAAAACGGCGTAAGCTGCGGAATATATGCCGATGAACGGTGTTACTTAAACTCTTTTTAAGGAGCTGCTATGGAGAAAAAACTTATTTATTGCGTGGACGACGAAGAGGATATAAGGGAGCTTTATAAGGTTGCCGTAAATAACGCAGGCTACGACTGCGAGACGTTTGAAGGTGGCGAAGGACTGTTTTCCGCCCTTGATAAGAAGTTACCCTCTTTAATCATTCTCGACATAATGCTCGACGGGGCTGACGGCTTTGCCATTTTGCAAAAGCTTAAAGAAAACGCCGTGTATTCGGGCATATCGGTCATTATGGTGTCCGCAAAAGGTGAAGAAATAAGTAAGGTCAAGGGACTCAATATGGGGGCGGACGACTATATCTCAAAGCCCTTCGGCGTTTTGGAGCTTATTGCAAGAATAAATGCAAATATGCGTAAAAACGCACCGTCCACCCGTTTAGCCTATAAAAATCTCTCTGTAGACGAAAAGAATCACGAAATATATTCTGACGGCACCAAGCTTGATTTAACGGTTAAAGAGTATGCCCTTTTAAGGCTTTTAATCGTCAATGCCCCCGATATGGTATTGAGAGAAGACGCTTTCAACGCCGTCTGGGGCGAAAACTATCTGGGTGAAACACGCACTCTCGATATGCACATATCTTCGCTGCGCAAAGCAATTTCCGCAGGCGAAGCGGAAATAGTTACTTCACGAGGGGTTGGATACCGATTAATATGAAAAAGAAATTGATAATTTATAACGTGGTCACGGCGTTTATCGTGCTTGCGCTGTCGTTTGCGCTCGGGCTGTTGGTCACAAACAGCAACAACCGTGACTTATGCGAAAAGAAGATCAAGGAGATTACAGCCGTATATGTGCAGAACTATTCGGATGATATTTCCTTTCCTGCCGACGGCGAAGTCAGGGTGACGGTTATAGACGCAACAGGTACCGTCATTGCCGACAGCTTGCAGGTTAGCGAAGAAAACCACATCTACAGGGAAGAAGTCGTTGCGGCGGCAAACGGCAATCCGCAGGTGGTCGTTCGCAGGAGCGAAACTTTAAACAAGGATATGATGTACTACGCCGAAAAGGTGGAAACTGACGATTCGTTCGTATATATCCGTGTGGCAATCCCTATGGAGAGCGTTAATGCCTATGCATTGAAGTCCATTGTCCCCACCGTGTTTATATTGCTTCTCGTATGGGTTGGCTCGGTTGTCGCTAGCGTTCTTTTAAGCGGCGTGCTTTTAAAGCCGTTAAAGCAGGTTAAAGACGGGCTTTCAAGTATAGAAAACGGGTCGTATCAGAAGATTACACCTTCGACAGACGATGACGAAGTCAACGGCATTTTGTCCTCTATTAACGACTTGAGCGAAAAATTGCAAGATACCATTTTGACCGCCGAAGACGGCAAGAAGAAGTTGGACTATGTGCTTGCCAACGTAACCGACGGCATCGCCGTGTTCGATAAGGAGTTGAACACTTTAATAGCCAACGACTCGCTTAAAAAGATATTCGGCGTAACCGACCCCATAGGCAAACGTGCCGATGCGCTCACCGCAGACTTGACTTTCGTCTCCTCCGTGACCGATTGCGCCTACAACGAAAAAGACGTAATATTCCAGATAGAAAACGACGGCAGGTACTATCTTTGCACTGCGCACCATGCCGAAAACGATTTGACTATAGTCGTGCTGTGCGACGTCACGCAGGAAAAGCAGAGCGAGAAGATGAGGTTAGAGTTCTTCGCTAACGCATCTCACGAGCTTAAGACGCCTTTAACGGCGGTAAAGGGCTTTAACGATATGGTGTCTATGCAGAGCGACGACGAGAAGGTTCTGGACTATTCCAGGCGCATAGACAGGGAGATAAACAGAGTCATATCCCTTTTAAACGATATGCTCGATTTGAGCAAGCTTGAGAATTCAAAGTTGGAAAAGGCAAACCTTACGACGATCGATATGCAGGATATTGCAAAAGAAGTGTGCGAAGAGCTTCAGCCGCTCTGCCTTGACAAAAAGGTAAAAGTAACTGTGGAAGGGCAAGCGAGCGTAACCGCCGAAAGGGAGCATATCTACGGACTGATTAAAAATCTCGCCGAAAACGGGGTCAGGTACAACAACGAAGGCGGAAGCGTTAAAATTCTTATGGGTACGGAGAACGGAAAACCGTATTTATCCGTCTCCGACAACGGCATAGGCATAGACGCTTCTCAACAGAGCAGGATATTCGAAAGGTTTTACAGGGTTAACAAATCACGCTCCCGTGCAACGGGCGGAACGGGATTAGGGCTTGCCATAGTTAAACACGTCTGCGAGTTATACGATGCGGAACTCTCCTTAAAGTCCAAGCTCGGCGAAGGGACTTGCGTTACGGTTATCTTCACCAAATAATAATACTGTATATTGCAATAGCGCCCCGAAAGGCATACGTCTTTCGGGGCGCAAGTATTTTAAGTAAAATGTGATTGATTAAGGGATATTACGGCTCCAACGTGTCCGTGGTCGGCGGATTTTCTACAGTATTTACAGCCTTACTGCTCTCTATCTCGCCTGCCCACTTGAAGGCGAACTTGGCTATGATTACGGCAATAATCTCGTTGATAATAGCAGAAGCTACAATTGTGCCCGATACGATTGCGGCAAGCGACGGGTCGAAGGCGGATAGGGTGGTGGTAGCAATGCCTGTAAACACAAGGGATACTCCCGAATGGGGCAGCAGGGTAAAGCCGAGATACTTGGTCACGGTGGGCTGTGCTTTCGTAACCTTGCCGCCGATGAACGCACCGCCGATTTTGCCTACGGCTCTCGAAATAATATAGACTGCCGTAAACACGCCAGCCCCTGCAATAAGCCTGTAGTCAAGCGGCATACCCAAATTGACTATGACTATTACGAGCGATAGGCTCAATAAGGGGTTATACAGCTTAAGCACGTCTTTTAGTTTTTCTTCGGGAACTATGTTGGCGATTGTTGCGCTGAACGCCATACCCATAAGCAGATAGTTTATTGTAAACGAACCGAAAAGGAAATAGTCTATAACAAGTCCGCTCGCAGCCGAAGCCAATATAAACAGCATCATCAGGCAAAACCGCAGTACAGTGTTTTTGGCGACCTTCATTAAAAAGGCGGCTATCAACCCGAAAACAATACCTATCGCAAAGGGGAATAAAATTATTCCCACTATGGCAAGCGGAGACGTATCTGCACCGCCGTGCGTCGCCCCGATAATCGAAATAACGGTGAAAAACACTACCACGCCTATGACGTCGTCAATGGCGGCAAGCGGCAGAAGGGTCTGTGTTACGGGGCCTTTGGTGTGGTACTCGTTAACTATCGAAAGGGCTGGCGCAGGTGCGGTTGCAAGCGCAATTCCGCCGAACACGAACGCAAGGTATACGGGTATGCCTGCGATTAAAAAGGTTATCGCAAATACGGCGGTTACGAATAAAAACGTGCCGATGGACTGAATAAAAGTTATGCCGATAATCTGCTTGCCCGACCTGGCAATTTTCTTAAAGACTATCTCACGCCCTATCATAACGCCTGCAAAACATTCGAAGAACTTAATGAATATTTTATACCAATCGGAATTGGTGATATCGAAAGACACGATGCCTGCAAGGTTGGGTCCGAACACTATTCCTGCTATAAGCCACCCTAAAATTGCAGGGAGCTTTAATTTTGAAACCAGCTTTCCGCAGACGAATGCGGTGCAGAGCATTGCAAAAACATGAAGTATATCCGTTACCATTTCAACGCCTTAACCAGATAATTTATAACGTTTTCCGCACTTGCCTTTTGAGAGCAAAGCTTTTCAAAAGTGCCGTCGATAATCGTGCGAACGGTGCTTTCGTCGCACTCTGCGCCGTCGCATAAGGTGGAGTAAACGGTTTTAAACAGCCTGTCGTTCTGCTCTTGAGTGTAGGTGCGCAGTGCTTCGTTAAGCTTGTATTTGTTGAAGATTTCACCGCTCGTCATCTGCTTTGCGTCAAAGTATAGGGAGAGCAGCTTAAAACGGGCAGACTCCGACCTGTCGCCTTTAAGCTTTTCAACGTCGGCATTGACGTTTAAGTAAAACCTTTCGAAAATGGCTATGGCGAGAGTCTGCTTGTCGGGGAAATACTTGTAGATTGTCTTCTTTGAAACGTTAAGTTTTTCTGCAATCGTGTCAACCGAAAACTTCAGCCCTTCAAGCTTCAAGCTCTCGATGGATTGGGTTATAATTCTATCTTTCATATGGAAACAAAATTCCTGATTTTTGTTTCCATTATACCGACCGTGATAAGGATAGTCAAGTAAAAGGCACACTTAAATATTTTATAATATTAAGAAGGTATGTCTTTGCAGAAAAGGGGATAACACTTCAATAAAGGGTTATAACGATAATAGATAAGTGTACTTTACAAACATTAAAATATGGTTTATAATGGAAAACGAACTTCAATTTACGGGGAAAGATTTATGCAGGTATACGAATCGGAAGAAATGTATCTGGAGACAATTTTGCTGTTGCAGCAAAGGCGGTCGCACGTCAGGGCGATAGATATTGCAGAAGAGCTCGGCTATTCCCGCCCCAGCGTTTCAAACGCCGTACATCTGCTTGAAAAGAAGGGGTACATAGACATAGTCGGCACCGAAATCTGCTTGACAAAAGACGGCAGGGCAAAAGCCGAAGCCGTCTACGAACGCCATCAAGTAATTACTGCGCTGTTCGTTTCGATGGGGGCAAGCAAAGCAGTCGCCGAAGAAAACGCCTGCCGTGTCGAGCACGTTATAACCGATGAAATGTTCGCCTTAATCAAAAATTTTGTGGAAAAGTCATCGGTTTGAAAAAAACTTAACCTTGGTTAAAATTTCTAATAAAATAAATTGACATTATACAGCCGTTTTGTTACAATAATCTACGGAGTTAGTAATTAACTCCGTTTTTTATTATGCGTTGTTAGCAGAAGCTAACTTTTTTTAAAAGGTGATGTTAGTTATTGCTAACACTTTAAAACGGTGGACGAATGAGAGAAGATAAAAAACTTAAAGCGTGGAACAAGGAGAAAGAGCTGATTCCCGTGATGATAAAAAAATACTGTCACGGCAAACACGGAACTAAAGGGAAAGAGATGTGCCAAGAGTGTCAAAAGCTTACCGAATACGCACTCTTCCGCCTGGAAAAGTGTCCGTTCAAGGTGGATAAGAAGTTCTGCTCGTTCTGCAAGATACACTGCTATAAGCCCGATATGCGTGAAAAGATTAAGGCGGTTATGAAGTATTCGGGGCCGAGAATGTTGTTTTCTCACCCAATCTTTGCAATCTCTCACGTCGTGCAGATGATTAAATATACCTTCTCGGATGGCAGTGAGGCGAACGGAGTTGCGTTTGATGGCGGTAAATTCTCCGCTCGTTGCGTATCGGCTCTCTCAAGTGGTGTGGTGCGCATATGCTTCAACGTGACAATGAACGATTTTAACGGTGATTTCGGGTTGACTTTCGGGTTGAAAGGCTCGCTCGATAACCGTTTAGGTGCAGCGGTAATCGCTTTCGACCCTGTAAACAGTTCGCTTACCTGCTATAACGACGTTTCAAATATACTTCGCTACGGCTCGGCGCTTGCAAAAGTAGGCTTTGCATATTCAACGGGTAAGAGTTATAAGGTTGAAGCGTTAATCGACGGTGAAATAGTAACTGTATATCTTGACGGCTGCGTGGCGCTCACTGCCCGTATACCCGATATGGACGGCAACAACTTCTCGTTCTATTCCAACGGAGTAAGCGTAAAATTTTCGGAGATATGTTATTATGAGTAAATTATACTGTTTAGGCGAACTGTTAATCGACTTTCAGCCTATAGGTAACAAGCCGTTAAAGGATACCCTTCAATTTGTCAAAAACGCAGGCGGCGCACCTGCAAACGTGTGCGTTCAGGCGGTTAAGCTCGGCAGGGGGGCGGCATACCTTACAAAGGTGGGCAAGGACGCTTTCGGCGACTTTTTAATTGAGACGCTTAACGACGAGGGAGTAGATAG
Organism: Candidatus Coproplasma sp.; assembly: GCA_051884135.1. Classification (GTDB taxonomy): domain Bacteria; phylum Bacillota; class Clostridia; order Christensenellales; family Borkfalkiaceae; genus Coproplasma. Next base: position 3,516 of record JBJEVC010000009.1, on the reverse strand, counting down.
TTCCTTCATAACGCAGACGGATAAGTACGATACATCTCTCGCTTTCGTAAGTTTAGGCGAAGGGGGAGAAAGACAGTTCAGTTTTTACAGAAGGACTGCGGCAGATCTTCATTTTACTCCACAGGATTTTGAAGGCGTAACGATCAAAAAAGGCGACGTGTTTGAATACGGCAGCGTGGCGTTAAACGGCGACGACGCCCGTTCAACTCACGAATATCTGATTGGTAAGGCCGGCGATGCCGGCGCATTGATATGCTTTGACCCCAACTTAAGGTTTAACCTGTGGGACAGTGCGGATATGCTTAAGGAGGCTGTTTTAACCTATGCCGTGTACGCAGACGTAATAAAAGTCGGTGCGGACGAGCTGGAGTTTTTGCTGGGTGAAAGAGATCCCTTCGAGGCGTTCGGAGACAGGTTAAAGGTTCTGCTTATTACCGACGGAGGCAAAGGTGCCAAGGTATACACCAAGGACGGCAAGCAGTATTCCTGCAACGGATTCAAGGTAAACGCCGTGGATACTACGGGTGCAGGGGATTCCTTCTTTGGTGGATTTATCTCAAGCATTATGGAGGATAACGCCACCCCCGAAAATATATTAAGCAGCGTTGATTTACAAAAGGCATTGACGATTGCCTGCAAGTGCGGTGCGTATACGACAACAAACTACGGCGCAATACCTGCAATGGGCGATATGAAAACTATTGATAAGGCGGTGAAATAAATGGCAACGGTAAAGCTTGTAAACGTAAACAAAGTATATGACGGTGGAGTTCACGCAGTACACGATTTTTCGGTAGATATAGCCGATAAAGAGTTCATCGTATTCGTCGGACCTTCAGGTTGCGGAAAGTCGACTACGCTCAGAATGGTGGCAGGACTTGAAGAGATATCATACGGCGAACTGTATATCGACGGTAAGCTTATGAACAGTGCCGCACCCAAGGACAGGGATATTGCAATGGTATTCCAGTCATATGCACTCTATCCGCAGATGACGGTCTATAACAATATGGCCTATGCATTAAAGCTCCGCCACGTTCCCAAGAATGAGATAGACAGGCGAGTGCGTGAGGCGGCAGAGATATTAAAGCTTACGCCTTATCTCAATAGAAAGCCCCGTGCGCTCTCGGGCGGACAACGCCAGAGGGTTGCGCTCGGTAGGTCGATTGTGCGCAGACCCAAGGTATTCTTAATGGACGAGCCTCTCTCAAATCTCGACGCAAAGTTAAGGGTGGCAATGCGTAGCGAAATCGTGCGTATTCACCGTGAGGTAGGTGCAACCACTATCTACGTAACCCATGACCAGATAGAGGCAATGACTATGGCTACCCGTATTGTCGTTATGAAGGACGGATTTATTCAGCAGATAGGTACGCCCGACGAGGTCTATCATAATCCTGCAAATATGTTTGTCGCAGGCTTCATCGGAACTCCTGCAATGAACTTTATGCACGGCATTCTTGAGAACGGCTATTTCATTCCCGATGATACAGAATATAAAATTGCTCTTTCGGATGAGCAAAAAGGGTTGTTGAAGGAGTACGAAGGGAAGAGAATAGTCTACGGTATACGCCCTGAAGATGTGGTTTACAGTCAGTCGGGCAGGTTTGATGAGCTGAAAGACTGTTCGTTTGATATCAGCTGTAATATTGTTGAAAAGTTAGGCGATATCATCAACGTTCACGGCACTCTCGGGGGCAATGAAATGATCGTCAAGATGAGCGGTAAGTACGTCGTAGACGATAAAAATACTATCACCGTTGCGGTAGATAGGGATCATGCACGTTTCTTCAACGAAAGTACGTCAATGGCTATTACCGAGCAGAACTGCGCTTACGTTAAGATTGAGCAACCCCGTTGTGAAGAACAGGTGGTAACATCTGCATCCGAAGATAAAAAAGAGGGGAGATTTACCAAGTTCATGAACAAAATCAAAAACATAGGCAAAAATCAGAAATAATTTATTTGTCAGTTTAGGGCGTATTTTTCAGGGTACGCCCTTTTGATTAAAATTTCCTTCATACTTTCGGGCGGTAGTTGTCTTTATATAATTGAGAGAGTAGATAACACCCCTTCAACTAAATAATTGGTGGAAAACCTGTAACAAATTCGTTGCAGGTTTTTATTTTACCGAAAAATGACAACTGCATGCAACAAGCACCGTTAAACTGAAAAACAACTGAATAATACAAACTCGAAAGCCGAGCTGCAATTAACAGTTCCGCTTTTAGTCACAGGAAAACTAACGTGACGAATTATAGCGGGAAACAAAGTCATTAGTAAGCAGAGAAATGGGGTAGACGGTACCTGGCTGGAGTGCGATACGAGCAAGAAGCGACTTTCATGAAAAAAGCATTAAAACTTTTCCCAAAGTTTCCCAAATTGCGTATTTTAACAAGAAAAGTGAGAAGAATTTTTACAACTCCTCTCACTTTTCGATGGTGCGGATAACAGGAGTCGAACCTGCACGGTGTTATCCAACGGATTCTAAGGCATATATAGGTGTGATAACACACTATATATTGTTATATACATATATACAACACAATATATTGTGTATTTTGAAATTTGTCCCTTTGAGTCCCGATGAATAAAAATCAGGTTATTTTCAACTCTTGAATTTATACATTTATGCAAAACATGATAATAGGCGGGTAAAGTTATCTTTATCCGCCTATTAGGTAGTTTTAAGAGATTAATCCCGTGTTATAATTCGTAATCGACCTTTTCTATTTCTTTGAAGTAAAACTCGTCGGAATAACTGGTATAGCCACGATCGACTTTTGAAGTCTTAACGTCTTTATCAAACTCATGTCCGTCCCAAAGCATAACCAATTCCAAATTGCACCCGTATTCCTTGCAACGGCTGATAAACGTATAACGTAATTCGTGGACGTGCCTGTCAGGGAAAATATACTTTATAGCATCTTGGGCGCATCTGGGCGATACTCTTGCTATCTTTTCAAAGTCTATGTGTTGCCATACCTTTTTTAACATAGGTGAAATCGGTATTCTTCTTTTGACTTCAGCATAACCATGCCTTGTCTTTTCCGTGACGCATTCGATATATGTATATCCGTCTTTGGTTACCACGTTAACGTTGGCAAGCTCACCTACTCGCATACCTGTATATAGCAGTAATAATAGCGATGAAGAACCGTATAATAACAATCTACTTAACTATTAGCTGAAGCTGCATTTGCTTTTTCCTCTGTGTAATTTATGCCTAATCTATAGCATTAAAAGTTGATTTTGCCTCTTGCTTAATTTTAAGTTTTTAATTTCTTTTCTCCTTGTTTATTTTTTAAAATATATATTTGTTATTATAATACAAATAAAAATTAAAATATTTTCTTTTATTTTTGCAAATATTTTATGAGATTATTGTTTCAATTCATAAAGAGCTTAATTAAGATAGTATCAAATAAAATATTTATTTTTCATTCGTTTAATTTTTGGCTATTTCAAAACATATAAAAATTACAATGTTAAATAATTATTATTTGATTAGGAAGT
>JBJEVC010000008.1:0-1621 GCA_051884135.1 Candidatus Coproplasma sp. | reverse complement strand
GAAAAACAGGCTTTTTTCGTTCGTTTTTGCACTTTTTTGAAAAGTCCGTTTTTACGTGCGTGTCGCACGGTTTTGCCTGTAAATTTTATTGAGTTACCACTCGTTTTTGCATTTTCAGCCATTTTTTTGTCGCATAAACGACTTTGCTAAATTTAACTTAAAAGTGCCTGAAAACGAGTTTAATTTTCGATTTTGTCGCATAATTTGTCGCAAATACAACGTTAAAACCCCTCAAAACCGCTTGTTGGCAAAATCCAACAGGCGGTATTTTCAGGTCTTTTTTAACGCTTTAATAGACAAACTTTTGCCCTTCTTTAAGCAGGAATTCGTCGCACAAATCGGTGTATGTATCGGCAAGTCCGCCAAGCGTATGCCCTACGAATTTTTTGAGTGCCGCCTCTGCAATTCCGCACTCCGTACACCTCGTGTAAAAGGTCGTACGAAGGTCGTACAGCTTGTGGTTTGGCAGTATGCTTCTCAACTTATTTCGTATCTGTTCGAGCCTGGTAAACTCCAATTTTCCAACAAGCGGTTGCAGGTAAGGACGGAGCATAGGGGTTATGGGAATTTTCTTCAATTCCACCTTTCCGTTCTTGCGCTTGCTGTTGTTAGCGACTATGAAATCGCCTTCGATTTTCGCCGTGAAGTACTCGTTGGGGCGCATACCCGTGTAAAGCCCGACTGCGAACATCAGCTGGTAGGGCGTTCCCGCCGTCTCCGTCAGCAGTTTTTTCTCCTCGTCCTTTGTCAAAGCCGTACCGTGTTCACGCTCGTGCTTTGTATGGAAAACCATATCGAGCGGATTGTGGGTTATAATTGCGTGCTTGATTGCGGCTTTAAAAATGACGTTTAAAAGGGAGAACACGTCCTCCGCAGTCTTTCCCTTGCCCTGCTCTTCAAGCCCGTCGTAGAGCTCCTGACACTTCTTAGGGACGATTCTGCGGATAGGCACGTCCCCGAAGTAAGGGGCGAGGTGGTTTTTAAATTGACTCTTCGCTACTCTGAGCGTCTCCGCCGCAACTTTCCTCGAATAGAAGTTGTCGAAGAAGTACTCCGTGAACTTAACGAAGGTCTGAGGAACGTTGCTCTTGGTGTCGCCGTACTTTTCGTACTCGACAAGTTTGTCTATGAATTTACGTTTTGCTTCCTCAAGGTTGTTGGACGAGGCGTAGATGTTATAGCCGTGAGTGCGCAGGCGAATTTCGTAATTGTAATTGCCTGCGTTGCTCTGCCGTCTGTATACACGGGCCGTCATACCCTGAACCCTGAATAGTTGTCTGAATTTTCTCGGCATTTGTTGCATCTCCTTCTGAGAGAACTTGACTTCGCTTGCCGATAAATCCGTACTTTCTTGTTGCTGAGAATCTTTCACGTCCGTCAAGGACTTAATCTTTTCCAGCGAGATGGAGTCCGCCGCCGCTTTTAATATTGCGTTGGTGGTCTCGTCCCGCCTGTCCTCAGGGACGTATTTAATAAAGTCTAATAATGCTTGTAATTCCTGGTTGTTCAAATCTCCTTGTTTTATTATTTGTGTGGTTACAATGTGCTCTCACCATATTCACAAAAAATTCCTCCTTATAATTTTTGCAATTATTCAGTTGTCTTTTTTGTATTAAGTTGT
>JBJEVC010000007.1:0-1675 GCA_051884135.1 Candidatus Coproplasma sp. | reverse complement strand
ATCGAACCCAGAGTTGCAATGCTCTCCTTCTCAACCAAGGGAAGCGGTAACGACGACAAGTTCTTCCAGACCGTACCCAAGGTACAGAAGGCTACCGAGCTTGCAAAAGAGATGGCTCCCGACCTTGCATTAGACGGCGAATTCCAGTTCGACGCAGCGGTTGCTCCCGAAGTTGGTCAGCTTAAGGCACCTGGCTCGAAGGTTGCAGGTCACGCAAACGTATTCGTATTCCCCAACATCAACGCAGGTAACATCGGCTACAAGATTGCACAGCGTTTCGGCGGATATATGGCAATCGGCCCTATCTGCCAGGGCTTTGCCCGTCCTTTGAACGACTTGTCCCGTGGCTGCAACGTAGAAGATATCGTGGCTACGGTTGCCGTTACTGCACTTCAGGCAGACTAATTTAAAATATGTAGCAGGCGGTTCGGTAGATTTACCGTTCCGCTTGCAATCAGTTTTAACAGATAATTTATCAGGAGAAATATAATGAAAATTTTAGTTGTAAATGCAGGTAGCTCTTCCTTAAAGTATCAGCTTATCGATATGGAAACCGAAGCCGTTTTGGCAAAGGGCGGTTGCGAAAGAATCGGTATCGCAGGCTCCCTTTTAAAGGCAAAGGCTAACGGCAAGGAAAAGGTATACACGCAGGACATGCCCAACCACAAGGTTGCAATCGAGCTTGTGCTCGCAGCATTGCAGGACGGTGAGATTGCCGTAATCAAGTCAATGGACGAGATTGACGCAGTAGGCCACAGAGTAGTTGCCAGCGGTGAATACTTCAAAAAGACGACTTTGGTTACTCCCGAAGTTTTAAAGACTTTGGAGGAGAAGACCTTCGAGCTTGCTCCCTTACATAACCCCGCAGCAGCAACGGGTTTAAGGGCTTGCATCGAAGTTATGCCCAAGACTCCTATGGCGCTTGTATTCGATACTTCCTTCCACCAGACCATGCCCGAAAAGGCTTATATGTTCGGTATTAAATACGAAGATTATAAGGAATACGGCGTAAGAAAGTACGGTGCTCACGGCACCAGCCATAAGTTCGTCTCGCAGGAAGCCGCTAAATATTTAGGTAAAGATCCTTCTGAAGTAAAGGTAGTAACCTGCCACCTCGGCAACGGTTCTTCCATCTCCGCAGTAGATTGCGGCAAGTGCGTAGATACATCTATGGGCTTCACCCCCCTTGCAGGCGTGCTTATGGGTACCCGTTCGGGTGACATCGACGCATCTGCAGTTGAATTCCTTGCAAGGAAGAAGGGACTTAACCACGCGGATATGGTTACCTATCTCAACAAGCAGTGCGGCGTTGCAGGTATTTCCGGCGTTTCTTCCGACTTCCGAGACCTGCTTGCAGGCGAAGACGCAGGCAACGAAAGGTGTGCTCTCGCTCTCGATATGTTTGCTTACCAGACCAAGAAGTACGTCGGCGCATACGCAGCTGCTATGGGCGGACTTGATTGCATAGTCTTCACCGCAGGTATCGGCGAAAATACGCCTACCGTTCGTGCAGACGTATGCGAAGGACTTGAATTCCTCGGCGTAAAACTGGACGCAGAGGCTAACAAGAAGCCCAACGACGGAACTATTCACGATATCTCTACGGCAGACAGCAAGGTTAAAATTCTCGTCATTCCCACCAACGAAGAACTCGTTATCGCAAGGGAAACGGCAG
>JBJEVC010000006.1:0-94881 GCA_051884135.1 Candidatus Coproplasma sp. | reverse complement strand
GTAGAATTATCTATTTTTTAGTTTTTATCTCCACCACAACATTTGACAAAGAGCCAAGTTTATTTAAAGAATAGAGAATAAAGAATAAAGAATAAAGAATAAAGAATAATTAATAAATGTGGTTAAATTATTTATTAATACTCTTTACCTTATTCGGGTATGTCCCTTTGCGGAGAAGCAAGTAAGAGCAGGAGAGATAGGAAAACCTGAAGGAGTTTACTAAAGCGTAAATGACTGAAGGTTGCCGCAGCTCGACGAACTATTACGACGCTTATACGCAAAGCGTCAAAGCCCGTCTCTCTTCAGAGATACGAGCAAGACAAGGAAGGCGAGGCTTTTCGACGGGGAGTTTACTTTTGCGTAAATGACCCGAGAAAAACGCAGCCTGACACCGTATTGCGAAGTATATATGAAGAGAAATTAGTATTTAGGGCGAGCTTCGTAGGTAGTATGCAACAGCTCGTGAGCCTTGTGCGAGTTGGGCTCGCCGAAGAACTCTTCGTACAGCTTGGTTACTGTTGCATTTTCGTGAGAGCAGCGCATCTTGCTGTCCGAATCGTAATCGTAGAGCGCTTGCGCACGAACCGCCTTTAAGTCTACGTTGTTGCGAACTTCGTCGTGAACGTAGGGCTGACCGCCGCCGTTGATACAGCCGCCGGGGCAAGCCATAACTTCAACGAAGGTGTAGTTCTTTCTACCGCTCTTGATATCTTCCAAAATCTTGCGTGCATTGCCAAGTCCGCTTGCGATAGCCACGCTTACACGCACTCCGCCAAGGGTGAACATTGCTTCTTTAACGCCTTCCGTACCCCTGACTTCATTGAACACGATGGGTTCGTCTTCGTCGCCGAGCACGTTAGCCGCCGTACGCAGAGCCGCTTCCATAACGCCGCCCGTTGCGCCGAAGATTGCGCCTGCACCGGAAGCTATTCCGAACGGATCGTCATAGTCGGAATCGGGAAGATTGACGAAGTCTACGCCTGCTTCCTTAATCATCTTTGCAAGCTCTCTCGTCGTTATGCAGGCGTCGGTGTTATGACCGAGTTCGTCACGTGTAAGCTCGAACTTCTTAGCCGTGCAGGGAATAACCGATACAACGTATAAATCTTCAGGCTTGATGCCGTGTTTTTGACAATAGTAGGTCTTAAGCACTGCGGAGAACATCTCCTGGGGGGATTTACAGGAAGATAGATTGGGTAAGAATTCGGGATAGTAATGCTCACAGAACTTTATCCAACCGGGGCAGCAGCTTGTGAACATAGGAATCGTTCCTCCCGTCTTAACCCTTTGTAAAAGTTCGTTAGCTTCTTCCATAATGGTTAAGTCCGCAGTGGTGTCCATATTGAAGCACCCCACGTCGCCGAGCTGTTTAATAGCCGTAACCATCTTACCTTCGACGTTGGTGCCTACGGGCAGACCGAACGCTTCGCCCAAGGTTGCCCTGACGGAAGGTGCGGTGAAGAATACGACCTTCTTTGTGTCGTCCACGATTGCGCCCCAGACGTCTGCAATGTTGCTCTTTTCATAGAGAGCGCCTACGGGGCAGGCAACTATACACTGACCGCAGTTTACGCAGGTAGTGTGTGCAAGCGATACGTCAAAGGGTGAACCGATGACCTTTGCGTAACCCCTGTTCTTGGGTCCGATTGCGCCTATCGTCTGCTTTTCGCAAGCGGCAACGCAACGGGTACACATAACGCACTTTGAATTATCCCTTACGACTGAAGGCGACAAATCGTCAATAGGTCTGTCGTAGTGGTCTGTACCGAATTTATCTTCTTCTGCGTTATACTCAAGTGCGAGCTTCTGCAATTCGCAGTTCATAGAACGAACGCAGGAAAGGCACTTCTTCTTGTGTGTGGAGAGCAGAAGCTCAAGCGAAGTCTTTCTGGACTTACGAACCTTGGGGGTGTTAGTCCTGACTTCCATTCCTTCGGAAACGGGGTAGACGCAAGCAGCAACCAAGCCCCTTGCACCCGTAGCTTCTACCAAGCACATACGGCAGGAGCCTGCGCACTGCACTTCCTTTAAGTAGCAAAGGGTGGGAATACGCACGTTGGCGAGCTTTGCCGCCTGTAATATCGTTGAACCTTCAGGCACGCTTACTGCAATGCCGTTGATTTTTAAATTAACCATTCTTTTACCCTCCCTTACTTCTTCTCGATTGCATTGAACTTACAATGCGAAATACACTGTCCACACTTGATACACTTCTTAATATCAATCTCGTGAGCGCTCTTAACCGCACCTGAAATAGCGTTTACAGGGCAGTTGCGTGCGCAGAGCGTACAACCACGGCACTTATCGGGGTTGATGTAGTAATTCATAAGCGATTTACATACGCCTGCAGGACAGTGCTTATCCTGAATGTGCGCTACGTATTCGTCTTCGAAGTGCGATAAGGTTGAAAGTATGGGGTTGGGAGCGGACTGACCGAGAGCGCATAAAGACGACGACTTCATATGCGAAGCAATCTCCTTAATCTTGTCCAGATCTTCCATCTCTCCGTTGCCTTCGGTTATCTTGGTTAAAAGCTGAAGCATACGCTTCGTACCTATTCTGCAGGGGGTACACTTGCCGCAGCTCTCGTCTGCCGTGAACTCCAAGTAGAACTTTGCGATATCTACCATACAGGTGTCTTCGTCCATTACGATAAGACCGCCCGAGCCCATCATCGAACCGATGGAAACGAGGTTGTCGAAGTCCATCTGAATGTCTATGTACTTGGCAGGGATACAGCCGCCCGAAGGACCGCCCGTCTGGGCTGCCTTGAACTGCTTGCCGTTAGGTATGCCGCCGCCAATCTCGTAGATAATGGTGCCGAGCGTAGTACCCATAGGCACTTCCACAAGACCGACGTTATTAATTTTACCGCCGAGTGCGAATACCTTGGTACCCTTGCTCTTCTCGGTACCGATTGAAGAGAACCAATCTGCACCGTTCATAATTATGGGGTTGATGTTTGCCCAGGTTTCAACGTTGTTTAATACGGTGGGTTTCTGGAAAAGGCCGCACTGTGCCGAGAAGGGAGGACGGGGACGGGGCTCGCCTCTGTGACCTTCGATTGAAGTCATAAGCGCAGTCTCTTCGCCGCAGACGAATGCGCCTGCACCTAAACGGACGTAGATGTCGAAGTCAAAACCGCTGCCTAAAATATCCTTACCTAAAAGACCTACTTCTCTCGCCTGTGCGATCGCTATGTTAAGCCTTTCTACTGCGATGGGGTATTCGGCACGGACGTAGATATAACCTTCGTGTGCGCCTACCGCATAGCCTGCGATTGCCATAGCTTCCAACACGGTGTGGGGGTCGCCTTCGAGAACCGACCTGTCCATAAACGCACCGGGGTCGCCTTCGTCGGCATTACAGCAGACGTATTTAACGTCGCCTTTCGCTTCTTTGGTGAACTGCCACTTTAAGCCCGTAGGGAAGCCTGCGCCGCCCCTGCCACGAAGCCCTGACGCTTTAACAGCCGCAATAACTTCATCGGGAGTCATCTCAAAGAGTGCCTTCTTTAACGCCATATAGTCGCCAGCGGCAATAGCTTCGTCAATATCTTCTGCAGCGATTACACCGCAGTTACGAAGCGCAATTCTAACCTGATGCTTGTAGAAGGGAATTTCAGCGAAGGGGATAATGCTTCCGTCTTCGTGAACGGTGCCTTCGTATAACAGCTCTTTAACGACTTCGCCACCCTTTACTAAATGCTTTTCGGCAACCGTTTTAGCGTGTTCGGGGGTCATCTGCGAATAGAATGCGCCTTCGGGATATACAATCATAATAGGACCTAAAGCGCAAAGACCGAAGCAACCGGTCTTGACGATTAACACGTCGTCAATGCCGAGTTCAGCAAAGCTGGTTTCGAGCTGCTCAATGACCTTAAGGGACTGGGAGGAAGTACAACCCGTACCGCCGCAGACTAAAACCTGCTTTCTGTAACCCGTGTTCTCGGCAAGCTTTTCAGCCTGCTCTCTGATAATCTTTCTTACCTTGACAAGGTCAGCCTTCTTCGCCGCCCTTGCTTCTAATTCTTTAACGGTCATATCTTACCCCCTTAATCCTGCATATACTTTTCCAAAATGGCGGGGACCTGTTCGGGCGTTAATTTTCCGTACACGTCGTCGTCCACTATCATTACGGGTGCAAGTCCGCAAGCGCCTACGCAACGGCAGCTATCGATGGAGAACTTGCCGTCAGGCGTACATTCCCCGCAGGAAATGCGGAGTTCCTTTTCTACAGCCGCTAAAATCTTGTCCGACCCCTTTACGTAGCAAGCCGTTCCAAGGCATACGGAAACCTGATGTTTACCCTTGGGTTGAAGAGAAAACTGCGCATAAAAGGTTGCAACACCGTATACTTCCGACAGGGGAATATTGAGCTCTTCTGCAATAATACTCTGCACTTCTGCAGGCAGATAGCCGTAGATGTTTTGAGCTTCGTGCAATACGGGCATAAGACAGCCACGCTCCGACTTGTGCTTTGCAATGCACTCACGCAAGAGCTTCTCTTGCTCGTCGGTACCGTTAAAATTGTTTTGTGACATTTTCAACACTCTCCGTTTATATATTAAATATTTATTTCAAAACATAGGTATTATATCATAAGGAATATAGATATGCAATTCATTTGTCGGTTTATAAGAATTCTTCTCTAATTTTGTTAATTTTTAACATTTGCCCCGATTGAAAATGCGAGACGCCTTGAAAAGAGCGTCTCGCATTGCCGTATTATTATCTGTCGATTATTGGGAAGTGTAGAGTTTATAGTAACAACCTTTTCTCTCCATCAACTCATTGTGGGTACCCTGCTCCACCACGTTGCCGTTGTCCACTACTAAAATCTTATCGGCATTTTGTATGGTGGAAAGGCGGTGAGCTATGACAAAACACGTCCTGCCCTGCATTAAGCTGGTCATCGCATCGGAGATAATCTGCTCGGTTCGGGTGTCGACGTTGGAGGTCGCTTCGTCTAAAATGAGTATGGGCGAAGTGGACAGCATAGCCCTTGCGATAGTCAGAAGCTGCTTCTGCCCTTTGGAGACGTTGGCGGCGTTATCGGTCAGCACCGTGTCATAACCGTTCGGCAATCTCTCTATAAAGGAGTGAATTCGTGCCGCCCTGCATACCCTTTCTACGTCTTCTTTAGTTGCGCTCGGGTTGCCATAGGCGATATTTTCGTACACAGTACCCGCAAACAGCCAGGTATCCTGAAGAACAAGGGTAAAGGCACGGCGCAAAGAAGATAGGGTTACTTCCCTGATATCCTGCCCGTCGAGCAAAATAGCTCCGCTTCTCGGCTCGTAAAATCGCATTAAAAGGTTGATAAGCGTCGTCTTGCCTGCACCCGTATGCCCGACTATCGCCACTACGTCGCCCTTATTGGCGGTGAGTGACAAATCTTTTATAACCGTAGACCCTGCAATATAGCCGAACGAAACGTTTTTGAATTCGATTTTGCCCTCCACGTTTTCAAGCGTTTTACAGTCGGGGTCGTTGAGCTCTTCTTCCTTCTCGTCCAGAACCTTGAACACCCTGTCCGCCGCAGCAAACGCCGACTGGAACTCGCCTATTACGTTGGAAATCTCGTTGATAGGTCCCGAGAATTTTCTCGAATACAGTACAAAGGAAGATATCTGGCTTATGCCTATGCCGAAAAGCCCGAAGGCGTAGCACAGTGCGCCGAACACGGAGATTAACGTCAACGAAATATTATTGAAAAAGTTTACGGTAGGGCCTGTAAGCGTTCCGTAGTACTCCGCCCTGGTATAGGCGACGTTTGCCTGAATATTCTTCTCTTCGAACAGATTGCAGATATCCTGCTCCCTGCCGTAGGCTTTAGTTGTCTTTTGTCCGCCTAAAAGCTCTTCTCCGAAGCCGTTCAGCTCGCCTAACGACGCACTGCGCTTTTTAAAGAGCGGATGCGCCTTTTTAGTTATTATCGCCGACGCAATAAAGCTCAACGGCAAGGTTACGGCAAACACCGACACGAGCGGTGCGGCGATAATCAACATCATGACCAGCGCACCGATTATTTGCACTACGCTCTTAAGCACCATGATCACGTCGTTGGCAAGCGATGCGCCCACAGTATCCACGTCGTAGGAGATGACGGAGATGACGTCCCCTGCCTTACGACTGTCAAAGTAGCCTACGGGCAGATTTATAAGCCTGTTAAACAGGTCCTCTCTCATCTTTTTGGTCATCTTACGGGCGACGTACGCCATGCCGACAGACGTTAAATAGTTTAATAGATGTGAAACTATGTAGGTTAAGATTAACGCCAGACACAGATAACCGATTTTAATAAAGTCGGTCGTGCCGTCAAGCTTGATCTCTTCAATGGCGAGTCCGCAAAGATAAGGACCTACAAGCGATAACCCGACCGAAACGATATTGCCGATAAACACCGCTATAAACATAGGCAAAGACGGCTTTAAATAGCCCATAAGCCTGTATGCAGTGTACTTTTTATCCACTTTTTTCTCTGCAAAACGACGGGTGTCGGAAAGGTGTATTCTCGGTTCTCTCATAACTCGCCTCCCATCTGCGCCTTTGCGATAAGGCGGTATTCTTCGCAATCTTTAATCAGCTCGCTATGAGTTCCGATACCCTGCATCTGACCGTCGTTTAACAATATAATCACGTCCGCATTTCTGACGGCGCTGACCCTTTGGGCAACTATCACCTTGGTACAGTGCGAATACTCCCTTTCGAGATTTTGCCTAAATAAAGCGTCGGTGGCATAGTCGAGTGCGGACGAGCTGTCGTCTAGCACTAATATTTCGGGGTTACCCGCAAGCGCACGGGCAATTAAAAGGCGTTGCTTTTGTCCGCCTGAAAGGTTGGTTGCCTTTTGAGCAAGGCGGTAATTCACCCCTTCTTCTTTCTCTGCGATTATCTCTTCGGCACAGGCGCACCTGACCGCCCTTTCAAAATCTTCGTCAGGGATATCACGGAAATATTTGATATTTTGCTCTATCGTGTCGGCAAACAGGAAATCGTTTTGGAACACACAGCCGAATTTTGTTTTAAGCTCTCCGCTCTCATAACTTCTGACGTCCTTGCCGTCCACATACACGCTGCCTTCGCCCACGTCGTAAAAGCGCATTAAAAGGTTGATAACCGTACTCTTTCCGCTGCCCGTTCCGCCTATTATTCCAAGCGTCTGCCCTTTCTTTACGGCAAAGCTTAAGTTATTGATATTATTGACCTTGCCGTTATAGGAGAAGCTGACGTTTTTAAATTCGATGGCGTTGCTCTCTTCCCCTTCGGGGCAGTCGGAAATAGCCATGTCCCCGTCAAACTCAAGCACCTGTTCAATCCTTTGAGATGAAGCGATGCCCCTTGAAAGCCCCACGAATATCTTGGAAATACCCAGCATAGCATTGACCAAAAGCGTAAAGTAGGATAAAAACGCAATGAGCGTTCCGCTTGAAGACGAAATGAATGCGCCGAGCGCAATCACGCCCACTAACGCAAGCTCTAATATAAGGTTGGTTAAGGGGTTGGTTAGCGTTGTAATCTTTGCCGCCTTAAACTCGTTTGCGGTGAGCTTTTCGTTGGTAGATTTAAACTTCTCGCTCTCGTATCCCGTTTGAGATAACGCCTTAACCACCCTTACGCCCGAAACGTTCTCCTGCATGGCACGCACGACCGAGTCGCCCCCTTGCTGTACGGCGGAGTAAGCTTTGACGGAGCGTTTAGTTATAAAGAACATTGCAACCGTAACGAACGGTACGCACGCCGCAAGCACGAGCGCAAGCCGCCAATCGAGCACGAAAGTAAAGGCAATTCCGCCTATCAACAGTATAGGCGCCCTGACGCCCAGACGCATGGTGCTTGCCACCGTCTGATTGACGTAGTAGGTGTCGCTAGTCAACCTTGACACCAGCGAAGGCGCTGTGAATTTATCCACTCCGCCGCTTGACATATAGGTTATTTTAGCAAACAACGACTGCCTTAAATCCTTCGTCATCTTGCCTGCCCAGACGGCGACGATTCGGTTTGCAAAGATATTGCCGAGCAGAGCCGCAAGCGCAAAAACTACCATCAACACGCCGAGCACCGAAATTTGCTTTATATCCTTGGACGGCACCCCGTAGTCCACCATATAGTCGAGCAGAAGCGGCAAAAACAGCTCTGAAAAACTGCCTATAAACTTTAATATAAGTCCGCCTGCCACTCCGCCCTTATAGGGTTTTATGTAGCTTAACGTCTTTTTCATAGTTCACACCCAAGGTAAGCACGGGCGTTTGCGATAAGCTTGTCTAATAGGAGAGCGAGCTCTACTTTCTCCTCTTTTGTAAGCCCTTCGCAGACAATCTCACGCCAGCGCTTGTTTTCTTTTCTCAAATCGGGCACGATAGCCTTGCCCTTGTCTGTGGTATACACGAGCATCACTCGCTTATCTTCCGCACTCTGCTCACGCCTGATATAGCCGTTCTCCTCCAATGCGGAGAGCTGACGGGCTACGTTAGACTTGTTTATCATCATCTTTTTTGCGAGCATATCCTGCGAAATTCCTTCATCGCCTGCCACCCCTAAAAGGTATTTGACCTGCGCACCCGAAATGCCCATCGGCGAAAATACTTTATCACGGTACGTCATCGTACTCTGCGCTAAAAGCGTAATGCTCTTCATAAAAAATTCCATAGCGTTCACCACCGTTCTGACTTTAGTTGCGTTCGCAATCGTTGCGTATGCAACTATTATTATAAGGATTTATTTTAATTTGTCAAGGGATGAAAGGCGTTTTGAAAAATAAAATTTTAACCTTGCGATTCGGGGGAGCAGGGCGTAGCATATCGGGAACAGGGCAGTCAGAGCGCCAAGCGTTAAGGAAAGGGCGTTAAAAGACGAAAACCTTGCCGAGCAGACGGATAGAATTGCCGCTATACCGCACACTATCGGGCAGACAAATTTAATCAGCACTTTCATTAGGGCGTTTCCGCCGCCCCCTTTTGCGAACAAAAGGCACTCCAAAAAGGCAAGGGTTACGGCAGTTACGCAACAGGCCACCCTGTCGCAACACGAAAGCGCCTGACATTCGTTTAAGCATAGTACGGGGGCAAGCAATGCGGAGAGAATGCAGAATATTAAAGCCGAGAGAGATTTTTTATTGAAATTCGAAAGCAAGGGAGCGGCGAGCGAGCAGAGCGAATGGATACTGACCGCCGTCAATACGCCGTATACGCACACCCCCAACACCCTGCGACCGACGGGGCTTGTTGCGGCATAAAATATAACCTGCGGATAGACGGTAAAGGCACAGGCAATACCGCCTTCAACGTTAACGCTTAAACAGAACGGGCAGACGGAGAGCGCAGAAAAGATACAGCCGATAAGGTTTGCGACGACTATTTTTAAAGCGGTTGAATTCACCGAAGAAACGGGCATTGTGCGTGCAAAAGTGGGCATAACTCCCGCCGCAAGCGAAAGAGAGAGCAGGGTCTGCCCCACCGCTTCTACCCAGGCTTCGCCGCATAGAAGCGAAGAGAAATTGACGTCGGTTATACCGAAGGCGATACCCTTTACTGCGAGTGAAGAGAAAAGCGCAAGCCCGGCAAAGACGGAGATTTTACCTGAAACGTTAAGCGCAACGCTACCTTTTTTCAGTATAAAAAACACCGTAGGAAAGATGAATAAAGCCGTTAAAAGGGGCATATACCCGTATGTATCCACGTTTGAGAAAAGGGCAAAGTTTATTATAGCTCCGCTCAATTTACAGGCAATGACCCCGTAGTATAGCGCAATCACCGCAGAATTAGCAGCAGCCATACGCATTAAAAGATTGGCAAAGCCTGCCCACCTGCCACGATTTCGCGACCGACCGTAATTGAGCTCGGCGCACAGCAGGGGATAGCCGACCAGCGCAAGGCAGAGCGCATACGCCACGATAAACGAAAGTCCGTATTTTGCACACAGCGCAGGGAAGCGAAAGGCATTGCCTAAACCCATAGCCGCCCCCACCGCTGCAAATACTCCGTTTCCTTTCCGCTTTACCATAGTTGGATATTATATTGAAAATGCGGTTAAAATATGATACCAGCGCAACGGCAAGCCGTTGCGCTGATTAAAATAATTATTCACCATATTCGGGGTATATCCCTCTTCATAGATGCGAGCAAGAGCAGGCGTCTGCGGCTTTTCCGACGGGAGTTTACATAGACGTAAATGACCAAGGAAAAACGCAAAGGCAACGATACTTCAGCGAAGTATATATGAAGAGCGTAATTACGAAGTTATTTAGAGCCGGTTGAGCCGAAGCCGCCTTCCCCACGCACAGTTTCCGACAACTCATCACATTCAATAAATTGTGCGGTCAGGTAAGGTGCAATTACGAGTTGAGCAATCCTTTCGCCGCTTGCAACCGTTTGAGCAATCTCGCCGTGGTTGTGAAGGGCAACCTTGACTTCGCCACGATAGTCGCAATCGACTACGCCAACTTTGTTGGCAGGCGCAAGCCCTTTCTTTGAAGCAAGTCCGCTCCTTGCGTAGATTAAACCTGCATAACCTATGGGCAACTCCATCGCAATGCCCGTGGGGATAAGCACCGTTGCGTGGGGCGCAATGGTAACTTCTGTCTCCAGACAGGCATAAAGGTCGGCACCTGCGGCATACTCGCTGCCGTAAGTAGGTACCGTAGCGTTAGCGTTGAGCTTTTTAATGTTAACTTTAGTTCTTTCCATAATATTCTCCCTGATTAAACCGAAGTTACGCCGTCCCACAGCACAATCTCATCCTTTTCAAGCGTGGGCTTAACGAGAATGGTGCGCTGGTTGGAAGAGCCCTTAAAGCGAAGGTTTAAGTCCTTCTTCTCTTCTACAAACCTGCCGTCGACGAGTACGTCCAAGGTATGCAGAATGTCCATAACGTCATTCAAATCTCCCTTCTTGCCCGATAAGAGCTCGGCGTCGAGGTCATAGCCGGTGAAGCACCAGAACGACTTTTCAGGGTAAGCGGCACGCAATCTCTTCATAAAGGGCGCTAAAACTTGAGAATTTTCAGGCTCGAACGGGTCGCCGCCCAAGAGAGTGAAGCCGCTGATATAATCGGGCTTCATCGCTTCAATTATCTTATCTTCGACTTCTTTGGTAAAGGGTTCGCCATAGGTAAAATCCCAGGTCTCCTTATTAAAACAGCCCTTGCAGTGATTTCTGCAACCCGAAACGTAGAGCGACACTCTCACGCCGGGGCCGTTGGAAATATCGTACCATTTTATAGTAGCATAATTCATGATTAATCCCCCTTGTATAAATTACGCCGTGGCGGATATGCCACGGCGATTTACCGCACAAATTATAAGTGTAATACCCTTGATTTAATCTCTTTTGTCTTACCTACGTTCCAGAAGTTTTCACCTAAATATCCGCAGGTACGGCGGGTTACGTTCATCTTGCGATGGTCCTTGTTATGACATACGGGGCATTCCCACTCGTTGTCGGCGTTGATGATTATCTCGCCGTCAAAGCCGCAGACCTGACAGTAGTCGGATTTGGTGTTGAACTCTGCGTACTGAATATTGTCGTAGATGAACTTAACGACCGTCTCCATAGCGTCGAGATTCTGCTTCATATTGGGAATTTCAACGTAGGAGATTGCACCGCCCGAAGAAATCTTTTGAAACTGGCTTTCAAACTTGAACTTGGTGAAAGCGTCTATCTTTTCACGCACATCTACGTGGTAGCTGTTGGTGTAGTAGCCCTTGTCGGTTACGTCTTCGATAGTGCCGAATCTCTCCTTGTCTATCCTTGCAAAACGGTAACAAAGAGATTCCGCAGGGGTTCCGTAGAGTGCAAAGCCCAAGCCCGTCTCCTTCTTCCACTTGTCGCAAGCGGCACGCAAGGTCTGCATAACTTTAACTGCAAACTCCTGCCCTTCTTCGGTGGTATGGCTGCAGCCTTTAACCAGCTTGGTTACTTCATACAGACCTATATATCCCAAAGATAACGTGGAGTAGCCGTTGTGTAAATACTTATCGATAGTCTCGCCGGGCTTCAACCTTGCGATTGCACCGTACTGCCAGTGAACGGGGGAGACGTCGCTCGTAACGCCCTCTAACGCACGGTGGCGGCACATTAACGCTTCGAAACAGAGATTCAATCTCTCGTCCAGAATCTGCCAGAACTTCTCTTCATCTCCCTTTGCCAGAATTCCGCACTGGGGAAGGTTTAACGAAACGACGCCCTGATTGAATCTGCCTTCGAACTTGTACTCACCGTTCTCGTCTTTCCAAGCGGAAAGGAAGGAACGGCAGCCCATAGGTGCGAACACGTTGCCTTCGTAGTTCTCTCTCATCTTCTTTGCGGAGATGTAGTCGGGGTACATACGCTTAGAAGAACACTTAACGGCAAGCCTGGTTAAGTAGTCGTATTTTCCGCCCTTTAAGCAGTTGTTTTCATCGAGTACGTACACGAGCTTGGGGAACGCAGGGGTGACGTAAACGCCCACTTCGTTCTTGATACCCTGATAACGCTGTTTTAATATCTCTTCGATAATCATAGCGTTTTCATCGATATACTCGTCGTTCTCGTCGAGATACATAAATAAGGTAACGAAAGGCGACTGACCGTTAGTGGTCATTAAAGTGTTAATCTGGTACTGAATGGTCTGCACGCCTGCCTTTAACGCTTCTTTGACACGCATGTTGACAATCTTTTCTTTTGCGTCTTCCGAAAGCTCGTCACCGAACTGCTCTTCAATCTGGGAGCGGTACTTATCCGCCGAACGGCGTAAGTACTTGCCAAGGTGAGCTACGTTTACAGACTGACCGCCGTACTGTGAAGAAGCGACGGAGGCAATAATCTGCGTGGTTATTGTACAAGCCGTCTGGAAGGACTTGGGGCTCTCGATGAGCTTGCCGTTTATTACGGTGCCGTTGTCGAGCATGTCCTTAATGTTTACAAGACAGCAGTTGAAAATGGGCTGAAGGAAGTAGTCCGCATCGTGGAAGTGAATCGCACCTTCGTCGTGAGCTTTGGAGACGTATTCGGGTAAGAGAATACGGCGGGTTAAGTCCTTGGAGACTTCACCTGCAATCAAATCCCTTTGGGTGGACGCAGTGCGTGCGTTCTTGTTGGAGTTCTCCTCCATAACGTCCTTGTTGGCGTTTCTGATAAGCGAAAGTATGCTCTCGTCAGTGGTATTAGCCTTTCTTATCAAGGCACGCTCGTACCTGTATAAAATATAGGCTTTCATAAGCTGGAATTTCTGCAATTCCATCAGCTTTTCTTCCACCATATCCTGAATATCTTCTACAAGAAATCTCGTACGGTGACGGCCAGCGATATCGTCTACGATGGCCTCAATCTGCTCGGCAGTAATTCTCTCATCGGGATCAACCGCTTCGTTCGCCTTACTGATAGCCTTAACGATTTTTGACCTGTCAAAATCTACGACCGAATTATCTCTTTTAATAACTTTCATAATTTTCCCCTTTTGCATATTCCTTTTAATTGCATACCCTTATCAATCGTGCGGATTTGCACGCCCGTTTTCAATTATGCGGAACATCCTAATGATAACATATATATTGTTGAATGTCAATAATTAAAACACAATATGTTGTATTAAGTTTACTTATATATGCATTTTAATTAAACAACGTTTATTTTGCCTTGTTTTAATTAAAATCGGGCAAAATTCAAGCGCAACGGGTATTATTATATGACCTAAACGTCCGCTTGTCAACTAAACAACCACAATATATTGTGTGAAAGTTTTTAATATTATTACAAGATGTAGTGGTGAAAACCATAGAAAACTCTTACGGCATAAGGCTTTTTAAGGGATAAATCGAAATTTACATAAAATTATTCAGCTTCGACACGTCCAACTGCCACTCTTTTTTGCTGCGCTCACGGTGAACGGTATTCGCTTCTCCGAGCGCCTTTCTGTAGTCTGCATATGTGCAGCAATTCACCTTCATAAAATGCTCGCTCGCTTCTTTTTCCCTGCCCGAAAGCTGGGTTCTGCCGATGTGAATCACTTCGTGACAGGGTTTGCAGACAGCAATGACGTTTTGAAGGCTCTGCACTCCGTTCTCGTCGTCGTAGTGCCACTGCTCGTGCGCTTCAAGCCTTGTCGTCGGGCAGCCACAAATCATACACTTCCCCTTTGCCCTTGCATACGCCTTTTTACGGATTATATCCCATACCCCTTGGGGCAGTTCGCTTCTCAAATTCGAACACCAGCAACTCTCGGGCACCAATTCAAAATTTAGCTTATATTTCATAATTATATCCTTTACCAAACTAACGTCACACCCGTTGGGATTGCCACGGAGCTTATGCTTCTCGCAATGACGACCTCACTCTATTTAGCCCTTCCGCCGTTACCGAAGAGTAATTTATAACCGCAACCCCCCGATACTTTTGCGTTTGCGTAAACAGATAGTCGGAAAGACATTTAACGTTAATGCCCAGCTCCGCCGCTTTGGCTTTAATCTCTTCGTCGCTTTTAAAGTCGGGGAGCTGAAGGGTTATGTGCAGTCCGCCACCCGTTTCGATAATTCGTTTATTAAACGGCAGGCGGTCAATCAGCGAGATTAACTCCCCCCTTATTCCCCTGTAATAATTTTTCAACCTGTTGACGTGCCTTTCAAAGTATCCGCCGTCAAGCATGGCGGCAAGGGTCAACTGTTCAAACAGCGGCACTACGTTTGCCGTCTGGGAGTACAGTTGCAAATAGATTGAATAGAGCTGGGGCGGCAGTACCATGTACCCCATTCTCATAGACGGCGCAAGCGTCTTTGAAAAGGTGTTCAAATATATTACCCTTTCGCCGTTCATCGCCGCCATAGTCTGTAGGGGTTTGCCCCAAAGGCGGAACTCCGAATCGTAGTCGTCTTCTATTATATAGGCGTCGTTGTTCTGCGCCCAGGAAATTAAGCGAGAGCGGTTGGATACGGGTATAACCGCCCCCGTCGGGTATTGATGGGCGGGAGAGACGTGCAGAGCGCAGGCGCCAGCCTTCTCCACTTCTTCCACCTTTACACCCCTTTCTCCGACGTCAATAAAGGTACAGCTCGCACCGTTTAAACGGTAGGTGTTGGGCACCCTGCCGTAACCCGGGTTTTCGACTGCGTAGGGCTTGTCCCTGCCTAAAAGCTGTACTATTACGCCGTACAGATACTCCGCACCTGCGCCCACGACGATATATCTCGGGTCGACCTTGTACCCCCTGAACCTGTAAAGATACGCCGCTATTGCCGCTTTAAGTCTGGGCGAACCGTCGCAAGGCACTCTCTCCAAAAGGTGTTCGCCTTCTTCCGAAAGCGTCTTACGCATAAGCGACGCCCACACCGAAAAGGGGAATAAATTTGCCGGAGCCCTGCCCGTAGTCAAATCGAGATCGTACTTGACTATGGGCTGTTCTTTCCTTACGGGAATGATAGGGTCGGCGCTCTCCCCCACGTTTACTTCCGCAACGAAGTACCCCTTTCTCTCTTCGGAGACGATATAGCCTTCCGCAAGAAGCTGTTCGTAAGCCGTCTGTACGGTTATCACGCTAACCGCCAAGTGTTCGGCTAACGTCCTTTTGCCCGGAAGCCGCTCCCCCGCCGATAAAACCCCGTGAAGGATATCTTCCCTTATATTATAATATAGTGAATAGTATTTATTTTTCTCGTCAAGCTGATAGGTCAACATAATCTGGTATTATAAAATATATGTATTTTGGATATTTTAATAATATCAAAGGAGTGCTATAATTGTCAACAATATAACCTAAAAAGGAATTGAAGAAAATGAGTAATGAAAGATACGAATTAAACAAGAACCTTGCACAGATGCTCAAGGGCGGCGTAATTATGGACGTTACCACCCCCGAACAGGCAAAGATTGCTGAAAAGGCAGGCGCATGCGCAGTTATGGCGTTGGAGAGAATTCCTGCAGATATCAGGGCGGCAGGCGGCGTTTCCCGTATGAGCGACCCCAAGATGATTAAGGGAATTCAGGAAGCCGTTTCCATTCCCGTTATGGCTAAGTGCCGTATAGGTCACTTCGCCGAAGCGCAGATTTTGCAGGCTATCGAAATCGACTATATCGACGAAAGCGAAGTATTGTCCCCTGCCGACGACAAGTACCACATCGACAAGACCAAGTTCGACGTACCCTTCGTATGCGGCGCAAGGGATTTGGGCGAAGCGTTAAGGCGTATTGCCGAAGGCGCATCTATGATAAGGACGAAGGGCGAACCAGGTACGGGCGACGTAGTTCAGGCAGTAAGGCATATGAGAGCTATGCAGTCCGAAATCAGAAGGGTTGTCTCTCTCTCCGAAGACGAGCTG
This sequence comes from Candidatus Coproplasma sp., assembly GCA_051884135.1. Lineage (GTDB taxonomy): Bacteria > Bacillota > Clostridia > Christensenellales > Borkfalkiaceae > Coproplasma. Next base: position 78,594 of record JBJEVC010000006.1, on the reverse strand, counting down.
TATGAAGCAGCAAAGACCTTACAGGTACCCTACGACTTGATTAAATACGTTCACGAAAACGGCAAACTGCCCGTAGTTAACTTTGCCGCAGGCGGCGTTGCAACCCCTGCCGACGCAGCTCTTATGATGCAGCTCGGCGCAGAAGGCGTATTCGTAGGCTCCGGCATATTCAAGAGCGGCAACCCTGAAAAGAGAGCTGCTGCAATCGTAAAGGCAGTAACCAACTATAACGACGCAAAAATGCTTGCAACTCTTTCAGAAGATTTAGGCGAAGCAATGGTCGGCATCAACGAAAATGAAATTAAGATCATAATGGAAGAAAGGGGCAAATAATGCGAATCGGCGTACTTGCATTGCAGGGGGCGTTTATCGAACACGAAAAAATGCTTGAAAGGCTCGGGGCGGACAGCTTTGAAATCCGCCAGCTCTGCGATTTGGACAAGCCTTTCGACGCCCTGATTATTCCCGGCGGAGAAAGTACCGTTCAGGGCAAGCTTTTAAACGAGCTGGGCATGATGGACAAGGTGCGCAAGCTTATTGAAAACGGTATGCCCGTCTGGGGTACCTGCGCAGGGCTTATTCTGCTTGCCAAGAGCATAGACGGCGGTGAAAAGCCGCACATTGCGACTATGGATATTGTAGCAAAGCGCAACGCCTACGGCAGACAGCTCGGCAGCTTTTTCTGCGTTTCCGACTTTAAAGGGCTGGGTCAGATACCTATGACCTTTATCCGTGCCCCCTATATCGAGAGCTTTGGCGACGGCGTAGAAGTGCTTGCCACGGTAAACGGAAAGACGGTTGCGGCAAGGCAGAAGAATATGCTCGTCACCGCCTTCCACCCAGAACTCAACGACGACGTTTCCCTTCACGAATATTTTTTAAAAGAATTTGTTAAATAAATAATTTTCAATAAAAGCTTAAGCGGCGGTGCGAATTTCTTCGCACCGCCGCTCTTAATTTAAACAAATCTATTAAAGTCTTTCGGCAATCTTTTTCAAGAACGCCCTGCTCTCAAGCTTAACGGGGGTTATACCCTCGCTCTTGAACAAGGGAATTAAGTCGCCCGTCATATAACCGCTCTCGATAGTTGCAAGCGTAGCCGCTTCCAACCTTTTTGCAAAGTCGACGAGTTCGGGTATGTCATCAAGCTCGCCACGTTTAGCGAGTGCGCCCGTCCACGCCCAGATGGTCGCAACCGAGTTGGTGGAAGTCTCCTGTCCGTCACGCCATTTGTAGTAGTGGCGTGTAACAGTACCGTGAGCCGCTTCGTACTCATACTTGCCGTCGGGGGACACGAGCACCGAGCTCATCATACCGAGCGAGCCGTAAGCGGTTGCCACCATATCGCTCATAACGTCGCCGTCGTAGTTCTTGCACACCCAGAGCATACCGCCTTCGCTGCGCATAACCCTTGCAACTACGTCGTCGATTAAGGTGTAAAGATAGGTTAACCCTGCCTTTTCAAACTTATCCTTGTACTCGTTTTCGTAAATTTCCGCAAAGATGTCCTTGAAGCGGTGGTCGTAGGTTTTAGAGATGGTATCCTTGGCACCCAACCACATATCGATTTTATTCTCTAACGCATAGTTAAAACAGGTGTGCGCAAAGGCGGAAATGGATGCGTCTACGTTGTGTACACCCTGCACTATGCCGTCGCTATTGTAGGAATGAATGAGCTTGCGCTCCACTTCGTTGCCGTTCATATCGGTGATTACAAGGTATGCGTTCTGACCGCCTTTAACCCTGCTTTCAACCGAGTTATAGATATCGCCGTAGGCGTGCCTTGCAAGCACGATGGGCTTCTTCCAGGAAGGGACGTAGGGCGTTATTCCCTTTGCAAGAATGGGCGCACGGAAGACAGTGCCATCCAAGATACGGCGGATAGTGCCGTTAGGACTCTTCCACATCTTTTTAAGGTTATACTCTTCAACTCGCTGTGCGTTGGGGGTTATGGTTGCGCACTTGACCGCTACGCCGTATTTTTTTGTAGCCATTGCGCTCTCTTCGGTAATCTTATCGTCCGTCTCGTCACGCTTAACTAAACCTAAATCGTAGTACTCGGTCTTGAGTTCTACGTACGGCTCAATGAGTATTTCCTTTATCCATTGCCATAAAACCCTGGTCATCTCGTCGCCGTCCATCTCAACGAGCGGCGTAGTCATCTTAATTTTTTCCATATCAATACCTCGTAATTTTAACGATGGGTTATTTCGTCTTTTGCATTATTTTACTATAATTTTACTTCAACTTGCAAGCATTTACAGCGATATTGTTCAATATGCCTGTAGAAATTATGCGCCGTGAGTTTGCCTGTTTAAAATCGGCTTCAGTCTGCGTTATAAGATTACATAGCACGTTATAAAACTCCTGATAACTTGCCGAAACGAGATATTGCGAAAGCGAGCCGGGAACGGTGTTAATCTCGCTTAAGTACACCTTCCCCTTTGCAACTATAAAGTCAAAGCGGACGATGCCCTGCATTCCGAGCAATGAGTACACCTTATTCGTGATACGCCTTACTTCCTTCTCGCTCTCACCGTCTACGGGGAATTTCCGCTCTCCGCCGCCCGAATACTTATCGTCGTAGGTCAAAATTTCGCTTGCAGAAGCCACCTGCTCGCAAGGGGATATATTAACCTTTCCGCCCGAAAGGTAGGCGGCGCAGTTCAACTCCCTGCGCTCTTCAAAGTACTCTTCCAACAGAACCGAACCGTCCAGCTCGAAAGCCGTCTTAAGCGCTTCTTTAAGCCCGTTATCGTCTTCAACCTTAACTACCCCTATGCTTGAACCGAGCGTTGCGGGTTTAACGATTAAAGGATAGCCAAGCGTCTTTGCGCTCTTCAAAGCCCCGTTAATATCCCTTGAGTAAACGTATTTTGCGGTATTAACGTTAAGACCTTTAAGCACTAATTTCGTGTAGTACTTATCGATAAAGGCAGAGCTTTCGAAAAGGGCGGCAGACGCTATAGGGATTTTGTTCAAAAGGGCGGCACCTGCCACGCCGCCGCCTTCGCCGCAGCCGCCGTGACAACAATTTATGACGCACTCAACGCCCACAAAGTCCCTTGGCTTCCCCCTTTTAAACAGCACGAAGCCGCCCTTTGCCATAGCGCAGGGGCGTGCCTTTTTAGCAAGCAGTTCCTTGCCCTGACTATACAGCTTGACGTCTGCAAGCTCTTCCCCAGCCATCATATTTCCGCCGTGATCTATGAAGATCGGCAAAACGCTTTTGCCGCCCTTTTTCAGCACGTTGGCAACCATTGTACCCGTAATTACGGAGACTTCGTTTTCATTCGACGCTCCGCCGAAGATTACGGCAACCGAATAATTTTTAAGCATAAAAAAATCACCTCCGCCAAAAAGATTTTTCAGCTTTGGTGACTTATAGCCGTAGCTATTTATATTTTTCTTACGAGTACTGCTTTATCTTATAGGTACTGCGAAGGCAGGTCGTTTAAAAACAGAACGGTATCGCCCTTATTTAAAAGCGTTTTAAGCTTTTCCTGCGCAGAAGCAAGGTCGGGTACCTGCACAAGCTTTTGCATATCACCGCCGTTGTCTTTATATCCCTTTTCAACCGCCTTAACCAGCGTTTCACCCACCAAAATAATCTGGTCGAGCCCGACAAGCTCTTTGCCTAAATTTTCGTTAGCTTCCTGCTCCAACACGCCCAACTCCACAAGTCCGGGAGTAACCACGATTTTATTCCCCTTAAACAGCTTAAGCGTGTCTATTGCCGCCTTTGCGCCGACGGGGTTGGAGTTGTAGCCGTCGTCTATTATATTTATGCCGTTAGAGCGAATAAGTTGCAAGCGGTGGTCAACGTAGGGCAGCTGGGGAATCACAAGCGCAATCTCCTGTAAGGATACGCCCATTTCGAATGCAAGGCAGGCGCATAAGCCTATATTATATGCGCTGTGCTCGCCGAGCAGGCAACACTTAACCCTTACGCTCTCTCCGCCCAAAGTCAAGGTAAATTCGGTTCCGTTCTCTCCCGTTACCACGTTTGAAACACATTCACAGCGCTTTACGTTGTCGCCAAAGCTTTCGAATTTTTCAAACGCATCGGCAGAAATATAGCAACTGTTCTTGGTGGCGGCAATTATCTCCGCCTTGGTAGCTACTATATTCTCAATAGTCTTAAAGCTCTCAAGGTGCTGTTCGCAAATCCCCGTAATTAAAGAATAGTCGGGGGGACAGAAGAGAGTAAGCTTTGCAATATCCCCCTTGCGCCTTGCACCCATTTCAGCAATGAATACGCATTTTTCTGTTATGGTCTGCTCGTTAACCGCCCTTGCAATGCCTTGGGGGGTATTGTAGGAAGCAGGGGTTGTAACCACCTGATATTTCTGGCAGAGCATTGCGGCGAGAATGTTTTTTGCGCTCGTCTTGCCGTAGCTCCCCGTAATACCCACAATGATAGGATTGTTTGCTTCAAGTTTTGCCTTTGCCTTTTTGATATAGTGCGCCGCAATGGGCTTCTCCCAAATTTTAGTAATAAGGTTGGCAAGGCAGATTATAGGCAGTGCGCAAAGAGGAAGGACGGCTAATATGCTGTACTTAAGCTGTGTAAACAGGCTGTCGCCGATAAGGCTTTGGGCAAAGTTTAATAGCGTTGCCAAAATATATGCAAGTACTGCAAAGGTTAAAAATACCGTTACGTACAGCCTTTTGAAACGGGGCGTAAGCTTGGCATTCGACCTGAACGTGTGCGTTGCGTCGGCAATGAAGTAGGCAACGAAGAAGATAAGGTAGGCTATAAGCCCGATTACCGCAGCCCATCTGCCTGTAAACGTGAAGCACAGCGACGTCACCGCCGAAGTTAAGGCAACCGAGATGAAGAGTATCGTAAAGCGGGATTGCGCCAAATTGCTCTTTTTGCCTGCCCAGCGCATAAGCTGTCTGCCGGAATAGCCCAACGACTGCAAAATGCCGAGGTTCTTAAAGCAGATTATGCTTAAGCAACAGGCGAAGAAGAGTGCAACCAAAATACACTCCACCGTCGTATGCACGTCAATAAATAACCACCACATAACATAATTCCTTTGGGTTTTTATTAGTCAATTTTGTATTATTTTCTCGCCCTTTAGAAATTTAAGGGCAAGTGAGTTAAACTCTTTAGGGTAATTCAAAAAGCAGAAGTGATCGCCTTCCATTGTGATAAGATGAGAATTTTTAATCAAAGACGCAAAGGTTGCACCTTCTTCCATTGCAGGGGTTGTGCAATCGTCTTTTCCGTAGATTAATAAGGTTTTATTGCCAATCTTCTCGGCTTCAACCTTTAAATCACGGTTGACAATTTTCTTATAGCTCTCCTTCATTATGGGCGAAAGGCTTCTGTACTCTTCGCTGCCGAAGTGTTTTTCGGCGTATTTAGGGAAGAGCTTTTTAATTAGCCTATACCGCTTTACCTGCCTGATATACCCTTGCGAACGGGGTTTAACCAGCCCTGCACCCCCGCAAATTATCAGTTTGTCACAAAGGCTGTTATCCTGCGAGATAGCCAATATCGCCACCCTTGCGCCAAAGCTGTGGGCGACTATATCCGCCCCTGAAGCCCCCGCTTGAGTTAAAAATATTTTAAGCCAATCTGCGTACTCTTCAACGCCCCAAGCCACGTCCAACTTGTCGCTCGCCCCGAATGCAGGCATATCGGGCGCAATACATTTAAAACCGCTCGTTGAAAGGGAATTTATCTGATGGTAAAAGCTCTCCTTGCAGGAGAGATAGCCGTGTAAAAGCACCACGGGCTTGCCGCTCCCCTTTACGGTTACGGCAACGTATTTACCGTTAATTAAAATAGCTGTTCACCTATAAAATTAAATAAGACTCTTTTTCATAACAAGGCAGTCTTCGCCGTCGGAATAGTACCTTGAACGGGCATATACCCCGACGAAACCGCTGGACAGATACAGCCGCATTGCAGGGGAATTTGAAACCCTGACTTCCAAAAACATATTCTCCGCACCACGGCTTTTAGCTTCAGTGATGAGTTCGTTTAAAATCTGCCTGCCCACGCCGCTGCGCCTGTATTCTTCGGCGACGAGAACGTTCTCCAAATCGCAGTTTTCGAATGATACGCTTATGCAGCCGTAGCCTGCCACTTCACCGTCTTCTTCGGCGACGAACATGGAGTATTGTGGGTTTTCAAAGGCGGAAGCAAGGGTTCCGTACCCCCAACTCTCCCCCTTAAAGCTCACCTTTTCAAGCTCGGCTACAGGCAGGATATCTTCAAATTTACATCTTCTTATTATCATCTTGCGTTTAAGCGAGCCAACCGCTCCTCCTCCGCTTGCGACTTGCGAACGTATAAGGCGTACACCCCTTCTTTGGCACACCCTTGTACTGCAGGGGCAAGGCAGGAGCTTATTTCAACTTTAGTGTAATTATCTATCCCCAGCTCTTCAAAGCCGTATATAGGGCGGTTTAACGCTAAAAGTGCGTCCTTTGAGATGTAGCAGGGCTGAACGTCGCAATCGCCGCCTTGCATATAACCGCACACATAGAAATGGTCGTGCGCCGCATCGATAGCTACGGCGTAGGGTACGCCGCTATTGACATTATACGCAATGAGGTCAAAAGCCGTTACGCCCAGACACTTCTTATTTAAGCCGACCGCAAAGCCCTTAACGCAGGATATGCCTATCCTTATCCCCGTAAACGAGCCGGGACCTGTAACGGCGGCGAAGAAATCGCACTCTTCAGGGGTTAAACCCACTTCGCTTAAGGTCTTTTCAATCTCGCCCATTAAAAGGACGGAGTGGCGCATAGAGCAGTCGGGTATGAAGTTTACTTTACTTTTATCGCCCTTAACCGCAACGACGGTCAGGTGTTTAGACGACGTGTCTACCGCCAAAAAATTACTCACAGATTATCTCCCTATCGCTCGCCCCAATCTTTTTTATGGTTACCTTTTTACATTTGTCGGGCAACACGTCGGCAATGTTTTCCGCCCACTCGATAACGCAGATACCGTCGGCATAGAAATAGTCGGTCAAGCCCAATCTCTCCGCCTGCTCACCGCATGACAGGCGATAGCAATCGTAGTGGTACAGCTTTCCGTAATAGTCGTTCATATAGGCATAGGTGGGGCTTAAAATCTCGTCGTCAATGCCAAGCCCTTTGGCTATGCCCTTGACGAAAACGGTCTTGCCTGCGCCCATTTCGCCGTTTAATAGAACGACGTCGCCCCCCTGCAAGGTCTTTGCATATTCAGTTGCGAATTCAATCGTAGCCTGCTCGCTATCCGATAAAAAAATTGCCATACGGCTATATTATACCCCGTATGGCAAACTTTTGCAATTATTTTATTAAGTATAATTAATCAGACTTTTACGATAAGAAATACCTTAACAGCACGCCGCCGATAAGTAAAAGCACAGCAAATGCGCTTACGGATATAATAATTGCCGTGCGCACCTTCTCCTTTGCCTTTCGTGCCTGCGCCTGTTCGTCCGTTTCGTCATCGGCAGGCTTAATCTCCAATTTGTCCGCAAGCTTGTTTATTACCCTTGAAATATACTTGTAAATAGGCAGAGTTACCACGATGGCTATTAAACAGCGCATAGCGTTAAAAGGCAGTACCGACGCCCAGAGATAGAAGTTATAAAACGTCTCTTTCGTACAGCCATCGCCGAAAATGCCCTGCATAGTACCTACGGGTATATCCCACGAACCACCAAAAAACAGGTCGACGTAGTACGGAACAAGGACGGCAAAGTTTGCAAGTATGGACACTGCAACCGAAACAGCCGTACCAACAGCCATACCCACAAGCGAACCTTTAAAGGTGCGGTGGCGCTTATAAATAAGACCTGCAGGCACAACGAATGCTATACCTATAAGCAAATCCGCAAGTTCACCCACAAATACTGTAGAAGTGCCTTTGATTATAAGCTTAATTAAAATTTTAAAAAGCACTATCAATGCGCCCGATATAGGGCCCAATGCAAAGGTGCCTATTAACGCAGGCAAATCTGAAAAGTTGAGTTCTAACCAGAAAGGGAAGATTGACGTCATTGGAAAGCCGAAAGCGTACAAAACGCCTGCCAATGCAGAAAACAGGGCTATTACCGCAATGCGTGTGGGGGAGAAATAGGTCTTTGATTTTAACATAAAAAACTCCTTAAATATTTATTAATTTAAGTCGTTCTTTAAAACAAAAACCCCGAAATACTTCGGGGTTAATTTTAAAACTTAATTGCAACGCAATATATGCGCACGCTAAAAGTCTTTCTTTTATCATCCGGACTATACCGTCGGTACGGGAATTTCACCCGTTCGGGAAACAGAGCTTATCGCCCCGATTCTTCGCAGACTTTACTGCCGGTGGGGAATTGCACCCCGCCCCAAAGAATAACTTAAATTTGATTAAATTATAATAATGCACACGCAGTTTGTCAAGCGTATAGCAAAGATAAATAAAATTACTTGGTTATGAACAGAACTCCGAGAGTGTTCCTGCCGCAGTGCGAAGTTACTATACTGCCTGCAACAGTTTCAATCATCTCGTCAAACTCGAAATTCTCTTTAACCTGCGCCTTTGCAAACTCAACAAGCTCTTCGTCTGCCGTACTGTGGGTTATAAACACCCTTGTCTTGTCGTAGTTGGGATACTGCGCCTTTAAGTCTGCAATATAGTTGCGGACGCATCTCTCCATATTGCCCATATACTTCTTTTTGGCAATGAGCTGACCTTCGACGTTTTCGCAAATCATAGGGTGGAGCTTTAACACCTTTGCGCCAAGCATAGCCGCAAGCGAACACCTTCCGCCCTTGTGCAGATAGTCCAAGCTGTCAGGCACGAAGGAGGTGTTGACCTTTGCCCTGACTGCCAACACTTCGCTTTCAATCTCCTTCGCCGTCTTGCCTTCTTTAGCTAAATCGCAAGCTTTAAGCACCAAAAGCCCCTGCCCTGTGGATAGAGCTCGGCTGTCGATAACCGTAACCTTACCGCCGAATTCTTCCGCCGCCTTACTTGCCGAATTGTAGCACGACGATGCGAGCGACGAAATATTGAAGTGTATGAGTGCGTCGTAGCCTTTTAAATTCTCCTTAAAGAATTCGCCGTAGCCTTCTACGGAGCCTGCCGCCGTCTTGGGTAAAGTGCCCGTGTCCTTGACAAAATCAAAGATATCCTGGGGAACGACTTCACCGTCTTTATAGCTCTTGTCGCCTAAAATTACCGTAAGGGAATAAATCCCTACGTCGTTTTTTTCAATAAGCTCCTGCCCTAAATCGCAGGTTGAATCGGAAGTAATCTTTATTTTCATACTACACCCTGTTAATTTAAATCAATCTATATAGATATGATAACATTATTTTTTGTATTTTTCAACAGTTGTAAGTAAAAATTTAGTGAAAATATTCTTTTACCCTTTAGGCTCTACGACTACACTTTATCAATCCTTTTTACCGTTAGTAAGGGGGCCTACGACTCCGCAGACGCCCGCAGCAATTATAAACACTACCCAGGTGGGGTGCCAGATACCGCACACAAAGCCGATTGAAAGGTAGATTAAAAGCGAACCGACCATGACCGTACCGCAGACCAGACCGCCTATCTTTTCCTTTAACGGCTTATTGCTAGTATCTTCAAGCATACCGCCCGACCACATACACACGATTACACCGCCGATAAATATCAGCCAGGTGGGGTGCCAAAGCCCCAAGCAGAAGCCTAAACACAGGTATATTATTCCGCAAATCGCCATCGTCGAAGACGAGATTGCCGCACCCGCCATAGTCCTTTTCGTGTGGATATGACCGTGCATATCCCTTTTAGGGTGGTAATGTATATTGCAGCCTGCGCAGCTCTCCGAATTGCCGCACTCGCCGTCGCACTTGCCCGACTGTCCGTCTTCGGCCTTTTCAAAGACGACTTCTTCGTCCTTATCTTCTTGCCCCGTCACGTCTTCTTTGGTTACGTCTTCTTTAGTCACGTCGCCACGGAGCAGTTCGTCCAAGGTCACCCCGAACTTATCACATAATAATATAAGCTTATCCGTTTCGGGGTAGGCTTCTCCCGTCTCCCACTTTGAGATAGACTGACGGGAAAGATTCAATTCTTCCGCAAGCTCTTCCTGCGTAATCTTATTCTTTTTACGCAGATACTGTAAATTGTCTGCAAACGACATAGGTTTTCTCCTTTTGTTTAATAAGTTTTACGCTTATTATTATACGGTGGCAAAAGCTAAATGACAACCACCTTACAAGTGCAAACAGTGCAAAAAAGCGCAACCAGCGGTTGCGCTTTGCTAATTTTAACTTTTTTACAGACGCAACCAGGCTTACTTTACGCAGTCGGCGTAGAGCGGGAATGCCGCACAGAGCTTTGCCACTTCTGCGGTAACGTACTCGAAAGCTTCTTCCTTCTTCTCGATAATCTCGGCGATGAGGGCTGCAATCTTTCTCGCTTCCCCTTCCTTCATACCTCTCGTGGTCATTGCGGGGGTACCGATTCTTATACCGCTGGTGACGAAGGGCTTCTGCGTGTCGAAGGGTATTGCATTCTTGTTGACGGTGATATGCACTTCGTCGAGCATATGCTCAAGCTCCTTGCCCGTCATACCCTTGTCGGTTAAATCTAAAAGTATCAAGTGATTGTCGGTTCCGCCCGATACCATCTTGATGCCGAGCTTTGTGAACTCGTCTGCCATAGCGGCGGCATTCTTGACTATCTGCGCCTGATATTCCTTGAACTCGGGGGTTAACGCCTCCTTGAAGGCAACAGCCTTTGCCGCAATGATATGCATCAAAGGTCCGCCCTGTATGCCAGGGAATATGGCCTTGTCAATGGCCTTGCCGTACTCTTCCTTGCACATAATAACGCCGCCCCTGGGTCCCCTTAAGGTCTTGTGGGTCGTGGTTGTTACGAAGTCTGCGTAAGGGACGGGTGAAGGGTGAACCCCTGCCGCAACCAAGCCGGCTATGTGGGCGATATCCACCATCATATACGCCCCGACCTTGTCGCAAATCTCACGAATGCGCTTGAAGTCGATTACTCTGGGATATGCGCTTGCACCAGACACTATAAGCTTGGGTTTGCACTCTAAAGCGATTTTTTCCATCTCGTCGTAGTCGATTCTCTGGTCTTCCTTGCTAACGCCGTAGGGAACGATGTTGAAATATTTACCTGAAATATTTACGGGTGAACCGTGAGAGAGATGTCCGCCGTGAGCAAGGTTCATACCCATAACGGTGTCGCCGGGCTGAAGCATTGCAAAGAAGACTGCAAGGTTTGCGCTTGCGCCCGAATGGGGCTGAACGTTGCAGTATTCACAGCCGAATATCTCCTTAATACGGTTGCGTGCTAAATCTTCTGCAATATCCACAAATTGGCAACCGCCGTAATAGCGGTGTGCAGGATAGCCTTCCGCATATTTATTGGTCAAGTGGCTGCCTGCCGCAGCAAGCACTGCGGGGGAAACGAAGTTTTCGCTTGCAATAAGCTCGATATTGCCCTGCTGACGGGCAAGCTCTTTTTTTAGTGCTTCGGCAACTTCAGGGTCGGTCTGTTCAATCAAAGAAATATCAATCATCTTACGCTCCGTAGACGAAATCACAAGTGTAATAATCTCGCCAAAAATTTATAATTATGCATTAATTCTACCATATAAACGAATAATATACAAGCGATTACATAAAAATTTAGGGCGTACGGCACAAAAAATTTGCACAGTACGCCACAAACAGGTCGGAATCTTTTTCTAATTTAATTATTTTTAGGTATCATGGTCTGACTATTTATCCAAGTTTTGACCTTATCGTCAAACCGCATTTCAATAATAGTACCTGCAACAGCGTAGATTAACAGCGGTACAACGAACAATATTAACTCCACATAAGGGAAAATCGACGCTGCGTTTATTGACGGGTAGGAAAAAATTTTATCAAGGAAATCCACAATGGCTAAACAAAAGAATACTTCAAATATTGAAGACACCGTCAAGCCTATAGCGGTTATTATTGCCTGTGCGTAGAGCATACCCTTTGAAGAAGGGTTTGATGAAAGGTAGCAACCGCCTTTGACAATCTTATAAAATTCCTTTTCACTGCCTGTAAGGCTTTCTGCACCGTGAATATTAATCTGCTCTTTGATATACTCCGCACTGTCGATATTTTGTGAGTGCAGCCAGTCGGCGCAATGCAACCTTAAATTAATATTCGTAATGCTGACTAACATATTTTTGCCTAATGAAAATATACTGCCTACAATCAATAACGCAATAATTAATCCGAACTCGGCAAATACGCTTGCATAGTTATTTCTTACATATGGGATAAAAAGCAATAATAAGGCAACTAAATCTGCTACGGCTGAAAGACCGCCGAGTATGTAACCGCCTACCCTTACGTTTGAAAATCTCTTCTTTTCATCGGGGCGGCACTCCTGCCAGGTCTTGTACTTTGCAACCCTGCGTTCACCAGAGAAATCTTCCTTTTCTTTCGGTTGCTCTTGAACCTGTGTTTGCGGTTGTGATTGAACCTGCGGTTGTACTTGTGTTTGCACTTCGACTTGGCTATCGGACGGCACAACTGCGTCGGGGGTTTCGATTACACTTCCGAGCGACGCCGCACTGTTTGCCGCCGTTTCAGGCAACGCCGTTGCACCCGTATCAGGCGCCGTTGCGCCCGCAATAGGCGACGTTGCGCTATTGGTCGTTGCATTGTTTTGCGTTGTGCTTTGGGTTGTGCTTTGGGTTGTTGCCGCCACGCTTGTAATCTTGCTTCCGCACGAAGGACAGAAGGTGACCTTACCATTCGAAACGCTCTTACATTCGGGGCAGTAGGTAAACACAGTGTCGCAATGCCTGAAGTAATTTGCTTTTATAGAAAGCTGCTTGCCGCATTTAGGACAAATTGTAAACGCCATTTTTCTTCCTCTCCCTTTGTAAAATTAATCTTATTATAATACGGTTTTTATAAATGTCAATATACACAGATAAAGTTAAAGGCGGTCGGCGCTGTGAAACAGCACTGACCGCCCAGATATTTTAAAGCCTTAAATGTTTTTTTCTATAAATTCACCGGCTTCGCTTTTGGGCATAAATCCGATAGACTTATCCACCATTTCTCCCTTTTTGAACACGCCGACAAAGGGTATGCTCATAATGCCGTAGCGAATGGACAGCTCCATATTCTCATCAACGTTTACTTTAACAAAGGTTGCCTTGTCTGCGTATACGTCTGCAAGCTCGTCCAAAACGGGCGCAAGCATCTTGCAGGGGCCGCACCAATCTGCGTAAAAGTCGCATACTACGGGAGTATCACCCGAAATTAACTCGTCAAACTTTTTAGCGTCTACCTTTTCAATCATAGTTGTTTCTCCTTAATTATTCTTTGCAATATACTCGCATATATCCGTAAGGGCTATATTTTCTTTAGTGCCGTCCGCCATTTTCTTAACGTCGACCCTGCCGCTCTCAAGCTCGCTTCCGCCGATTATAGCGACGTACTTTGCGCCGCACTTGTCGGCATACTTAAGCTGTGCCTTTACCGAACGGGCCATCAAATCGCACTCCGCTGAAATGCCGTTTTGGCGAAGTCCGCTGACCAACTCGAACGCCTTTCCCCTGCTGCTTTCGTCCATACCCCCGATATATATGGCAGGTACGGGCTTTTCGGGGAAGGGAACCGAAGTGTTATCCATAACGAGAATCAACCTTTCAAGCCCTGCCGCAAAGCCGATTGCAGGCACTTCGCCGCCGCCCAGCTCGGAGATAAGTTTATCGTATCTGCCGCCGCCGCACACGGTGCCTTGCGCACCTATATCGGTGGAGACGAATTCGAAAACGGTACGGGTGTAATAGTCTAAACCCCTTACTATGTCGGGGTTAACGGTGTACTCAACGCCTAACCCCGTCAAAAGGGACTTAACCTTTTCAAAATGCGCTTTGCAGTCGTCGCACAGGAAGTCTAAAATCTTGGGGGCATTTGCAGTAATCCTTTTGCACCCTTCTTCCTTGCAGTCAATCATACGCAGGGGATTCTTTTCAAATCTCTCGTTGCACGTTCTGCACATATCGTCAAGGTGGGGGCGGAAATAATCTTTTAACGCCTTGTTGTACTCGGCACGGCAGCTCTTACAGCCGATGGAGTTAAGCTCCAATCTCGTACTCTTTATGCCTATCTTGTTTAAAAATGAAGATGCAGCGAAGATGACTTCGGCATCCGTTTCGGGTTGAGCCGAGCCGAACACCTCTATACCGAACTGGTGGAACTCACGCAGTCTTCCCGCCTGGGGGCGTTCGTAGCGGTAGCAAGGGGTTATATAGAATGCCTTTAAGGGCAGGGGCTGATTTGCAAGCCCGTTTTCTATAAACATTCTCGCCGTACCTGCAGTACCTTCGGGTTTAAGAGTTATGGACCTGCCGCCCTTGTCTTCAAAGGTGTACATCTCCTTTGTTACGACGTCCGTCGTCTCGCCCACGCCCCTTAAAAAGAGTTCGGTATGTTCAAACACGGGGGTGCGTATTTCACGAATGTTAAACGCCTTGGCTACCTGCCTGGCTGCGTCTTCGATAAACTGCCATTTATATGAATCTTCGGGCAATACGTCCTTGGTGCCCTTGGGTACGGAAATATTCATATTAATCCTCTTTAAATTAAAGAACGTACTTCTTTAAATCTCTGTTCTTGGAAATGTTTGCAAGGTGGTCTTCGACGTACTTTGCGTTTACTTCAACCGTGATTACGGGGTAGTCATTGCCGCCTGCGTTAAAGGAAATATCTTCTAAAAGGTGTTCCATAACGGTGTGCAGTCTTCTTGCGCCGATGTCTTCGCTGGTGGAGTTGATGTCGACGGAGATCTCTGCAATCTTTTCGATTGCGTCTTCAGTGAACTGCAAGTCGATGTTATCCACGCTTAAGAGCGCCGCATACTGCCTCGTTATTGCGTTTTGGGGTTGGGTTAAAATGGAGATAAAATCTTCCTTGGTCAAGCTCTTTAACTCCACCTGAATGGGGAACCTGCCCTGAAGTTCGGGGATTAAATCTTCCACCTTGCTGACGTGGAAGGCGCCTGCCGCAATGAATAAAATGTAGTCGGTGCGGACGGGGCCGTACTTGGTCATAACCGTACTGCCTTCTACGATAGGCAATATGTCCCTTTGAACGCCTTCTCTCGATACGTCTGCCCCCTGATTGCCCTTGCCTGCGATTTTATCTATCTCGTCGATGAAGATAATACCGTCGTTTTCTGCACGGCGAATGGCTTCTTCGGTTACGGCGTCCTTGTCGATAAGCTTATCCGCTTCCTCTGCGATGAGCAGATTCTTGGCTTCCTTAACGGTAATTCTGCGTTTCTTCTTTTTATCCATACCCAGACCGCTGAAAATGGAGCCCAAGTCGATTGCCGCACCCTGCCCGGGAGAGAGCTCCAAGGGCTTGGGGTTGTCTGTAACTTCGATTTCGATGACGTTGGTATCGTACTTGCCGACGTGAATGTCGTCCACAAGGTTCTGAATGAAGATATCCTTGGGCGTCTCACCCCTTTCTGCCTTCATAGACTCTGCAAGGACGTTTGCAATTCTCCTTTCGGCAATAGCCGTTGCCTTATAGCTGACTTCCTGCGTCTTCTCTTCTTTTACAAGGCGGATAGCACATTCGGCTAAATCTCTTATCATGCTCTCCACGTCCCTGCCGACGTAGCCCACTTCGGTGTACTTGGTGGCTTCAACCTTTAAAAAGGGAGCCTTAACCAATTTTGCAAGACGCCTTGCAATCTCGGTTTTACCTACGCCTGTAGGCCCCTTTAAAATAATATTTTTTGGCGTAACTTCGTCCTGAAGCTCGGGCGAAAGTTTGGAACGGCGGTAACGGTTTCTCAAAGCGATTGCAACCGCCTTTTTGGCTTCGTCCTGCCCGATGATGTATTTATTTAATTCGTGTACGATTTGCTTGGGTGTTAAATCCATAATTGTACTCCAATTTTTTTCTAAATTCTTTAATCCGTATTAGGGTACGTAGCTCTGGAAAGATGCGAGCAAGAGCAGAAGCCTGCGGATTTGCCGACGGGAGTTTACAATGAAGTAAATGACCGAGACAAAACGCAAAGGCGACGATACTTCAGCGACGCATATTTACGGAGCCCCCGTTAATTAGATTGTCTCTACCTTAATGTTGTCGTTCGTAAATACACAAATCTCACTTGCAATTTTAAGTGACTTTTGTGCAATCTCTTCGGCGGTGTAATCCGTATTCTGAATCAATGCTCTGCCTGCCGCAAGTGCGTAGTTGCCGCCGCTGCCTATTGCCGCAATGCCGCCGTCGGGCTCTATTACTTCGCCCGTACCTGAAACGATAAGCATTGTATCCTTGTCGGCAACAATCATAAGCGCTTCCAGCTTTCTGCCCAGCTTATCGTCACGCCACAGCTCCGCAAGCTCAACGGCAGAACGCATAAGATTGCCAGAGAACTTATTCAACATACCTTCAAACTTTTCCGAAAGGGAAAAGGCGTCGGAAACGGAGCCTGCAAAGCCTAAAATAACTTTGCCGCCGTAAATTCTGCGAACCTTGACTGCACTGTTCTTAAAGATGACGTTTTCGCCCATCGTAACCTGACCGTCGCCGGCAATAGCCGTCTGACCGTCTTTCTTTACGCCGCAAATAGTCGTTGCGTGAAATTCTACCATAATAATTCTCCTTCCCTTGTAGGGCTTAAAACACCCCGCAGTGAAATACTAACTATTTTATATTTAAACTGCTTAAGCCCTTTAAAAACGCTTAAAGGCAAAATTATGCGTTTATAGCCTTAACGTATTCTTCCATATCGCCTAACGCCCTTTCGGACAAAAGTCTATAACGCTCTTTTTTATCACGGGGGGGATTATCTATTGCAGGCAGCACCCCATAGTTGGCGTTCATCGGCTGAAAATTTTCTGTTGCCCCGCATATATGTGCCGATAAAGCGCCGCTAACCGTAGTTTGCGGTGGAATAATTACTCCCTTTCCTTCAAGCTTTCTCGCCATATGTACGGCGCATAAAAGTCCGCTTGCCGCACTCTCCACATAGCCTTCAACGCCCGTAATCTGACCGGCAAAGAAGGTCAAGGGCGAACTCTTACAGGAAAAATCACCGTTTAATATTTCGGGTGAGTTTAAATAGGTGTTCCTGTGCATAACGCCGTAGCGCAAAAATTCCGCTCCTTTTAAGGCGGGGATTAACGAGAAAACTCTCTTCTGCTCCCCGAACTTCAAGTTGGTCTGGCAGCCGACAAGGTTATACATATCCCCGTTTAAATTCTCCTTTCGAAGCTGCAGTACGGCGTAGAAGCGGTTTCCGTCCTTATCCCACAGTCCCACGGGCTTGAACGGGCCGAAGCGGAGCGTTTCCGCACCCCTTGCCGCCATGACTTCAACCGGCATACACCCTTCGAAAATCTCTCTCTTTTCAAAGGAGTGCAATGTTGCACGCTCTGCGTTAAGCAGTTCGTCGACGAAGTTTAAATACTCTTCTTTGTTCATAGGGCAGTTTAAATAATCGTCGCCGCCCTTGCCGTATCTGTCGCCGAAGAAAGCGCAACTCATATCCACGCTCTCTTTTGAAACTATGGGCGCAGATGCGTCAAAGAAGTGCAGACTTCCGCCAAAGCGTGTTTTAATATCTTGCGCCAAAGCTTCGCAGGTCAGCGGACCCGTAGCTATTATACACGGTTCTTCGGGGATAGATTTAATCTCTTCGCACACGCATGTTATATTTTCCTTCGCCTTAATTGCCCTTGTAATATAATCGGCAAACCTGTCCCTGTCCACCGCAAGCGCACCGCCTGCAGGTATTTTAGCGTATTCCGCCGCTTCCATAGTCAGCGAACCGATAAGTCTCATCTCCTGCTTGAGTAGTCCGCAGGCGTTGGAGTAGGCGTCCGCACCCTTTAAGGAGTTGGAGCAGACGAGTTCACCGAAATCTTTATTTGAATGGGCTGGCGTAAAGCTTTTAGGCTTAATGTCGTACAGCTCCACCTTAACGCCCTTTTTTGCAAGGAAGTAAGCCGCTTCGCACCCTGCGAGCCCTGCCCCGATTACCTTAACCGTTTTCATCTTCTTGGGGGACAGGTGCGGAGTAGTCGCAGTTTTTACCCGAACACTTAATCTCCTTGCCCTTGCGAATTAAGAATTGACCGCACTTGGGGCATTTATCGCCCGTGGGGATATCCCAGCTTAAGAACTTGCAGGTGGGGTACCCTGTGCAACCGTAATAAATCTTTCCGTTCTTACTCTTCATTCGCCTCATCGGCTTGCCGCAGTCGGGGCATTTACCTTCGGTCTTTTCGCCCTCCCTTGCCTTGCCGTCGGGCTTAACCAAGGGCTGTTTTGCCTGGCATTTACCGCACTCCAAGTATGCGCCGTACTTGCCCTTTTTAACGAACATAAAGCTGCCGCATTCGGGGCATTTTTCTTCCGAAATCTTTACGTCTATGGGCAAAATCAACGAACATTCAGGGTAGTTGGGGCAAGCTAAAAACTTGCCGAACTTACCGCTTTTAACCACCATATTCGCACCGCATTTAGGGCAGCGCACGTCGGAAATTTCCACTTCGCTTTCGCTTACTATGTTGGAACACTTGGGGTAGGAAGAGCAAGCAAGGTATTTGCCGTACTTGCCCACCCTTCTTATCATAGGGCTGCCGCACTTTTCGCAAATCTGGTCGGTGAGCTCGTCGCCGTCGCAAGCCGCCGTTTTAATATGCTCGGCAAAAGAAGGATAGAAATCGCTTACAATCTTGTGCCAATCAACGCCGCCGTCTTCGATTTTATCCAGCTCTTCTTCCATCTTTGCCGTAAAGCCGACGTCCATAATATCTGTAAAATACTGCACAAGAAAATCGCAAATTTTGTAGGCAATTTCGGTAGGCACCATGTATTTTCCGTCCTTTTCAACGTAACGGCGTTTTGTCAAAACGGATATAATCGATGCGTAGGTCGAAGGTCTGCCTATGCCCTTCTCGTCCATAGCTTTGACGAGCGATGCGTCTGTATATCTCAACGGGGGACGTGTAAACTTCTGTTCCTTTACAAGCTGTAAAAGGTCTAACTTTTCACCCTGCTTTAAAGGAGGAAGGAGCTTTGAAGTCTCTTCTTCGTCCTCATTTTTTGCAACTTCCTGCTGATATGCGGCGGTGAAACCAGCAAACTGCAACGCCTTGCCGCTCGCCTTGAACGTGTAGCCGGAACATTCTGCTTCAATCTGCATAGAGTTGTACTGCGCCTGCTCCATCTGCGAAGCGACGAAACGGTCGTACACGAGCTTATATATGTTGTAGTGTTTCTTATCGAGCGAAGATTTAACGCTTGCAGGCGTAATCTCCAAATTGATGGGGCGGATAGCTTCGTGTGCGTCCTGCGCACCCTTCTTGGTTGCGTAGTAGTTGGGCTTGGCAGGGGCATATTCTTCACCGTAAGTCCTTTTAATGAACTCAAGCGCACTCGCCTGTGCTTCGGCAGCTATTCGGGTGGAGTCCGTCCTTATATATGTGATAAGGGCAATGTGGTCGCCGCCCACATCCATACCTTCGTACAAGTGCTGTGCGATAAGCATAGTTTCGGGCGAAGACATACCGAATTTAATGGATGCGTCCTGCTGTAAAGAAGAAGTGGTGAAGGGCGCAGGTGCGTGTTGTTTGGTAATACCGCTCTTAACTTTAGTGACCGTAAAGGTACCCGACTTTATCGCCTTTTCAACTTCTTCCGCCTGCTCTACCGTTATCTGCTTGCCCGCTTTCTTTAATTGATAGGTTGCCTTAAACGGCGCATATTCGGCAGGTAAATCACGAAGGGTTGCCGAAAAGGTGTAGTATTCTTCGGGCTTGAAAGACGTAATCTCCCTCTCCCTGTCCACGATAAGGCGGAGTGCAACCGACTGCACACGTCCTGCCGAAAGCCCGTCCTGAATACGGTTGTTTAAAAGGGGAGAGAGCTTATAGCCAACTAGCCTATCCAAAACCCTTCTCGCCTGCTGTGCGTCGACTAAATTATAGTCGATTTTTCTGGGCTTTTCCAAAGCAGCGGCAACAGCCTTGGGGGAGATTTCGTTAAACTCCACCCTGTTGAGTCCGTCGGGGTCAAGCCCTAAAACGGTCTGCAAGTGCCAACTTATAGCTTCGCCTTCACGGTCAGGGTCGGTTGCGAGATAGACTTTACCTGCTTTTTTAGCCTCTGCCGAAAGTCGTTTTATAATATCCTTCTTGCTGGGGGTAATCTCGTAGTGGGGTTCAAAATTCTCGGTTATCTTAATACCCAACGTCTTTTCGGGCAAGTCTCTAACATGCCCCGTAGATGCGTCTACCTTATACTTACCCTTTAAATATTTGGTGATGGTCTTTGCCTTGGAAGGCGACTCAACTATGATTAAATCCATAAAAGCTCCTTTATGCCTTATATCCTGTTATAGTGCGCAAAACTTGTTACCGCCCACCCTTGCTACAAGCCCTTTAATCTCGAGCATAGCGCAGACGGCGTTAACTTCTGTCAGCTGTTTGCCGACTCTTTCCGCTATTATTTCGACGTGCGTTTCCCCTTCTTCTTTAAGCAGGGTCAACACCGCTTTTTCGTCCTTATCTAAAGGCACACTCTCTTCCTTTTTCCCCTCGTAACCGAATACGGAGAAAATATCGTTTGCGCAGTCGCAGAGATATGCGCCGTTTTTTATTAGATTATTGCACCCTTCACCCGAAGTTATCCCCGGATTGTAGGGAAACGCAAACACTTCTCTTGAATAGTCCGCCGCATAAGTTGCGGTATTAATTGCACCGCTCTTCATTGCGGCAGAGACGATAAGCACCCCCTTTGAAAGCCCTGCGATAATGCGGTTACGCAGAATGTAGGTGTACTTCCTTGCAGGGGTTCCGAACGGAAATTCGGATATCGTCAAACCCTGCTCTTCCACTTCTTTGAGCATCTTAACGTTAGTAGTGCAGAGCGTGTCGTGACCGGCGGGGAGTACGCATATGACGTTACCGCTCTCCAACGCACCGTATGCGGCGGCGCTGTCCGCCCCGTCCGCAACGCCCGTGACTATTACAAACTTCTGACATAGCTCTTCGCAAATCTTCTTGCACTCCGCATAGGCAAAGTCCACAGTCTTTCGGGAGCCTACTACGCCAAACAGTTCTCCGCCGAGCAATTCCACGTTGCCCCTTGCGTACAGCACGAGCGGAGCCGCAGGAATATTTTTCAGCTGTTCGGGGTAGTTGCCACTTTTATAGGTTACGCACACAATACCCCTTTTGTCAAGCTCTTCAAGATAATTTTTGCAGTAATTTTCATCGCAAAAGGTTGCCCTTGCCTTGTTGTAAACACTCTCCCCGCAGGAAGAGACGAGTGCTTTAGCGTATTTTTCGCAGTCGCTGTTATCTTTGTTCAGCGAAGCCAAAAACAGCTTCTTCTGCGTATATCCAAGTCCCGAAATGCTATCTGCAATTATTAAATCTCTTTCTCTTTTGGTGTAAATCATCTATCTTTAACACTGTCGAAATTTCTGTACGACGTCGCTTCCAAGACGTGCTTGGGCAAAATCTTTTCGGAAGAGTCCAAATCGGCAATCGTCCTTGCCACCTTGATTATTCTGGAGCGTGCCCTTGCCGAGAGCGACAGTCTTTCAAATGCGGAGCGCAATATCTTTTCGCTGTCGGGGGAGAGTGAACAGTATTTTTTAATCTGCTTTTCGCCCATATCGGCATTGACGGTCACGCCCGCCTCTTCACGGAAGCGCTCACGCTGAATTGCCCTTGCCATCTCCACTCTCTTTTTAACGTCCGCACTGCACTCTTCTTCTCTGTCTGAAGCGAGCTCTTCATACTTAACCGAGTCGACTTCCACCTGCAAGTCGATTCTGTCCAGCAGCGGCCCTGAAATTTTCGCCCTGTACCTTCTTATCTGCATAGGCGTACAGGTGCAATGTCTCTCTGCAGAGCCCAGATTGCCGCAGGGGCAGGGGTTCATGCTTGCACACAGTATAAAGTCGGCAGGGAAGGTTATTGCCCCACCCGCTCTCGTGACGGTTATCTTCCCGTCTTCCAACGGTTGGCGTAATGCTTCTAACGCAGAGCGTGAGTATTCGGGCAGTTCGTCCAAAAACAGTACTCCCCTATGCGCCTTGGATATCTCGCCCGCCTTTATCTTGCTGGTTCCGCCGCCGCACAGCGACACGGTCGTCGCCGTATGATGGGGTGTGCGGAAGGGGCGAAGCGTGGCAATGCCTTCATCGCCCAGCTCCCCCGAAACGGAGAGAATATTTGTAACTTCCAACGCTTCGTCAAAGGTCATATCGGGCATAATGGTGGGTATGCATCTGGCAAGCATAGTCTTGCCCGTACCGGGAGGGCCGGAGAGCAGAATGTTGTGTCCGCCTGCAACGGCAATCTCCAACGCCCTTTTCGCCATCGCCTGACCACGGACGTACTTTAAATCGCAGTCGTAAGATACACGGCTTCTCGCCCTTTCAAAGCT
Organism: Candidatus Coproplasma sp.; assembly: GCA_051884135.1. Classification (GTDB taxonomy): domain Bacteria; phylum Bacillota; class Clostridia; order Christensenellales; family Borkfalkiaceae; genus Coproplasma. The sequence continues at coordinate 56,145 of JBJEVC010000006.1, read as the reverse complement.
CTTTATCTCAACGGGGGCTATCTCACTTTTTTTAGACAGCAGCTCAAACGTCTCTTTTAAGGACTTGAGCGCATACACTTCTACGCCTTCAACGTAGCTCGCTTCGTTGGCGTTGCCAAAGGGTACGATAAATTTTTTATATCCCTTGCCCTTCGCCGCTATGATTATGGGCAGAATTCCCGTTACGGGGCGAAGCGCTCCGTCCAATGCCAGCTCGCCTAAAATCACCACGTCGCCGACGTCCGCTTCAAGCTGACGGCTTGCGATAAGCAGGGATATGGCGATGGGCAAGTCGTACTGACTGCCCTCCTTTTTTATGTCCGCAGGGGCGAGATTAACGGTTATTTTATTGACGGGGAAGCGGAGCGCACTGTTTTTAATTGCAGAGTACACTCTCTCCCTGCTCTCCTTTACGGCGGCGTCGGGCAGACCGACCAACTCGTATTTAACCGCACCTTTATTAATATCCGTCTCCACCTCTACGGGGACGCCTTCAAGCCCTACAAGGGCATAGCTTGTAACCTTGGATAACATATCTTTCGCCCTTAAACTGATTTTTGTACAATCTGTATATAATGAAAAAAGCCCGCATAATGCGAGCTTTTTTAATTACTTTCTTACTTCAGCAATCTTTGCAGCCTTACCGGTTAAGCCTCTTAAGTAGTAGAGCTTTGCTCTCCTTACCTTACCCTTCTTAACCACTTGAATGTGGGCAATCTTGGGTGAGTGAAGGGGGAAGGTTCTCTCTACACCTACGCCGAAAGATAAACGACGTACGGTGAAGCTCTCCCTGATACCACCGTGTTTCTTTGCGATTACTACGCCTTCAAAGTTCTGAATTCTTTCCTTCGTACCTTCGATAACCTTGAAACCAACCTTAACGGTATCGCCAACGTTAAATGCGGGTACGCTCTCTTTCATACCTTCTTTTTCAATAGCTTCGATTAACTTGCTCATGACTTGTCCTCCATTTACCAAGTATTCTTGCGTTTTCCTTTTCCTGCAGCGGAATACCCGAAGTCTTTATTTTTTAATTGCCTACCTATCTTAACAAACGCAAAAACAAAATGCAACTCTTTTTAGGGGGTGTGTCGAAATTTTCACAAAAGAATTTGTGGTGCGACCACAACGAAGTATCTTAATTACCTGGACGCTTGACCAACTTATCACTAATCAACCAGGTGGAGCAACCACAGCCCTTCCCCAAACCGTCATTGCGAAGCGACTGCAAGTCGCTGCGGCAATCCCAGCGGGTATTTAGGCCTATTATATATAATATGTATATATAATCTCCGTAATAATTACTACTTCCCCCACTCGAAAGCGTCTTCAATGTGGTTAATTTCACCCTGTTTAATCTCGATGACGTCAAAGCGTAAAACGTAATCGTCGGGGCGTATGCCGTTTAAATAGATAAACTGGTTCGCCGCATTGCAGTATCTGTGCCTACGGGTTGAATCCACCGCTTCGTTGGGCTGACCGAAATAGTCGGTGGTGCGTGTTTTAACTTCGATAAAGGCAATCGTCTCTCCCTTTGAAGCGATTATATCTATCTCGCCCGCCTTGCACTTAAAATTCCGACCTAAGATTTTGTATCCGTTCTTTTTTAAAAACCTTGCCGCCTTGCGCTCGCCGAAAAAGCCGAGCCTGCGCTTTTCTCCCCTTATTGCCATTTGGTTGTAAAGCTCCTGCGGTGAATGGGCGTAAGCCCGTACTTCTCTATCGCCTTTATGTGGGCGGCAGAGCCGTAGCCTGCGTTGCTTTCAAAGCCGTATTCGGGGTAAACTAAAGCATACTCTTTCATCAGGTTATCTCTGTACACCTTTGCGATTATCGAAGCGGCGCCTATGGTATAGCTTAACGCATCGCCCTTAACTATTGACTTTTGCGGAATGGCTATATCCAACGTCATATTGCCGTCGGTTATGCAAAAGTCGGGGGTTACGCTCAAGCTCTCGACTGCGTTTTTCATACAAAGACGGGTAGCTTGAAGTATATTAATTCCGTCTATAATTTGCGGTTCGATGCGGCATATTTGGTAGGCAATCGCATTTTCGCATATCCTTTTTGCCAGATCTTCACGCTTTTTGGGCGACAGCTTTTTGCTGTCGTCAATGCCTTCGATAACGTTATCCGTCGGCATAATTACAGCCGCACACACGACGGGGCCTGCAAGCGGTCCCCTGCCCACTTCGTCGGCGCCGCAGATCAACTTATAGCCTTGAGCAGACAGTTCCCTTTCATACTTTAGTTTTTCTTCTACGTTGTAAACTTTCATATGCTTTCCGCTTAATCAAATATCTCAATTCCCTGCGTCAAAGCCGACAAATCAAAAGGTAAAGTTCTTGCAGTCTTCCACGCTGTCGAGCGTAATCCTGCCAAGCCTGCCCTTTCTGAAGTCGTCTATAACGGCCTTTTCTCCACGTTCATAGTCGAATTCATTGCCACGCAGTATAAAACCACGGCGTACACACACTCTTTCAAGCATTTCAAGGGGCGTTTGCTCGTCTTCTATGCCGTAACGCTCCTTTAAACAATCGGGATACTTCTCCTTCAATTCCGCCAAAAGGGCAAGGGATATGTCGTCCATATCCAATATATCGTCGTTTAAACTGCCGACGTACGCAAGCCGCAACGCCAACTTCTGGTTTTCGAACGCAGGGGGAGTTGTACCGGGGGTATCCAAAAGCTCCCAGCCGTCCAGCCTTACCCACTGTTTGCCCCTTGTGACGCCGGCTTTATCCCCCGTCTGGGTGCGTGCAGAGCCTGCAATCAGATTTATCACGGTACTCTTGCCCGTGTTAGGCACGCCGCAAACCATAAAGCGGAAGGTCTTTGAATAGCCCTTAAGCTCGCTTGCGTTGCGCTTTTCTTCAATCAATTTGTCGATTGCCCCGCATATATCCCTTTTCGAACGGTTATCAGCCGCATTGATTTTAACGCAGGGCGAACCGCTTGAACGAATGGCAACGGCAAGGCTTTCGGCTTTTCCGTCCGCCAAATCGCTCTTATTTAACACATATAATACGGGCTTGGAGCCGAACACCTTTTTTAATTTTGGGTTAAAGGACGACGCAGGGCACCTTGCGTCCAGCACGTAGATAATGCCGTCGCACAGCTTAACGTTGTCCTCCATCATTCTCATTGCCTTGGTCATATGACCGGGGAACCATTGCAGATGTTTCATATTACCCCCCCCCTTAATATTATTAATCTTTACCCTTCAATAAGTCGGGTCTGCGCTCTGCCGTAATCTTTAAGCTCTGCTCTTTTCGCCACTTATCTATCATTGCGTGGTTGCCCGAAAGCAGCACTTCCGGCACGCTTACGCCGTTAAATACGGCAGGGCGAGTGTACTGCGGATATTCAAGCAGTCCGTCCGAAAAGCTCTCATCGATGAGCGAAGCCGTAGAAATCACTCCGTCCACATAGCGGGCAACGCTGTCGCAGATGACCATTGCAGGCAACTCTCCCCCCGTCAGCACATAATCGCCGATTGATATCTCTTCGTCTATATAGCCGTCCAATACTCTCTGGTCTACCCCTTCGTAATGTCCGCATAAAATTAAGAGATTTTCCTTTGATGAAAGGTGAGCAACCTTGCTTTGGTTAAGCGTCTGCCCTTTGGGGGAAGTGTAAATTCTCCATGAGCTATGGTCGGGGTCAACCGCATCGATACAGCTTACTATGGGCTGGGGCATCATAACCATTCCCGCACCGCCGCCAAAGGGATAATCGTCGCACTTTAAGTGCTTATCTGAAGAATAGTCACGGATGTTTACTATCTGAAGCTGTAGTTTATTCCCTTCGCAGGCACGCCCGATAATACTCTCTTTAAGGGGTTGAAACATTTCGGGGAAGAGGGTTAAGATTGTAATTTTCATTTACTCTCCAACCCCACTTCCGCAAGGCGTTTTTTGTTTAAGGTTACTACCCTGCCTTCAACGTCTATATTCTCTATAACTCCTTGAGCCGCAGGGAAGATAAGGTGGGTTTTATCGGGCTTTTCCACCTCATATATGTCCGACCTTGCAGGGGTTATAGATATAACGGTGCCAATCTCTGCGCCGTCTTCTGACACGATCTTACAGCCTATGACATCGGCGATATAAAACCTTCCTTCGGGCAGAGTGGGGGCGTCGACTCTTTTAACTTCCACGTTTAATCCCCTTAAAAGCTCTGCCGAATTCCTGTCGAAAACGCCCGACAGGGCGACTATTGCGCAGTCGCCGCCGCAGGGGCGCACGTTGAGCATTTTATAGGGATTACCCCCTATATATACTTTAGTGAACTCAGTCAAGTCCTCTACGTCATCCGTCATAGAGATTACTTTAACTTCACCCCTTATTCCCTGTGGTTTAACTATCTTTGCTACGGTTAAAAACTCTTCCATTATTCCAAAAGACCTTTAAGGTAAATTTACAAACAGGGGGAGCCGAAGACTCCCCCTGTAAAAGCGCATAATTCAGGTTTAACTTGCCACACACAGATAAAGAGCTTACGCTTCTTTTTCCTTGATTTCGATGACGTACTTTTTGCTGTCACGAGGGGTATAGGCGTTGACCAACGTGCGGAGCGCCTTGGCAATTTTTCCCTGCTTGCCGATTACTTTGCCCATATCGGAGGGAGCTAAAAGCACGTCAACTTCGACTGCGTTCTCCTTCTCCTCGACCTTGTATTCAATCTCATCGGTCTTTTCGGCAAATCTCTCGACAATATATTTTATTAACTGTAAAGTATCCATTCTTACTCCTGAAAACGGGAATTAATTACTTCTTCTTTTTCTTGTTGTTGGTCTTGGGTGCGGAGAGCTTTGTGCTCTGTTCCATTGCGCCAACCTTTACAAGGTAGCTCTTTACGGTTTCGGTGGGCTGAACACCCTTGGAAAGCCAATCCTTTGCCTTTTCAACGTCGATGTTGATTTCTGCAGGGTTGGTAAGGGGGTTAACGTAGCCGATCTTATCGATATATTCGCCGCTCTGTGCCTTCCTGGAATCGATTACAACCACTCTGTAGAAGGGGCTCTTCTTGTCGCCCATTCTGGTAAGTCTCATTTTAACTGCCATTTTTTTATTCTCCTGTTTATATATATAAATTTTAATTTTAAACTTGATTAATAATCTTCACCTTATTAGGGTATGTAGCTCTTCAGAGATACGAGCAAGACAAGGAAGGCGAGGCTTTTCGACGGGGAGTTTACTTAAGCGTAAATGACCCGAGAAAAACGTAGCCTGACACAGTATTGCGACGTATATATGAAGAGCCAAGCGTTAGAAGGGAAGCCTTCTCTTACCGCTCTTCAGCTGCTTCATAAGCTGCTTCGTCTGCTCGAACTGCTTTAACAGTTGGTTGACTTCCTGAACGGTGGTGCCGCTTCCTGCGGCAATTCGCTTTTTGCGGTTAGCGTTTATTATTGAAGGTTCACGCCTTTCTTGCGGAGTCATTGAGAGAATTATCGCTTTAATTCTATCAAATTTGCTCTCGTCAATGTCGCCGTCCTTGACCTTGCCCGAAAGCCCGGGCATCATAGAGATTAACGCTTGAGCTCCGCCCATCTTCTTCATATGCTCGAATTGAACGACGTAGTCTTCCAACGTAAAGGAATTCTCCATCATCTTCTTCTGCATCTTCTTGGCTTCTTCTGCGGAGACGGCTTCCTGTGCCTTTTCGATTAACGTCAGCACGTCGCCCATTCCCAAAATTCGGGAAGCCATTCTGTCGGGATAGAAGTACTCAAGGTCAGTCGCCTTTTCGCCCACGCCGATGAACTTGATGGGCTTGCCCGTAACCGCCTTAATGGAAAGGCAGGCACCGCCCCTTGTATCGCCGTCGAGCTTGGTTAAAACAATGCCTGTAACTTCCAATCTCTCGTTGAAGGTCTTTGCCACGTTAACCGCCACCTGACCCATCATTGAATCGACGGTTAAGAGTATCTCGTCAACACGAATCGCCTTTTTGATATTTTCAAGCTCCTGCATCAGCTCTTCGTCAATTTCAAGTCTGCCTGCAGTATCGATGATTACCGTGTCATAGCCCATCGACTTGGCGTAGTCTATCGCCTGCGGAGCCGTCTTAACAGGGTTTTGAGTACCCTTTTCAAAGACTTCCACGCCAACGTTCTTGCCCACAACCTTTAGCTGCTCTATAGCGGCAGGGCGGTACACGTCACAGCCGACCAAAAGGGGCTTCTTGCCGCCTTTTTTAAGCAGTAGTGCAAGCTTGCCGCACAGCGTCGTCTTACCTGCGCCCTGAAGACCGCACATCATAATTACCGTAGGGGGATTGGAAGCGATTGTAAGCTTTGCGTTTGCAGGCCCCATTAAATTGATTAACTCTTCGTTAACGATTTTAATGACCTGTTGCGAAGGATTGAGACTTTCCAAAATCTTCTGCCCTACCGCCTTTTCGGAGACGGTTGCGCAGAACTCCTTTGCGACCTTGATGTTTACGTCGGCTTCTAAAAGCGCCACACGCACTTCACGCATAGCCGTCTTAATCTCCAGCTCGGTAAGCCTGCCACGCTTCGTAAGCTTTGAAAATATATGGTTTAATCTATCCGATAAAGATGAAAATAACGCCATTTACTTACCTTATTAGTTTATTCCTTATAGTACTTCTTCGCCCTTTAAAACCGCACGCAAAGCTGCGATATCTGCGGCATATTCGGGGTGCAACCGCAAAAATTCGTCCGCCCAAAGATTGGCGTTTTCAACTGCCCGAACAGCCCCGTCTGCGCCGTTTGCGATAAGCTTATCGTGCCCGAGCTTTTCTTCAAAACCCGCAAGCTCCTTCTTGCAGATGTTGAGACAGTCGGAAACGCCCTGCCTGGATATCCCCTTTTGTTCGGCTATTTCGGAAATAGTCAAATCAAGGTTGAAATACATATCGGTTATTTCACGCTGGGTGGCAGTTAAAAGTCCGCCGTACAAATCCCATAAGCGCATAAATCTCAACTTATCCATAGCTACTCACGAAAAAATACCTTTAGAGTATAATACTTTGCAACAGTCTTGTCAAGCATTTTTACTTGACATTTAGTTTTATTGAAATCTGTTAACAGCGACAAAAGTTATAAATTTACATTTTATGTTAATATTTATTCATTTTTGGAGTACATTCTCCCCCTTGACAAAGGTGTGTTGACTAAAAAACATTTATATGGTATATTAATTCATGTTATACATGCATAATAATTCAAAAAAACAGTTCAGGACTCAATAATGAAAAAGATAATCAACGGCGTCGAATACGACACTTATAAAGCTTGTATAGATAAAAAGTTTACGTTCGGCGCACCCGGCGACCCCGAAGGTTATGAAGAAACGCTGTACATATCAAGCGACGGCAGATACTTCATCTACACCAACGGCGGCGCAAAATCCAAATACGTCAAAGAAGATATCGTGGTTATCGAGCGTGAGAACGTTAAAGCTTGGATATTGAGCCACTAATACTTTTAATATCTTTAAATAAACTATTTAGCCTTCCTTGGGGGGAAGGCTTTTTTGTTGTAATATAAAAAATTTTAGATTATTTTACCTAAAAACTGCGTTTAAATTGTTGCTATGACATAACTCAAGCTATATAATAAAAAGGTAAAATAAATAAAGGAGAAAAAAATATGTTATTTAACTTATTGGACGGCGAAACAACCGCCACCCATTATTGGTACCAGGACTTTTTCGATACTTCGACGGCTCTCGGTCAGGTTACAATGGTTGTGTTAAGAGTAATTATCGCACTCGTATTGCTTTTAATCTCCTTCGCAATCATCAACAGGATTTGTAAATCAATCTATAACCACCTTGAGAAAAAGCACGCAGACGCTACCCTTTCCAAAGTGGGGACGTCCACGGCAAGAATCGGCCTTAAAATTCTGGTTGTAATTTGCCTTATCGGTTTTGTAGGAATTGAAACGGCTTCCCTTTCCGCACTCATCGCTGCGGTAGGCGTAGGTTTTTCAATGGCGCTTCAGGGCACCTTATCCAACTTTGCAGGCGGTATAATAATCATCGTTATGCGCCCCTTCAAGCTTGGCGACTACATTGTAACCAACGGTCAGGAAGGCACGGTAGAAGATATTAAGCTCTTCTACACCACCCTTGTCACCACCGACAACAGGTTAGTTTCCGTACCCAACGGCACGCTTGCAAACAACGTTATCGTAAACAATTCCGCAAAGGATACAAGAAGGGTCGACTTGGTTATTCAGGTTGCATACGGCTCCGACGTAGCGCTCGTTAAGGAGCTTATCAGTCAGGTATGTTCAGAAAATCAGCTCGTATTTAAAAACCCTGAACCCTTTGTTGAGCTTACGGAGATGAACGAGAGCTCGCTTGATTTCACGGTGAGAACTTGGTGCAACAGGGGCGATTATTGGACTGTTAAGTTTGCGCTTATCGATAACATTAAAAAGGCACTTGACGCTAACAACATTGAAATTCCCTTCAAGCAGATTGACGTTCACATCAATCCCGAACAGCTTAAGCTTGCTTCAAAGAACGAAGAAGTTAGCGAATAATTTTAAATACAGAAAGGCGCAGACGGAACAATTCCGTCTGCGCCTGTTATTTTATAATTTTTTTTCTTTTACTCAAACCATTAATCGTCGGGGTCGATTAAATCGGGTTCGGGCTCCTTAACACCCTTATACAATACCTTGAGCAGTATGGGCGTAAGAATTGACGAAACGAGAATTAGTAGTACGGTCATCAGCATAAATTCCGGTGGCAATGCGTTAGCCCCAAGTGCGGAAGCAGTTACGGTTTGAGTTACTATCAACGCAACTTCGCCCCTCGCCATCATACCTACACCGCCTATTGCGCTCTCACGCCAGCTGTATTTAAACGCCTTGCACACGGCACCGCAGCCGATAATCTTGCCGAGTATACCGAGTATAACCGCAATAAACGCAAAGAGCAGAATATTCAAATCCATTCCCATAAAGCTTATGTAGCTTATGCCTATGTTGGCAAAGAACACGGGGGAGAATATGGAACGGGACGACACGTCTATCTTGGAGTCGATATACACGCTTGCCCTGTGGTCGGTGGATAGCACTATACCCGCAAGAAAGGCACCCGTAATATCCGCAACGCCGAAAATCTCTTCCGCAAGCCAGCTGTATATAAAGCACACTACGAGCGAATAGATCGAAAGCCTTATCTTGGACGGCCAGTTCTTATCCAGCCACTTGAATATCTTGGAGACGAAATAGCCCAACCCTATTGCCACGATGAAGAAGGCGACAATCATGATAACCGTACCGTAGGGCGTTGCCTTAAAGGCGTCGAAGGCGTTCATATCGGGGTCGGCTGTGCCCGTCTTTGCAAAACCGGTTACAACTGACAAAAGCACGATGCCGATAACGTCGTCGATGATTGCGGCGGAGACTATCGTCGTTCCGAGCTTGGTGTTTATCTTGCCCAACTCCTTTAAAACCGAGACGGTAATCGCCACCGAAGTTGCGGTTAAAATGGTACCGATGAAGACGCAGCGATAGAGATTTTCAACACCTAACCCAATATTAGAGAAGGGCAGGGAGATTAAGAAGCCGAAGAGCAAGGGAACGGCAACGCCTGCGCTGGCAACCAATACGCTTGCAAGACCCGTATGCTTTAACTCCTGCAAGTTGGTCTCAAGCCCTGCGGCAAACATCAAAAGCAGTACGCCGATTTTGGAGAACGTATCGATTACAAGACTGCCGCCGCCACTTGTAGAAAGCTGGAAGAGGGAATAGTACTCGCCGCTGTCGAATCCGATGATTGCAAAACCGCAAAATTCGCCGAAGATTGCAGGGCCTATCAAAATGCCGGCAATGATGTATCCGAGCACCTGCGGCAGCCCGAAGTGCCTGAATAATAGCCCCAATGATTTTGTCGCAAACAATATGATTGCAAGCACTACAACAATGCCCAAAGCGTTGTTAACTACAAACATTTTTTCGCCTCTTGATTCTCTCTTTCGTGTTCTGCACTATTATAGCAAATAAAAACAGAAATGTTTAACGTTTTAGCGTAAATTATACATAAAATAAACTGAAGATATAATTAAATCAAAATTATTTTTATGCCGTTCGATACTCCGAGAAGCCTTATACCGTAAGGGATTTCATCGTACATAAGCAAAGCTTATACTTCCTATCAATTTAAATTCTTAAAAAATTTTTTAAAAAGGTATTGACATTTAACTAAAAAGTGTTATACTTAAAGTACAAAAAGAAAATAACTTACAAAAAATGTTAGGTACCAACATTAATTCAAGAGGTAAGCTATTATGAAAGATAAGTAGCGCCGAAAGGCGGACATGGTTAATCTTTAAAAATTAAATACAGTTTCCACAAGCTTAACGAGCGGATAGCGAGATTGCGACCGCCCGAGGATATATACCTGAATTAGTTTGCAAAGGAGTGGAAGTTATGAAAAGACTATTTTGCAACACTATCGAAGAGAAAGGAAGGTAAAGTCCGATGTACTATTCAACTTGCGGAATCTGATTCCCAAGACGGTTTTAATTAAGGCGGCACAAGGCTGCGAGGGTCATTACCTGAATTGCGAGTAAGCAACCGTGGGAAGACGATTCCAGATAATTAAAACTTAATAACAAATTCTCACCCCGTACGACGTATTGTACGGGGTTTATTTGTTCCCCACTTCCCCCCACTACTCAAAACTATTTAAAATTCAACTATTTAAAATTATTATTCTTTAAAGTTGACTTTAATATCTCTCGATAATATAATAATTATGTAATAAGCCCGATCGCCTTTGCCCGTCAAAGGCAGAGTTTTAGGAGGTATATAATGAAAAAGGCAAATAAAATTATTTTGGGCGCAACCGCCCTTGTCGTTGCGTTCTCATCTTTCGCATTCACTGCGTGCAGCGGCAATAACGAACCCGACGGCACGATAGATGGCAACTATCAGGAGGCAACCGCAGAAGAAGTTAACGCCGCTTTGAGCAACGTAAACAGCCAAACGCTCTACGGCGACCCCACCGCCGATGGCTATAAATTCGGCGTCGAGCTGTCTTCAAATCTCAACCTTACGGCAACGAGCGAAAGCACAACCAACTCTGCTAAAATGAACGCAGATTACAAACTGCTCATCGCCGAAAAAGATGGCGCACTTACCACAAAGGGCGAAGGCAACTTAACAATAAACACGGCAATCACCCCCGCCGAAGGCGAAAAGACTACCAACGGAATGTCTATCAATCTCTGGCAGGACGACGCCGTAGCCTACGTATCGATGACCGTGACGTCGTCCGAAGACGAGGAAGGCGCAGAACCCAAGTCTTCAAAAATCAAATTTGACGTCAGCGAGATAGTAAGCGCTCTCATTCCTTCAGACGGTACGGACGCAAACGACGTAGTTTCCGACAGCACGACTTCCATCGACCTTTCAAAATTAGATTTGGTAGCCGCAGTCAATACGCTCAACGAATTGGGTGCAACCGCTTCGATGGATACGTCCAACGGCGTTAAACTTAAGATATCCGTTACGGAAGAAGTCGTAAATAATTTAATTTCGCAAATGACGGGCAAAACGACCGATGAGTTAACCCAGTTAATCTCGTTTAGCAAGTGCAGCCTTGACTTCTATCTCTCTATTGACAGGAACGGTATGTTGGACGCAACCAGCATTGTCGCAGACGTAGAGGTATCCGTAAAATCATCTGCAACCGCAACTTCCGCCTCCACGGTTAAGCTTAACGGCTATTTGTATTTTGAAGTTAACGCAAACGTTACCCCTACTGTACCCGAAAGCTTAAAGACCGATTTAACCTATATTGATGTGACCGATATAATAGGTAGCGGAATTATTGGCGGTGGCATTATAGTTTAATCACTAAACGCATTAATCTCAACAAAAATAATTGACCCCCTGCCGTAGCAAGACGGCAGGGGGTTATTCTATACTTTTTAATTAATCGGTTATTCCGCCTTCAAGCTCGTCAAGCGTAAGCGAGAAGGGTGCGATGAAGTTATCCATAAAATATTTCACTTCGGGCATATTGCGTGAGAGTATGTCCCCCTCGATGCTCTTTTTTGCCTTTTCGAACTCGGTATTGCCGCAGCGGTGCTCTTCCATGCACTTGATATATGCCGCAAGCCTGTCCGCCGCCTTGACTATCTTATACTCATAGCTCGTCGTGTCGGGCTTGACGTAGATGTCGAGTTCCCCCTTAAGCTCTTCGGGGAGCATCTCGAGCAGCTTGTCGCACGCCTTGTCTTCAAGCTCCTTGTATGCGCCGTGAATGGAGTTGTTAAAGTACTTTATAGGCGTAGGCAAATCGCCCGTCATAACTTCGCTGCACTCGTGGTAGACGGCGTACATTACGCACTTTTCAGCGTCGACTTCCCCGCCGTAAATCTTATTTTTAATTACGGCAAGGGCGTGGGCGAGCACTGCAACCTGCTGGCTGTGCTCCATTATGTTCTCTTCACGCACAGAGCGCATAAGCGACCACCTTTTAATGTACTTCATTCTGTCCATAAACGCATAAAAATTATAGGGCATCTTACGCCTCCTTAATCCTGAAAAATAGTGAGTAGTGACATTATATATTATTTTGTCGTAAATTTCAATTGACTTTATACATAAATTTAATTATAATTTATTCAATAAAAATTAAATAACCGTCGTGGGTGCCTTTGGTTATAGTATTCTACAACTAAAAGCATTCTCCGAAAAGCTGCCTTTGCATCTTATCGGAGAATGTGGCTGAGATTAGACCACTGAATCCGCAGCGTAATGGCTGAAGGAAAGACTAATTCTTTTTCGCACTCCGACTTTTTACACGGGGTGTTATTTTTTACGGCGGTTAAGGAGGTATTATTTAATGTTTTTCAACTCACTGTTGGCGGCGTACGCATTTGACTCCGCCGAAACCGTAATACTGTGGCTTACCGTTGCAGTTGTTGCCGCACTGTTAATTGCAGGCGTTGCAATCTTCTTTGCAAAAAGGGAGATTTTCGCAAAGTATGCAAAATACGGTGCTTTAAGCTTTACCGCCTATGCCTTAATTGCAGGCATTGTAATGTGCATTCTTCAACTTGTGAAGAGAATGAACGGGCAGTATCTCGATGATAAATATGTAAACCACGATGTAATTGCCTACGTTCTCGTTCCCCTTTTGGTGCTCTTCGGCGTGCTTCTCGCAAGCGGTATTGCACTGTTTGTAATCGCAAAACTTAAGCCTGCAATCTTCAAAATTATGGCATACGTTCTCGGCGGTTTATCCGCTGCAGCTCTTGTTGCGGCTATAGTAACCATTTCTATCTACTATTCCGCACATATATCGGCAGACGGTTACTACAGCGAATATATAAACGAAACGGGTTTATATGTCTCAATGGCTGTATTAATTGTCGCTGCGGCTGCAGCCGCTATATTGTTGGGACTTAAGGACAAGACGGGTTTTGACAGCCACTGCATAGCCCTTGCAGGTATTACCATCGCAATGAGCTTCGTATTATCCTACGTTAAGCTTTGGGAGATGCCCCAAGGCGGTTCGATAACATTCGTATCTCTTCTGCCCATCATGATTTTTGCATACGTCTACGGCACCAAGAAGGGTGTTATCATAGGGGTGATTTACGGCATTATGCAGGCAATGCAGGACTGCTACATTATCCACCCTGCACAGTTCCTTTTGGATTACCCCATCGCATTCGCTATGATAGGCTTTGCAGGTTCGTTCAAACTTGTTAAAGCTTTAGACAAGCTCCCCCAGGTTCAGTTTGCGTTAGGTGCAGTTTTGGCAGGTGTTTTAAGATTTATTGCCCACCTTCTCTCCGGCGTGTTCGCTTTCGGCGCTAACGCAGCATATGAGGGACAAATGAACTTCTGGGCATTCAGTGCAGCATACAACTCGTTTGTATTTATAGACATTGCATTAGTAATAGTTGCAGGCGTTATCATCTTCTCTTCAAAGAGCTTTGTAAAGGCTATCACCGCCTATGCAAGCAAAAAGACGGCTACTGCTCAAGCAGCAGCCGCAGTTGAAGAAACAGCACAGACAAAAGAAGCAGAGTAATCACTCGAAAAAAATTAAAGGTCTGTCCATTTTGGGCAGACCTTTTTATTGTATTTGAAATTCTAAAACAGCATACACACCGTACCGCCGACGACGAGAACTAACCCTATACCTGCCTTTAATGACAGTTTTTCCTTAAACACGATAAACGAAAAGGCTATAGTGATTAAAATGCTCAACTTATCTATGGCGACAACTGCGCTTAACACCCCGTCACGCATTGCCTTGTAATAGCACAGCCAGCTTGCGCCCGTAGCTATGCCCGATAAAATAATAAATAAAAGCTCCTTTTTATCTATCTTTTTTAAGGCGGTATGCTCTTTAGTGGCAAACACCGTAACCCAAGCCATAACGAGCACTACGCACGTCCTTACGGCAGTTCCGAGATTGGACTCCACGCCGTCGATGCCCAGCTTGCTTAAAATTGCCTGCGCACTCGCAAACACCGCAGAAAGTATGGCATAGACTATCCAGGCTTTGTTCTTCTTTTCTCCGTTTTGCTCCGTCTTCTTTTTGGTTATCATAAGGAAGGTGCCGACGGCAATGAGCGCAACGCCCACCCATTTAAATGCCGTTACCGCTTCCTGAAAAATTATAAAGGACAATAAAAGGGTTAACACCGTACTCGACTTGTCTATCGGCACTACTTTGTTGACGTCGCCAAGCTGAAGCGCCTTAAAATAGCACAGCCAGCTTGCACCCGTAGCCAAGCCCGACAGCACCAAAAATATCCAACTCTTTGCGTCAACCTGTGCGATAGTCTTGTATGCACCGACGATGAACGTCATAATCCAGGCGAACAGCAAGACTACGATTGTACGAATTGCCGTTGCCGCATTCGACGGTGTGTTTTTAATTCCGCATTTCGCAAGTATCGAAGTGACCGCCGCAAAAAACGCCGATAACAAGGCAAACACAACCCACATAAAAAATCTCCGCCGAGCGACGGAGATAATTTTACCTATGTAACCCCATCGTTCAAGCTTTAGCACCTTACCTTTTGGGCAGGTTGCCGACGGCTTCGGGCTTGTCCCTGACCGTTCTCTCTATGGCAGTTATATTATATACCCTGTATATACATAATACAAGTCTTTTACTGTTTTTTTTAGCCTTAACATCTTGCAAACTGCAAAATATCCACTATCAGTGCAAAGGCAATAATAAGCACGAGTCCCACGGTGTGAATAACCGCTTCCACTTTGCGTGGTACGGGCTTTTTAAACACCCACTCGATAAGGCAAAAGATTATCTTACTGCCGTCAAGCGACGGTATGGGCAACAGGTTGAACACGGCAAGGTTAACCCCGATATATGCCGCAACCATTAAAAAGCTCTGCACGCCCTGCACCGCCATCTGCCCCGTTAAGCGTATGGTGGTTACAGGTCCGCCCATTACATTCAGGGAGAGATTGCCTGTAAGAAGCTCCCCTAAAACCTTAAAAATCGACCCCGCTATATTGAACGAATAGGTAAAGCCCCTACCCAGCGTTTGAAAAAAGGGGAAATACACGTTTTCGGAGCCGACGTCCCAATACAAATTTCCGTCTTCACCTTCAAAAGTGCCGCACCCAAGCGCACGCCACACCTTGCCGACTTGAGAAGAGTTTTGCGCATTGCAGTCCGCCCTTACGACGATTTCCGCCTGCACGCTTTCGCCGCCACGCAGGACGGTGAACGTAACCTTATCGCCTTGGCTTTTGCCCTTTAGGCAATAGATTAAATCGGGTGCCGAGTAGATATTATTGCCGTCAACAGCTATAAGCACGTCGCCGCTTAAAAGGCAGTAATGCGAAGGCACGTCCTCGTCCATCTCGATCTCACCCATCTTATAACACGGCTGACCGAACGCAAAGAAGGCGATAATTATTAAAATTAAGGCTAAAACGTAGTTAAAGAACGCCCCTGAGAGTAGCACTAAAATGCGCTTCCAGGGCTTTTTAGAGTTGAACGAATCGGGCTCCTTCTCTTCTCCGCTCTCGCCGGCAAAGGCACAGTAGCCGCCCAGCGGTATCGCCCTTAAGGAAAACAGAGTACCGCTCTTTTTTGCACGTCGTTTTAATACGGCAGGCCCGAACCCGACCGCAAACTCGTCTATTTTAAAGTGCAAAATTCTCCCTGCAACGAAATGCCCGAACTCGTGAATGCATATCATCGCAAGAAGAATTAAAATTGCAAGTATTATCGAAAGGACGGTTGCGCCTACGCCACCGATAAGCAAGTTAGTCATTAACCCTCTTCAATCAGTCTTATTGTCCTCTCTCGTGAAGCTTTATCGACGTAAGCTAATTGTTCAAAGCTCTCAACCTTTTCAAACTCTGTTGCCTGAACAACCTTGTCGGCTATCGTATAGATATCGGTAAATTTAATCTGCCCCCTTAAAAAGGCACCGACAGCCATCTCGCTCGCCGCATTGAGTGCAGTGGGCAATATGCCGCCCTTCTCGGCGCAACAAAGAGCCAAATCGTACAAGGGATAGTCCTTGCGTTTCAGCGGTTCAAATTCCAGCGTTAAAGCCTTTGTAAAATCAAGCGATGAAAGCCTGCCTTCCATTCTTTCGGGATAGGTGAGAGCAAGGCGAATGGGTACTTCCATAGTCGGGTAGGAGAGCTGCGCCATCGTCGCACCGTCTGCAAACTGCACCATAGAATGTACTATACTTTTAGGGTGAATTACGGTCGTAATCTTTTCGTAGGGGGCGTTATACAGGTGATGGGCTTCGATGACTTCGTAGCCCTTGTTCAGCAGGGTTGCGCTGTCTATAGTTATCTTTGCTCCCATATTCCAGGTGGGGTGGTTTAACGCCTGCTCTGCCGTAACCGAAGAAAGGGTTTCCCACTTTCTCCCCCTGAAAGGTCCGCCGCTTGCGGTTATAACCAACCGCTCGAAGGGGGCGTTTCTATCGAAGTTTAAGCACTGCCAGATTGCGGAGTGCTCACTGTCTACGGGCATAAGCTCATTGACCTTCGGCATAACCAGCTCGCCGCCGCACACAAGCGACTCCTTGTTTGCGAGTGCGATAGGCATATTGAGCTTAACCGCCTTAAGGCTGTATGCAAGCCCCGCAAAGCCGCTGCAGGCGATAAACGCAAGGTCGGCACCACAGCTTTCAAGTGCGGTCAATGCGCCCTGCTCGCCCATAAAAAAGGTTGTGCCTTCAGGGACTTCTACTTTTTTAGCCGCATTGCTATCGGTCATAGCGGCATAGGCGGGGGTTAAAGTTTTTAATTGCTCTGAAAACGCCTGTACGGAGCTGTTTGCAACCAACGCAACCACCTTAAATTCGTCGGGGTTATCTTTAACAATTTGTATAACCTGCTTCCCGATTGAACCCGTACTGCCGATGAGCGCAATTTTCTTCATATCTATTATACCCGAAAAATTTTATTTAATGTACAAATTGCCCCGAAACGGGGCAATTAAAACTGTTTTATTAAATTACCATAAAGCCTACGACGATTGAAACGGACGCAAAGAGCATACTGTCGAACCTATCCAACACGCCGCCGTGACCGGGCAACAGTTTGCCCATATCCTTTATGCCGCAAGCACGCTTAACCGCACTTTCGAACAGGTCTCCGAGCTGTGCAAGTATTGACGTGGGGATTGAAATAATCATCAGCATTATCAATTCCTGCCAAGGTGCGAGAGTATCCGAATATGCGAAGGGGAAGTAACTTGTGTATTCGGAGACAAGCCAGACAAGCACTGCCGCAACAAGTCCGCCGATTACACCGCCGATTGCACCGACAACCGTCTTCTTAGGCGACGTCTTCGGGGCAAGCTTTAAAGGCCAAACCTTTCCGAATATCTTGCCGAAGAAGAACGCAAACGTATCCACTAAAGGCGTAACGGCAAACAGCATTGTCATTCCGATTGTGGAATTTTTAAGCGAATGGTTGATATTGGGAATAACCGCAACGAGTACGCCGCAATAAAGTATGCACAACTCCGCATAGGCGGTACTCTTCAAATCACTCCTGTCGGGGTCGAAAACCGTCATTGACGCAGTTACCATTGCACCGAGACTTGCAACCGTCAAAATTGAAAGAAGTGCAGAAACGCTCGGGTCGGCATCGCTTAAGTTTAAGTAGTTCAGCTGCATTATTACCATCTTGACGATAACGAAGACGGGAATGATGAGAGCGCAGGTGATTAAAGCGCACCAGCGTTGTATTTTGGAGATACCGCCGCCGTCGCCTGCCGTTTTATGCTCGCCTACCGCCCTTGTAAATTCGTATGCGCCCACGACAGATATAAACGTAAAGAGTATATCTATGCCTATTGCACCGAGTTCAACTCTTGACTCAAGCGGCGGAATAAAAACCTTCATTGCCAACAGACCGAATACTACTACAAAGTAAACTACGCCTGTTATGACCCTTTTTTTCATCAAATATTACTATCCTTTTTATGGTTAAATAAAATGCTTATTAATCTTTCAAACCCTGAATTTTATGCTCAAACCTGACCGAACCTTCTCTTGCGGGAAGCAAAATCGGCAAGAGCCTTTTCAAATTTGCTGTTCGTAAAATCGGGGAAGAGCGTATCGCAAAAATACAGCTCCGCATATGCCGCCTGCCACATCAAAAAGTTTGAAAGGCGCAGCTCCCCACCCGTACGAATGATAAAATCCGCATCGGGAACGCCTGCCGTATAGAGCATGGAAGAGAGATTTTTCTCGTTAAGCGCAAGCCCGTTTTCAACCACACGGTTTGCCGCATTGACAATCTCCCCCCTGCCGCCATAGGCAAGGGCTATAATAAAGGTGAAGTCGGCATTTTCAGGCGACTTTGCAACGCCTTGGTTAATAACTTTAACTACGTTTTCAGGCAGTAGTGACAAATCGCCGATAACCTTGACGGCAGCACCTTGTTTAATAAGCTTATTTACGTTTTTTGTAAAGTAGTTGAGAATAAGCCCATACAACTTATCCAACTCTTCTTGGGGGCGAGACAGGTTTTCCGTAGAGAGCGCATAGACCGTAAGGTATTTGATACCCAAATCCTTTGCCCTTTGAGCCAAGGCAATCATACGCTTCATTCCTGCGGCATGCCCTGCCGAACGGGGCATACGTTTCTTTTGCGCCCACCGCCCGTTGCCGTCCATAATAAGACCGACGTGTACGGGCACGTTTACAATAACATTATCCGCCATAATTAACCCGCTTTACGCTTTCATTTTCAGCGTGATAATATCGCCTATATAGTCATTATTTCCTTTTCCTTTGCGGAAACAAGACCTTCAACCTTGCCAACGGCGTCGGATACCATCTTTTCGACTTCCTTCTCGCCTGCAGAATATTCGTCTTCGGAAATCGACTTATCGTTCTTCAATTTCTTAAGGGAGTCCATAGCGTCCCTACGCACGTTACGCTGTGCAACCTTGGTATCTTCACCCATCTTCTTAATCTGCTTAACCAGATCCCTACGGCGTTCTTCGGTGAGTTCGGGGAACACAAGCCTTATAACCTTACCGTCGTTGGTGGGATTGATGCCGATATTGGAAATCTGTATCGCCTTTTCAATGCCCTTTAACGCAGATACGTCCCAAGGGGAGATGACAAGACATCTGCCTTCCTGTACGGAGACGTTAGCCATCTGGGTTATGGGGGTCATTGCGCCGTAGTAGTCTACCATGACCTTATCTAAAATGTGGGGGTTCGCCCTGCCTGCCCTTACTGCAGAATAATCTTCTTCAAGCACCGAAACAGCTTTAGAGAGCTTGTCGTCCAAAGTGAGCAGTATGTCGTCAATTAACTCGTTTTCCATATTTATTTTCTCCTTTTATCTTTTAACCGTTATCAATGAGAGTACCCAGCTTTTCGCCGCAGGCAACCCTGACTATGCTGTTTTCTTCGTTGAGCCCGAATGCAACTACGGGGATATTGTTCTCCATACACATCGTTGCAGCGGTTGCGTCCATAGCCTTAATACCGTTTTTAATTATATCTAAATAGTTGATGTGGTCGTACTTTTTAGCGTTGGGGTTGAGCTTGGGGTCGGAATCGTAGATGCCGTCTATGTTCTTTGCCATCATAAGTACGTCTGCCTGAATTTCGCAGGCACGCTGTGCCGCAGCCGTGTCGGTTGAGCAGTAGGGATTGCCCGTACCGCAAGCCATAATTACCACCCTGCCCTTTTCAAAATGGCTTAACGCCTTACGCAGGATATAGGGCTCTGCGACCGAAGTCATAATGAGTGCCGTCTGCACTCTGGTGGGAATGCCGTGTCTTTCCAGAGCGTCCATCATGGCGAGAGCGTTCATAACGGTTGCAAGCATACCCATATGGTCTGCAACCGCCCTGTCCATCGTCTTGCCCTGTCTGCCACGCCAGAAGTTGCCGCCGCCGATAACCAAGGCGATCTGCACGCCCATCTCCTTAATGGCGACAATCTGCTTCACCACCTTATCCATCACATCTTCGTCTACGCCGTGACCGCTGGGGCCTGCTAAAGCCTCACCGGAAAGCTTGATAAGCACTCTTTTGTACTTGGATTGCATAAAAACTTTCCCCCTATTTTCTCTTTTACTAACCAATTATAACATATTACCGAACCTAAAAGCAATACTAAATATATAATAAATTTGTTTAGGTTTAATGAAAGTTTGGCGAAAATCTATGAAAAAGCTTGAATAGACCATTTATTGAGAATATAATAATTAAGAATTCAACAATTTCCATTTTTGAATTGTTATATATTAAAATAGCGCAAGGAGCTATAAAATGAAAAAAATCAAAGCGATAGTATTTGCAGTAATTGCGACAGTTTGCGCAACAAGCTTTTGTGGATGCAACCTGCTTACCGGCGCACTTCAAAAAAACGCACCCGTCTCCGACTACCAATCAAACACGGAAATTTCGGCAGACAGCCTTATGAACGTACGTGAAACCATTCGTGCATTCAATATCTCCATAGACACTATGTACTATAAAAGTCAGGGCTGGTTCTCCAGATATCAGGGCACGAGCCTTGGCAGCGGCGTCGTGTTCGAAGAAGACGAAAATTACTACTACGCCTTAACAAACAACCACGTTATAACCAACGTAGTAGACGGTGCCACCTATAGCACTATCTACTCCGTAACCGACATATACGGCACCGAATACGGCGGACAGTACGCCCCTAACGACGTTACCGTGGTTGCCAGCGACGGCGACGACAACGATATCGCCATTATAAAGTTCAAGAAGAAGACCGATTCCACCTACACCCTGCCCAAAGTCAACTACACGGCAAGGAAGGACACCAATATGGTACCCGGTGAGTTTGTGTTTGCAGTCGGCAACCCCAGCGGCGTAAACAATATCGTGACCTATGGCGAGATTGTCGGGTGGTCGTTGATAGGCAATGTAAGCTACTATGTACTCCACCACAATGCGCTTATCAATCCCGGCAACAGCGGCGGTGCGCTCTGCGATATCGACGGCAATCTGTTGGGCTTGAACACTTGGGGCAAAGAGGACACGGACGACGACAACTACTCCATATCTTTAAAGCAAATTAACGAGTTTATCGATGCCTTCCACGCAAGCCAAGCGCTCGATAACGCCGCTTAAACTTGTTTAGGCGGCTTAAAGAAATAGGTGGATTTTACCAAAACAAAAAAGGTGTTTCGTCTGAAACACCTTTTTTAATTCAATTTATTCAGAGATTAGTCCTTCTTCATAGCGGCAACCTGTTTTGCCACTTCTTCGGATAAGTCTTCCTGTCTCTTTTCGATGCCTTCGCCCATCGTCCAACGAACGAAACGAGCAACCTTGAACTTGTTGCCGATAACCTGACCTACGGTCTGGGAATCGTCCTTTACGAAAGCCTGCTTTAAAAGGCAGTTTTCGGAATAGAACTTGCCCATCTTACCCATAACGATCTTTTCAAGGATTTCCTTGGGCTTATTCTTGTTCTTCTCGTCGTTCTGCATCTGAACAAGCATGATTTCCTTTTCCTTGTCAAGTACGGACTGGGGAACTTCAGCTTCGGTTACATATGAAGGGTTGCTTGCAGCGATTTGAAGGGCTACGTCATGAAGGGTCTCTTCACAGCCTTCTGCGCAATCAACTGCTTCAACCATAACGCCGACCTTGCCGCCCATGTGGATATAGGTTTCAATCTTGCCTTCGGTTTCGAAGATAACGAATCTGCGGATAGCAATCTTTTCGCCGATAACTGCGGTTGCGTTGGTGATATAGTCCTTAACGGTAATTCCTTCGATAGTGCAGCCAAGCAATGCGTCTACGTCTGCAGGCTTTTCGGAAGCAACAACTTCGGAAACACCCTTAACGATTGCACGGAACTTGTCGCCGGAAGAAACGAAGTCGCTCTCGCAGTTGATTTCCAAAAGCACGCCAACCTTGCCGCAGGTGGATACGTATGCGCCTACTGCGCCTTCAGCTGCAACCCTGCTCTCCTTCTTAACTGCTTTAGCAATGCCACGTTCTCTCAAAAGCTCTGCAGCCTTTTCCATATCGCCGTCAGCGTCGGTTAAAGCCTTTTTGCAGTCGAGCATACCTGCGCCCGTCTTATCTCTTAACGTCATTACGTCTTTAGCGGTAAATGCCATAATATAACTCCTATTTTAATTAATTACGATTATTCAGCGGACTCTTCAGCGTTGGCAACAACTTCTTCGATAGAGGTTGCTTCCTCTGCTGCGGGAGCTTCTTCCTCTACGGAGTAAGCTTCGCCCTGATTTGCTTCGATTACTGCGTTTGCGATTACGCCGGTGATGAGCTTAACGGCACGGATTGCGTCGTCGTTGCCGGGGATAACGTAGTCGATAAGGTCGGGATCGCAGTTGGTATCGGTGATTGCAACGATGGGAATGTTGAGCTTTCTTGCTTCTGCAATTGCATTCTTTTCGTTGTGGGGGTCTACTACGAACATAACGCCGGGCATGCTCTTCATATCCCTGATACCGCCGAGATTGGTCTGGAGCTTGGTAAGCTCTTCCTTTAATTTAGCAACTTCCTTCTTGGGGAGAAGGTCGAACTCACCGCTCTCTTCCATCTTCTCAAGCTTGGTCATTCTCTCGATTCTGGAGCGAATGGTCTTGTAGTTGGTCAAGGTACCGCCGAGCCAACGGGAGTTAACGTAGTACTGACCGCAACGCTCTGCTTCTTCCTTGATTGCGTCTTGAGCCTGCTTCTTCGTACCGACGAAGAGAACGGACTTACCTGACTTAACCGTTTCGCATACGAACTTGTAAGCCTCTTCAACGAGACCTACGGTAAGCTGCAAGTCGATGATGTGAATGTCGTTCCTTGCCGCATAGATGTACTTGCCCATCTTGGGGTTCCACTTTCTGGTCTGGTGGCCGAAGTGAACGCCTGCCTCGAGGAGCTGTTTCATAGTAATAACTGCCATATAAAACCTCCGTTAAACCTCCCCGTAAACACAGTCAATGGGTATTTATTGCGGAATTGAGAATAGATTTTTCCGCCACGGAATACCTGCTTTACGGGTGTGAATTTTTTACAGCCTTGGTATTTTAACATAATTATTTTAAGTTGTAAAGAAAAAACGTCCGTAAACGGCAATAAATTTCGCATACGAACGTTTAATTTTAAGTTTTTAACTTTAAAACCGACTGCCGTTACAGTAAATACGGATTACACGTTGGCACCATTCTCGGTTGTCGTAAAAGTAACGCTGTCCGCCCAACCTAAAAAGATTTCCGTATATTCGCTCTCGTCGGCTACGTCACAACCGAACTGAATAAGCCAGAATGCGTCGCTTGCCTTGTGCGTAGTGGCAAGATAAAAGAAATCTTTACCGTTTACTTCCCTGGTATATGTAAACCAGCAGTAATCTTCACCCTCTCTTGTATTGACAGTTGAGTTAAGGGCATTGTTGTTGATAACCAACGCAGTATACTGCTCTATGGTATAATTCTCAAATCCCGCCATTAAACTGAACTCTTCTTTCAGACCCGTAACAACGCTGTCCCTGCTGACGTAATAGGCGGTCTGCGTAACGATAGTCTGTTCGCTAAATTCAGAAGTGAGCGTTATGTTCATACCCACTTTTGAAAAAGTCTTGGGTGAAGCACAACCGCCAAGAATTGCACACACCGACGCAACAACTGCAAGAAGGGCTGAAACTATCCCCGTTTTAAGCAATTTTTTCATTAATGTATCTCCTTATTTTCCAATTTTTTAAAAAACTCTACGACTGTATTGTATACCAGAAAATTTGGTAAGTCAAGCCTTTTACCAGAATTATTGGTAATAATATAACTATGGTTGAAATTAAATTCGCAGAAAACTTAAGGCAATTACGTCTCGGTAAAAAGCTATCACAGGCAGATCTGGCGTCGCTTTTGGGTGTTGACCAACGCACGATAAGCAGTTGGGAGAAAGGCATTTGCGAGCCGAGCCTTTCTATGCTTGCAAAGCTATGCGAAATTTTCGACGAGAGCTTTGACGGCATCTTAACCTGACATACAAGAAAAACGGGGGCGGAATTGCAGTAAAAAATGCAATTCCGCCCTTAAATTTTAATGCTTATTACTTTATCACATAGACGATTGTAAAGGAGTAGCTGCCGTACTGATAAGGACGCTCCAGCTTCTTGCCGCTTACGTTATAGGTTGCCGTAACGGTATCGCCCGTCTTAACGGTAACCGTCTTGCCGTCCTGCGCCCAGGTGCTTACAGAGCCTACTGTGCCGTCTTCGTTAAAGGTTACTTCCGAATTTTTGAAAGTCTCTTCAACCACGCCTTTAGCTGTGGTTATAAGCCCCTGTTCAATGGTAGAAGCGTCTTCGGGAATTTCCGCAATAACTTCCGAATAGACGTAGGTCTTACCGCTGACGTTGGTAGTACAACCTGCAAATGCAAACGCCAAAACTACGACTGCAAATATAGCAGTCATCGACTTTAAAAACTTCTTCATATTATTTCCACCCCGTTAGATTTCTTCGTCCTCGTCTTCTTCGCTCTGCCAGAAGTCGAAAACTTCCTGCAAGAGTTCTTCGTCTTCGATAGGCACCAACATCTGCTCTGCTTCCTTGAACAGGAAGACAGCCACTTCGTCTTCGCCAATCATCTCGTTGGGTTCTGCAGGGAGCAAGAACGCATACTTTTCACCCTTGTATTCAGTTACGTCCACAAGCTTGAATTTAACTTCGTTGTCCTCATCGTCCAACAGCACGATTATGCCTTCTTCGTCCATCTCGGCTTCTTTTATTTCGTCTGCCATATTTTTATCTCCTTATTTTAGCCGTATATATCGTATGCCGATTACGGTTTTTTATTGTTTATTCTCTGCAAATAACCGTCCAATATATTTGCCGCCGCAAGTGCGTCCACATAGGATTTGCGCTTCTCTCTCCGCATACCTTCGGAAATCAGCGTTTCGTGCGCCATCATCGTGGTAAATCTCTCGTCTTCGCACACGACGGGAATGGAAAGGGCTTCCTTTAACGCTTCGATAAACCTCAAAGTCTTCTGCGTCTGCAACGCTTCCGACCCGTCGAAGTTAACGGGCAGACCGCACACTACGGTGGTTGCACCCTTCTCCTTCGCTATCTTTACGAGAGCGGCGATATCTTCCTTAAAGTTCTTGCGGTGGTAGGTTACGGAAGGCAGAGCGTAGGTATTAAACGGGTCTGAAATAGCAACGCCTATGCGTTTATCCCCGATATCGAAAGCTACATATCTCTCCAAAACTTAACCTGCCTTTGCGTCGATTTTTTTGCCGAAAGAATTATACGAATGTATTATATCATCTACGCACTGTAATTTCAAGTATTTTCGGAATTTTCTAAAGTATTTAAAAACTCACCGAATTTCTCGAAAGATTTTTTAGCCGCAGGGCACTTGGAAAAGGTTATAAACCTATGTCCTGCATTCTTGTCTTCGACGGAGAAAAACAGCTCTTCCACCCTCACTCCCGCCTGCTTCAACGCAGCCGAATAAACTTGACTCTGCCCACTGTGCAGGGGGTCGATCTCACCGCTGCAAAGGAGCGTGGGCGGCAACGTCTTACAGACGTAGTTAATGGGAGAATACTGCCATAAATACTGCCTTCGTTTGGGCATATCCAGGGGTATAGCCGATTTAGTGTAGGCAGATTTATTGCTGAAGTCAACGTCTCTCACCGCAATCAAATCGAATACGCCGTAAAAGTATGCACACCCCTTGACGTACTTTGACAACGGAGAATTGAATGAGAATAAGCTGTTAACGTACAGTGCCGTAAGGTGTGCGCCCGAACTGTCACCCGCAAAGATGATTTTGTCGGGATTTCCGCCAAACGCTTCGGCGTGCTTCCTTGCAAAAGCCGTAATCATGCACAAATCCGACTGCATATCGGCAAAATTATACTTGGGCGCAAGGGAATAGTTGCAATTGAACACCACCGCCCCACGGGCAGCCAGCTCCTTTGCGGTGGAGCGGAAAAGGCACTTATCGTAGGCCGTCCAACCGCCGCCGTGCAGGTAAATAACGCAGGGATATCCCCCGTCCTTTGCCGTTTCGGGGTAGGCTATATCCAACTTATGCCTGCTTTCTTTATCGAGAGCATAGCACAGATTATTCTTCGCCTTAACGCCCTTGATATGCCGATTGAAGGAGTATACAAGGTGCGAAAGCGCAACCTGCGTACCCGTTTTTAATTTAACTCTTTTAATTTCGTCCATAGTTAATTTATTACCACATTATTGAAATTATAGTCTTTAACTGCGAGTTTGTCAACGCCGTTGACATTAAACTGTTGCATTTTGCATTACAATATTATATAATATCAAGAGCTGTTACGGAGAGCATTAAGGTTTATGAGTAAGAATAAAAAGGCATATCAGTATAAGGTAAAACTTAAAAGGGGCGCAGGTATGCGCTTTGTAAACTGGTTTCTAAAGATTTTTAAGCGCAAACCCCGATTCATCAACCAAAGCGGCGGCGAGCTTGAAAAGAAGGCTATCTATTTAAGCAATCACGCAGGCGCAAACGGACCTATGACGTACGAAATGTACTTCCCCTTCATATATACGGGTTGGGGCGCACACGAGATGTTTGGCAACTATAGGGAGAGATGGAATTATTTATACCACGTCTTCTATCGCCAGAAGCTGCATTGGGGTAAGGCAAAGTCCTTTTTTGTCGCTACGGTGTTCGGAGTAATCTCAAAGTCAATTTATCGTGGTATAGGGCTTATCCCCACCTATCATGACGCAAGGTTTACAACCTCGCTTAAGACAAGTTGTTCAATATTAGACACCGACAACCCCATCTTAATCTTCCCCGAAGATTCTTCCGGCGGTTATTTCGACCCGCCCTTATCGTTTAACAAGGGCTTTATCACGCTTGCCAAGCTGTACTATAAAAGACGTAAAATAGACTTGCCCGTCTACAGCGGATATCTGTTAAAGGGAAAGAAGGGTAAGATGATAGTTGGCAAGCCCATATACGTCAACCAATTACTTGCTGAAGGCAAGACGGAAGACGAAATTTGCCAAATGGCTCTGGAGAATATGCAGAGTATTTACTACGAAAACAGTGATAAATAAGTAAAAAAAGAGGAGAGCACGCTCTCCTCTTTTTTATTCTTCCTGCGAGCAACAACCGCCCTGCTTACCTTCGCCGGCGAGCTTATTGTCAATATAGTCTTCGCACTTCTTCATAACGTCTTCCTGATTCTTTTTAACCAGGTTGCGAAGCTTACAGTTATTGGCAACCAGCAAAGCCCCGCCCGCCATACCGACGGCAAGCCCTAAAATGAACTTTTCCATAAGTTATTCAACCTCCTTAATCGGCACACAAAGCACCCTTTATAAAGAGTATTTGTCAAGGTAAAACAATTTATGACTGTAAATTTTTTACTTGCAAACGCAGTAAAAAGTTTTCATCCATCAGTTTTTTAACGACGGCGGTCAGTCGTTTGTTCTCTTCCTTTAAAGAAGCGTTGAGTTCGTCGTAAAGGCTGTTAATCTTCTCTTCGATCGCCCTTTTCTCTTCGTCGTCCACAGTATATCCCGCTTCCTTCATCAACTTTTCTATCCTTTGCGGCTGCTTCGCCATTACGTTGCGGTACTTGTTCTGGTAGCGGAGCATTAGCTTGTCGTCTCCGCCTGAAAGGTTTAAAACCGCCTTTCGCACAGAGATACCCTTGCTCTTTGCCGCAAGTATGGCCTTTAAAATTTTGTCCGTCTCTTCATCGGTGAAGGGTTTGGACTCTTCCGCCTTCAGGTTGGTACCCTTTAAAAGCTCCTTAACCGCCTGATTATCCCCGCTCTTTAATAAGGCGTAATAATAGTTGCGCACACTCCCCTTCGCCCTGCCTGCCTTTTGGGCATACTCACCGAAAATGCGGGTTAATGTTTTACCCTGCACCTTGCCTTCGCACACGAATTTAACAAGACTTTCCGCTTCGTCCTTTGTGTAACCGTTAATCTTCTCCATAACGCCCTCCGATTATTTTAATTTTGTTGTAGCATTTATTGACATAAAACGGTTAACTTATTCATTTAATAATTTATGAAGTTTTATTTTTTAACCGAGCAAAGGGCGGCGTTAAAGCTGAACGGCGAGTTACTGGGAATTCTTGACTCCATTGAAAGATATGTGGAAATCCCCGACGGCGAAGAAGTGCTTGCCGAAATTATACCCGTAAACTGCTTTCTGCCGTACAACGTATTAATAGGACGGAGCCTGCTTAAAAACCCACCACCCTTTTTAAACGTGTACCTGTTCGGAGACGGCGTGCAAATACATATTACGCACTACGAAAGGCCGGCGAGCGCACTTAATATCCTTGAACAAAGGCGTATGGGCGGACTTAACGTTACGCTTTTCCAATTATGCGGTCTCACATATTTAAGCTGTGACGGAAAGCAGTGCTCTTTATACCGACTGCCCGACTATTTTGTAAATTGCCGCTTGAGCGAAGAGAGTATCGGCGGTACCCCCGTCGTGCTTGCTGCGGCAGATAACGGGCTTTGCGTGATTTCCGCCGAAGGGAAGAAGCTGTATTTGGATCGGGTGGAGAGCTATTCAACGGGGGATATGTTGGGGGTAACGGTCAATTTTAAGTCTTCGGCGGGGTACTTTGCCGAACGGGAGTACGCCTACGACGGGCAGAACTTACAACTTAACAGAGAAGAGATTAAAAGGCGTTACGCAGTAGATGACGCCGTTTCGCACTTTGCCTTTTTTGAAGGGGTGTTGTACGGAGCTGACTGCAAGGAATTTTTAAGCGAAGATATGCAGGGCGCAACCGAAGCTATTAAGGAGTACCTGGGTGAATTTAAAGAAGTGTGCGTGCCGCATAAGGCGTTTTACGACAAGTACGGCGATATCTGCGCCGCCGCTCTCGCCTACCGTATAAAGGACAATTTGTTTGAGATTAAGTATTTTGCGGTTGAGTACAAGGACGGCAAGATAGACAATATCAAGGCAATGCCTTGATATTGTCAAAAGTAAAACGGCGCACAAGGCAATGCCTTAACCACGTTTCTTATTTTCTATTGCGCTTGACCGACTTCTCACCCGTCAAACGTAAAAACATACGGCGCACCGTAACGGTGCGCCGTATCTTTATTATTACTTTTTACTTATTACTCGTTATCACTTACAAACTTCTCCATTGCGGAGAAAGTCTGCTCCGAAATGCAGTGCTCTATCTCGCAAGCGTCCTTATCGGCGGTTTCGTAATCGACCCCGTGAAGAATTAAAAACCTGCGTATAGTGCAGTGCCTGTGGTAGACCCTTTCGGCGTACTCTTTGCCCTGCTCCGTCAGGCGGATATGGAGTCCGTCGGTGACGATATACTCCTGCGCCTTGAGCGCACGCAAAGCCTTTTGCACCGCAGGTTGGGACACCCCTATCCTTCGTGCAATCTCTATCTGGTGTACGTCCTCCAGCTCGTTTGAAAGCAAAAAAATGGTCTCTAAATAATCTTCTGCCGACTGATTATGTTTCATAACATATATTATACCCCCGCTTTGCCGCTTTGTCAATAAGCCTTTTATTTATTGCTTGATGCCCGTATTTATGATAGGGTTATTTTTTATTTACCTATTGACATTAATTACTTATTGATATATAATATTAATAAGAATGAAAATGTGAGTTGACCAGACTATGATTAAGCGCAACACGATACAACGGGCATTGGTGCTTGAAGCCGTAAACAAGCTGGCTTGCCACGCCACTGCAGACGAGATTTACAACGAAATAATTAAAACACATCCACATATAGGCAGAGCAACTGTATTCCGCAACCTCAAACTTCTTTCCGAAGAGGGAGCTATACGCAGGATAACGGTTACAGGGGGCGCAGACCGTTTCGATCACATATGTAGCAACCATATTCACGTACAGTGCGAAAAATGCGGCAGACTGTTCGACGTGGATATGGACTTTGTAGAAGGATTAGAGAAGAATATCAGGAGCGATAACGGTTTTACGTTCACAGGGTATGAAGTGATTTTCAAAGGCGTCTGCCCCGATTGTAAAAAGGGCTCTTAAATAAGTCATGTCAAATATGAAAAAGAATTAAACGGGCAACGCTGTTACCCGAAAAAAAATAAATTGATAAGGAGTTTTTAATATGAGAAGTATTACCACGTTAGACTTGCAATATGCACACCGCTTTTACGGATTTAAAGGCGAAGCACAGTATTTACACGGACATACCGGCGTACTTACAATAGAGGTTGAGGACACCGTAGAGCCCGGTGTAAATATGGTTTTCCCCTGCAACGAAATTCAAAAGACCGCCTGGGAGGTTTTGAAAAACTTTGATCACGCCTTAATCTTGCGTGAGGACGACCCCCTGTTACCCGCTATTCTCTCCGTTTACGAGGCGCAGGGTATAAAAAACGGCGCAGCTACTAATAAGATGAAGGGACCCGCTTTCAAGACCGAACTTGCAACCGCATACCCCGAATGCCGCCTCGTAGTAACAAAGGAGACGATGACAGTTGAAGGTATGATTAAAATTGTCTACGAACTGCTTAAGGACAAGCTTAATATTGCCAAGCTTACGTTCACGAGCGGCGTTAATGCGGCTTCGCAGGAATATGAAACAAGCAAGTCGATCGACCGCTGCCCTCTCTGCGGCATAGCCCTGAACGAAAACGGCGTTTGCCCTAAATGCGGATATAAAAAGAACTAACGATTGACCGCATAATATATTGCGATTATTAGATAAAGCGGCGTAGCGAAAATTATCGCTACGCCGCTTTTACGTCTACTTCAACCGTCATTGCGAGCCGACTACAATAGTCGGCTCGCAATCCCGACGGGTATGACGTTACTGCTTCCGATATTTATCACCGCAGTCAAGCTCGTCTAAATTAATCCTCTTCACCGGCTAAAAGCCTTTCTCTTTCTGCAATGGTGAGCGCCTCCACCATCTCGTCAATCTCGCCCATCATAAATGCGTCTATGGAGAAGAGCGAAAGCCCGATTCTGTGGTCGGTTACCCTGCCTTGGGGGAAGTTATAGGTGCGGATACGCTCCGACCTGTCGCCCCTGCCCACGAGCGATTTACGCTGTGCGTCCTGCTCGGAGCGGTTTAAGCCGTTGTAATAATCATACAGCCTGGAGCGCAGAACCTTATACGCCTTGTCCTTATTTTTAAGCTGACTTCTCTCGTCCTGGCAGGTTACGACTATACCCGTAGGGAAGTGAGTAAGCCTTATTGCCGTCTCGGTCTTATTGACCTTCTGTCCGCCTGCGCCTGAAGAGCGGTACACGTCCACCCTGACGTCTTCATCACGGATTTCAACTTCCACGTCTTCGGCTTCAGGCATAACCGCAACGGTTGCGGTCGAAGTGTGTACCCTGCCCTGCGATTCGGTTTCAGGCACTCTCTGCACACGGTGTACGCCGCTTTCGAACTTTAACTGCTTGTAGGCGTCCTTTCCGGCAATGTTTAAAACAATTTCCTTTATGCCGCCAAGCTCTGTTGCGTTTTCGTCTACGACTTCAACCTTAAGGCGGTGGTGTTCGCAGTAATGTAAGTACATCTGGTAGAGTTCGGCAGCAAACAATGCGGCTTCTTCGCCGCCTGCGCCGCCCCTTATCTCCATAATGCAGTTCCTGTCGTCGTTCTTATCCTTGGGCAGAAGCAATATCTTCAACTCCCCTTCAATCTCTTCCAAACGGTGTTTACAGTCGTACGTCTCTTCGTTTAAAAGCTCTCTCATCTCGGGGTCGGTCTCAGTCTTTAACGCTTCTTCCGCCTGTTGCAATTTCTTGCTCTCTGCAAGGTACTCTTCGTACTTTGCCGCAGTTTCGGTGAGTTCGGACTGCTCCTTGGCAATCTTCGTCCACTCTTCGCCGCCTGCGGGGATAGAAGGGTCGGAAAGCTTTTGGGTAAGCGATAAATATTTATTGTAAATTTCTGTTATTTTCGGGGTCATATCAACGTCG
Source organism: Candidatus Coproplasma sp. (assembly GCA_051884135.1). Classification (GTDB taxonomy): domain Bacteria; phylum Bacillota; class Clostridia; order Christensenellales; family Borkfalkiaceae; genus Coproplasma. The sequence goes on along the minus strand of JBJEVC010000006.1, from coordinate 23,731 downwards.
CTCTCAAGTTAAAATGCAATTTTAAGGAATCTCTCTACGCCCGAAAAATCTTTGACTATCATTGCGTAATCACGCTTGGGGAAGAGCTTTAAGACGTCTTCCGCCTGATTTTCACCAACTTCAAGCATGAGCATACCGCCCTTTGCTATATAACGGGATACTTCAGCGGCAAGTCTTCTGTAAAACTCAAGCCCGTCGTCTCCGCCGTCAAGTGCAATTCTGGGTTCGAAGTCTCTGACTTCACTCTGAAGGTGGGCAATCTCGCTGCTGCGAATATAGGGGGGATTGCACACTATAAGGTTAAACCTGCCGTGTACTTTGGAGAATAAGTCGCTCTGCACAAAGGTTACGTCAACCGAGTTATAGTTAGCGTTTTCCTTTGCGAGCATTATAGCCGCATCCGAGACGTCTGCCGCAGTAATAGTAGCCTTTTTGCCCTTTAAGTGTTTGGCAATGGCAATGGCGATACAGCCGCTTCCCGTACACATATCCAGCACCTTGTCGCCGTCTTCAATGGCGTTAACGGCTTGCTGTGCCAAGATTTCGGTTTCGGGTCTGGGTATTAAAACTCTCTCGTCCACCTTAATCTTGCAGTCGTAGAAGTCGACGTCGCCGATGATATACCAAAGGGGTCTGCCCGTCATACGCTTATCGACTATTTCGCAAATCTTGCGCATTTCGCTGGGCTTAACCAGCCTTTGGGAGTTGAGTTCACTCCTGTTCATATCCAGAACAAGGGAATATATCCACTCCGCATCGCTTTCGTCTATATTGTTTTTAGCAAACTTCTTCTTTGTCTCTTCCAAAAGCTTGGGCAGAAGTCCGCCCGTAACAAAAGTAGTTTCACTCATTTCAGGGTTTTCATCCATCTCCATTGCCGCCTTGAACGCCGCAATTGCAACTTCCACCATCTCGCCGTCGGGCTCTCTCGTCGTGAACACCTTCTGTAGAAGCATTCCGGGCCACTTGAATATTACGCCTATAGGCGAAGTGATAAGCGCAAAGAGCTTTAAAAACTCGTAGGAAATACCCGTAATTAAAGGCAAAAGCACAATCTCCACACCCAGATTTGCAAGGGTACGGAGCGCACCGTTGGGGATATTTGTCTCGTTAATTCCTATCGCCCAGGAGACTAAACCGATTATGGCGATATTAATTATGAGTACGATAAAGAGAAAGGACGTGCCGCACCTGTCGTGTATGCGTGAGCATTTCATGACATTTTCCTTGGTTAACTCCAACCCCTGCTCATAGCAGTTTATCGTCTTATGCTCTGCGCCGTGATAGCGGTATAACCTGCGTATATCCTTAATTATCATCACAAGCCCTAAATAGGCAAGGAAGATTACAAGCTTAATTCCGCCCCTTATGGCGTAGTAGTACCAATCGCTTTGTGATAAGCTGTTCCAAAGATACTTTATGATAACGTCGTCCACAAGGAAGATGGGCAGCCACATAAACAGGGCAAACGCAAGCGCAATACCCAGAACGGTGCCTACTATGGAAATTAACGAAGAAAAACTTATCTTAAGCTTTTCGGCAAACCATTTTTCAATGCGGCTGGGCTCGCTCTCGTCAGAGGCGTACACTTCGGACGAGCGGTTGAGTGCGTGCATACCCCTTGCAAGGGACGTAACCATATTTACGCACCCCCTTACAAAGGGAATTTTAGAAGCAGTTTTAACCGCATCGGAACGCTTAATGCGAGTCCTTTCAATCTGTATCTGCCCGTCGGCGTCACGCACGGCGGTACAATACGAGGTCTTACCCATCATCATAACGCCTTCCAAAACAGCCTGACCGCCTACTGAAGAACATATACGCTTTTTCTTTTTTTCTTTTTCTTTATTTGCCATTTTACTCTTAAATATATGCAAGCTTATTTAAAAAAGCTATTTCAATATCTTTTTGTTGCACAAAAACCCAAAATAAGACAAAAGGCTTCAAATATAATGAATTATACTCGAAGCCTGTCTCTTTTTTAGATGTTGTATCTTTTCTTAAATTTGTCAACACGACCGCCGGTATCAACAAGCTTCTGTTTGCCTGTGAAGAAGGGGTGACACTTGTTACAGATATCCACTTTGAGCGTCTCAACGTCTTTCGTGGTACCGGTCTTAAAAGTTGCGCCGCATGCGCAAACAACCGTTACTTCGTGATAATTGGGATGTATATCGGGCTTCATTATATTACCTCGCTGATTATTTTTACCTTTAGCGCCATATAAATAGCTTTATTATTATAAATAAATGCAAAAAATAAGTCAAACGTTTTTTAGACTATTAGCGATAATTTTAACGGTTTAACAAAATTTTAGCTGTTTTTTTATTAAAGGGTTGATTTAATGCAATATTTGGCTTATAATTAGTGCGTATGGATAATTGGGTATTGATCGGGCAGAACAAGCTCGAAAAACATGAGCAGGAGCGTTATAGCGTTGGGGCTACGCAAGTTAAAGTGCGTATAACCCACCTTTTACTCTCCAATTACGACGCACTCTGCTACACGGGTGAGCAAAAGGTCAACTATCCCGTAACTATCGGCAGGGAAGCCGTAGGCGTTATAACCGAGCTTGGCGACCACTGCTTCGGGCTTAAAGTGGGCAGCCGAGTTTATCTGAACGCCGTACGCCCCTGCGGCGAGTGCTATAACTGCAAGAGCGGCGATCGTGCGGACTGCACTTCCCCTAAAGTTGCATTGAAGGACTTTGACGGGTTCTTAAGAGATTTCGTCGTATGCGACTATACGGACGTAACCCTTCTCCCCGACGAGGTGGACGATATGCACGCTTTGTGCATAGAATGGGTTGCTTTGGCAGAAAATATTTTCGATAGGTTAAACCTTACTACGGGGAGCCGTGTGGCTATTATAGGCGTAAGCTTCTTCGGCTCTATCGTTGCGCAGGTTGCGCTGTATCATAAGCTCGTGCCTATAGTTATCGACAACTATCAGCAAAATCTCGACAGAATGAAGCGTAGCGGCGTATTCTTCTCCTTTGCCGCAGACGAGAACCTGCTTGAAAACATAAACAAGGCTTCGAGCGGAAGCTTGTGCGATGCGGCAATCTACACTTCGGACTGCAGACTGCCTGCCGCCGTGACCGCAAGGGTGCTTGCACGCAATAAGGACATGGTGTTAGGCGGCGTCAGCCCCGTAACCTTCTCGTTAGACGCAGGTCCCCTGTTTGAAAAGAATTTGCGTATCTACTCCGTTTCGGACGGCTTCGGCTATACGGAGACGGCTGTCAATATGATTATGCACGGGGCAATCGATTTAACCAACTTCGAAAAGGAAGTCTTAACCGAGTTTGATTTAGACGCACTTTTGCTCGATAGGGCGGCTAACGTTTCACGCAATTCCAAGATGACGGTGTTGAAGCTAATCTTATAAGCCCTATTGAATCAGAATTCGTTACATAGCCTATGCGTGTATTCAGATTCTTATTTTCAAAATTATTTATTTGTCTGTTTATAGTTGCGGCGCTATGCGCCGCAACTGTTATTTTATGCGTCTATCTTCATTCCCTTCTGCCCATTGCTGCGGCAATATGCCTTACCTACCTGCTTTCGCTCGCCGCCGCACTGTACCTCCTTGGCAGGGAGAGCGCCGTCGCCTTTAAGTGCGCCTGGCTTGCGATAATCATCGCACTGCCTATTGCAGGGGCGGTGCTGTGCTTCATCTCCCACCTATGCTCGCCCAAAGGCGGAAAGGGGTTAATTCTGCCTGAAGTCGGGTACGACGATTACGAGTTTTTCGGGGACGGAAGCCTGCTCTTAAAACGGCTTACCCGCCTTATATCGCAGGCAAAAGAGTGCGTCTATTTAGAGTTTTACATCATTGCCAAGGGCAAGATATGGTCTCAAATCTATACAGAGCTGCTCTTTGCGCTTGAAAGGGGAGTAGAAGTTAAGATTATCTACGACGGGTTAGGCAGTGCGCTGCGTGCACCGAAACAGGACTTCAAACAGCTTATAAAAAAGGGGGCGAACGTTAAGGCGTTTAACAGGCTTTTGCCCCTTCCCCTATCCCGAATTAATATCCGTGACCACAGAAAGATTGCCGTGATTGATAATAAGTTTGTGTTTGTCGGCGGAGTGAATGTTGCAGACGAATACGCCCACATAACCCGACCGCACGCTTATTGGAAGGACGGCGGAGCAATGTTTACAGGTCAGGCGGCACTTATCTTTTCACAGCTGTTTTTAGCCCTTTTCAACGGCAAAGACCCCGACATATGTGCCACCCAACCGCAAAAAGAGCGTTTAACCCCCGTTGCCGATATGCCCGATATGGGCGGCGGTGTGTTCGAAGATGCGATTGCTTCCGCCATATACGGCGCCAAACGCAGAATTTATATCTCCACCCCCTATATGTGCTTTGGCGAAAAGCTGTCGGACGCACTTTGCTTTGCCGCAAGGCGTGGCGTGGAAGTCATCATTTTAATCCCCGCCGTACCCGATAAAAAACTGCCCTATGCCATAACTAAAATTTATGCAAGAAAGCTAAACGATAACGGCGTTATTATCTATCGGTTCACTCCAGGATTTATGCACTTTAAGGGGGCGGTGTTCGACGATACCGCATATATCGGCAGTTACAACTTTGACTTCCGCTCCACCCGATTAAACTATGAGAACGGCGTACTGTGCAAGGGCGAGCTTGCCAACGAGATGACGGTCGACTTTTTATGCTGCCTACAGCTTTCTCAACCGATAGGTTTTAAAAAGCCAAACGCCTTAAACAAACTCTGGGAGAGCGTCTTATGTCTGTTCGCTCCGCTCGTTTAATTTTGAAGTAATTAACCTTAATTTGTTGCAGCAAAATTCTCTTCGTGTTAAAATATATCTATACTATGGTTAAACTTATTGCAAGCGATTTGGACGGAACGCTCCTTCCCCCTACTAAAATAATGCCCGAAGAGACGTTTGCTCTCATCAAAAGATTTCATTCGCTCGGCGGCGTATTCTGCCCTGCAAGCGGGAGACAGCTGCCCAACCTTATAAAGCTGTTCGAGCCCGTTAAGGACTATATCGCAATCATCGCCGAAAACGGCGGTTTGGTGTGGTATAAAGGCGAGATTATCTTTACCGACCCCACCCCGGCAAATGACGTTAAGCGTGCTCTCGATATTATAAGGGCTGAAGAGGATCTATACCCCGTAATATCCTGCACCGACTGCGCATACATCGAAGATGACGACGAACAGTTTACCACCGTTTTTAAAAGGTCTTACTCGGCATACAAAAAGGTGGATAATCTCGACGACGTGTTGACAAGCGTTACCGCCCTTAAAATTTCGGTATGGGACGCTCAATTTGCCGCAGAACACGGCGGAAAGGTGTTGCCGCCCAAGATTCACGGCTTGCGCACTATGGTTTCGGGCAGAGATTGGCTGGACGTGAGCGTTGCAGACGCCAACAAGGGCAAGGCGCTTAATGCTCTTATGAAACGCCTTAACGTGGACAAGTCCGACTGCGTTGCCTTCGGCGACCATATGAACGACTTGGAGATGCTGCTTGCAAGCGGCAACCCCTACGTCACGGCAAATGCCTTCCCTGCGCTAAAGGCACAGGTGGGTGTAGAAATCCCTTCCAACGCAGACTTCGGCGTCATAACTAAATTTAAAGAGTTGATGGACGAATAAGAATATGTACGACTATATCCTTTTCGATTTAGACGGTACGCTTACCAACCCTGCGGAAGGTATAACCAATTCGGTTGTCTATGCCCTTGATAAATTCGGAATAAGCGTGGACGATAAAAGGTGTCTTTACAAATTTATAGGTCCCCCGCTCGTCGATTCCTTTCAATACTTCTACGGCTTTGACAGGCAGCAGAGCCTAAAGGCGGTTGAATATTACAGGGAGTACTTCAAGGTCAAGGGCATATTCGAAAACGAGATGTTTGTGGGTACTGTTGGTTTGCTCTCCGCCCTGAAGAGAGCCGACAAGCAGATAATTCTCGCCACGTCCAAGCCCGAAGAATTTGCCCTGCAAATTATAGAGCATTTTAATTTAAGCAAGTATTTCGATTTTACCGCCTGTGCGACTATGGACGGCACACGCAACAACAAAGCGGACGTCATTAAATTTGCTCTTGAGAACTACCCTGTTAAAAACCTTTCAAACGCAATTATGGTGGGAGACAGGAAACACGATATTTCAGGCGCTAATCAGGCAGGCATAGCTTCAATCGGCGTTTTATACGGCTTCGGAGATTATGAAGAGCTTTCAAACGCAAAGGCGACGTATATCGTAGACGATATGCAACAAATACTTAAAATCGTTTTACAGTAAATCAACAAGGAGTAATATGAAATATTTTATCTGTTCGGACATTCACGGCTCGGCTTATTGGTGCAAAAAGGTAATTGAAAAATTTATCGAAGAGAGTGCGGACAAGCTCATAATTTTAGGCGACGTGCTCTATCACGGCCCGAGAAATCCCCTTCCCGACGGCTACAACCCCAAGGAAGTGTGCGAATTACTCAACCCCCTTACCGATAAGATTATCGCCGTAAGGGGCAACTGCGACTCGGAAGTCGACCAAATGGTGCTTGACTTCAACGTCTCCAGCGACTATGCAACCGTCTGCGACGACAAGGTTAAACTGACTCTCTCCCACGGACACAGGATAGTTCCGCCTTTAAAGCAGGGCGACGTGTATATCACGGGACATACGCACGTCCCCTTGAACGTAGTCGAAGAAGGCGGATATCTCCACCTTAACCCCGGTTCGGTATCTCTCCCCAAAGAAAATTCGGCTCACGGCTACATTATCTGCGATAACGGGCAATTTACCTTTAAATCTCTCGATTGACCGAACCTAAATCCACAAAAAAATAACTCCCTGCATATTCTGCAGGGAGCTTTTTTAATTCGTTGTTATTCAGCTAAAAGCTTATTGAACAATATTACCCAAATAGCATCCAACCAACCGATGATGATACCGGTGGGGATAGTAACGATGATACAAATAAGAAGCCTTATAGCACCACCCTTCTTCATGAAGGCAGACCATCTTACCAAAACTTCTACTACATAGTTAACTACAGGGATAAGAAGTAAAAGAACCTGTATAACCTTACTCTGCTTATGGAACCAAACGTGCATAATACATCTCCTTTTATTATTTAAATGTTATAATTATTATATCACACAAATCACAATTATCAAACAAAATATCGAATATTTTTATTCAAATATTTCGTTGCCAAGCAAGAACGCATGTCCTTTAGTCAGTACCCACACCAAATCGAGTATCCACATAAAGCACGCACCGGGGACAATGGTGAGTATGGCAAGCACTATCCAAAGGGCGTCTTTTTTTATAACGCCGTTAATTACACGGCAAACCCCGTAAAAAATTTCAACGGCAGGGATACAAAGCAACAGCTTTATAACCAACGATAAGCCGTTAACCTGTTTAATAAAATCTTTCATTAATAACTCCTTTCAGGTTAAGTTCAACCCTGATTATATATATTATAACAATGTATATAATTATGACACATTGCTTATTTTGATTTGAAAAAATTTGCAGCATAAGCAAAAGTTGCGCAAAGACCGACGTCTCTGCGCAACTTTAATTTTTAAAATTAAGTTTCCTTACGGCTTATTAAACGAGTTCGATAATAGCCATTTCGGACTTGTCGCCACGGCGGGAGCCGAGCAGGTAGATACGGGTATAACCGCCACCCTGACCAAGCTCTTCCTTGCGCTGTGCATACTTGGGCGCAATCTCATTGAAAAGCTTTTCCATTAAGGGGTGCTGGATATCCTTCGTCCTTGCCTTGAATTCAGACTTCTTTTCGGAGAAGCCCTTAACTTCCTGCAAGTCACGAAGTTTAGCCATAAGCTGTCTACGAACGGCAAGCTTTTTAGGGGAATCTTTGATAACCTTCTTGGTTACCTGCTTACCCTTCTTGTCGGTTACGGTTACCTGACCTTCTTCGTTTAAGTCATATACCTTAATAGCTTTGGTTATAATCTTTTCTACATAGGACTGTAAAGCCTTTGCCTTTGCTGCGGTGGTTTCAATCTTGCCGTACCACAGAAGTTCAGAAGCCTGATTCCTGAGCATTGCGTTTCTTTCTTCCGATGTTCTTCCCAATTTTACGGGCATAACGTTAATCCTCCTTGTTTGCTAACGAAAGTCCGTAGGACTGAAGCTTTAAGATAATTTCATCCAACGACTTTCTGCCAAGGTTTCTCACCTTGATCATCTCTTCTTCGGTCTTCTTCGTTAAATCTTCGACCGTGTGTATATTTGCGCGCTTTAAGCAGTTGTAAGAGCGCATGGATAAATCGATTTCTTCAATCGCCATAGCAAGAATCTTCTGCTGACGGTCGTCTTCGTTCTTAACCAAAATGTCCATATCCTTGATGGTGTCGGACAAATCTACGAACAAGCCGATGTGGTCCTGCATAATCTTTGCTGCGAGAGAGATAATTTCCTTTGCGGAGAACGCACCGTTCGTCCATACTTCAAGCGTAAGCTTGTCAAAATCGGTGTTCTGACCAACTCTGGTGTTTTCTACGTTGTAGTTAACCTTCTTAACGGGCGTGAAGATGGAATCGATGGGAATATAGTCGATAAGCTCCGTCCTGGTATGGTCGGCACCCTTATACCCCCTGCCTCTGCAGATGGTTATTTCCATATCGATTTTTCCGCCTGCGTCTACAGTGCAGATGTGCTGGTCGCCGTTGATAATTTCAATTTCAGCGTCCTGCTCGATATCGCTTGCCTTAACCTCGCAAGGGCCTTCCTTGTAGAGGTGAACAACCTTAACGTAGTCCTTATCGGTAACCTTCGTCTTGATTGCAAGCGTCTTTAAGTTGAGTATGATTTCGGTTACGTCTTCCTTGACGCCGGGAACTGCGGAAAACTCGTGCTTAACCGAGCCGTCCAAAAATCTGATTCCCTGTGCTGCCGCACCGGGAAGTGCGGAGAGCAAAATTCTTCTAAGGCAGTTGCCTATCGTAAGGCCAAAACCCTTTTCAAGCGGTTCAACTACAACCTTTGCGTAAGACTGGTCCTCGCTTTCAACCACTTCGAGCTTGGGTATATCTATTTCAATCATATACTACCTCCTTATTGTTATGATTACTTGGAGTACAATTCGACAATCCTGTGTTCAGCAATCTGGCTGTCGATATCATCCCTTGCAGGAAGAGCAATTACTTTGCCTTCAAGCTTTTCAGGGCTGAATTCCAACCATTTAGGAAGGTTTGTAACCTTTGCTGCCTTGATTGCTTCAAAATACTTATTGGAGGTCTTATTCTCCTTAACGGCGATAACGTCGCCAACTTTAACAATAAATGAAGGGATATTAACTTTCTTGCCGTTTACGGTGAAGTGGCCGTGATTTACAAGCTGTCTTGCCTGCGCACGGGAAACGCCGATACCCATTCTGTAGATTACGTTGTCAAGCCTGCGCTCCAAAAGGGAGAGCATGTTCTCACCGGTGATGCCCTTCATTCTGTCTGCACGCTCATAGTAATCTCTGAACTGACCTTCCTGAACGCCGTAAATACGCTTAACCTTCTGCTTTTCACGAAGCTGCTGACCGTATTCGGAAATCTTCTTCCTGCCTGCACCGTGTGCGCCGGGAGCTACAGGACGCTTTTCGAAAGGACACTTGCCGTTATAACATTTGTCGCCCTTTAAAAAGAGCTTACCGCCTTCTCTTCTGCAAAGACGGCACTTTGCTTCTCTATATGTTGCCATAATTTATACTGTCCTCCTATTATACTCTACGACGCTTGGGCGGTCTGCAACCGTTGTGGGGAATGGGTGATACGTCGGAAATTAAGGTGATTTCCAATTCGCAGTTAGCAAGTGCTCTGATTGCCGATTCCCTACCTGCGCCGGGACCCTTAACGTAAACTTCTACGCTGCGAAGTCCGTGTTCTTTTGCTGCCTTGGCTGCCGTCTCGCAAGCCATCTGTGCTGCGAAGGGCGTACCCTTTCTTGACCCCTTAAAGCCGAGTGCGCCTGCGCTTGACTGCGAAAGTGCGTTACCCTGCATGTCGGTTACGGTTACCAAGGTGTTATTGAAAGTAGACTGAATATGAACCTGACCTTTATCTACCTTCTTAAGCTCTTTACGCTTTCTTGAAACGGTAGTAGTCTTCTTTACTTGTGCCATAACTTAAACTTGTCCTCCTATCTTACTTTGCGCCCTTCTTCTTGGCTACCGTGCGGCGAGGACCCTTTCTGGTTCTCGCATTTCTCTTTGAAGACTGACCCCTTACAGGAAGACCCTTTCTGTGTCTGATGCCCCTGTAGCAGCCAATTTCCATAAGTCTTTTAATGTTAAGCGATACTTCGCTGCGAAGTTCGCCCTCTACTCTCAAATTATGATCGATATACTCTCTGAGCTTGGATACGGTCGTTTCGTCCAAATCCTTAACGCGGATATCGGGGTCAACGCCCGTATCGGCAAGAATCTTCTTGGACGTTGCAAGACCTATACCGTATATATAGGTCAAACCGATTTCAATCCTCTTTTCTCTGGGTAAATCTACACCGGCAATACGTGCCATACGATTTATTTCCTCCGTTAATTTTACTTGTAATTTTTAATTTTTTTGTATATATATATCGAGCCGTACTTAAAATAAAACGGGAATGTGGAATGTTGTTTTACTTATAAGTAGGAATTGTTTTCTGCTTTTATCGAGCTTTCACTCTTAAATTTTTGACACTAAATTGAGTTAATTTAACCACTTAATGCAAAAATACTAAAAAACGTAAAAACGCAGAAAAGTATGCCAACCGCCTTTTAACTTTTAGGCGTTTGACACATTTATCTGAAATACTGCAAAATATATTATATCACAGCGTTTTACAATATTGCAACAATTTGACGACGCATTATCGCAAATTTTTTAAGCAATTTTTGTAAAATATTTAGTTTTTGAATAAAGCGGTTAACAGATTATTAAAGCAGTAACCGCTAATGATTATGGGATTGCCACACCGCCTCTTTAAAGGCGGTTCGCAATGACGGTTAATAACCAAGCCTTTTTTCAGCGGAGAAGCGAGCAGTTCTCACTACCGCATACCCCATCTCTTTTCATAGATACGAGCAAGAGCAGGAGAGCGAGGAAAACCTGAAGGAGCGTACACAGACGTACGTGACTGAAGGTTGCCGCAGCCCGACGAACTATTGCGAAGTATATATGGAAAGAAAAGAAAAATTAGCCCTGACGCTGCTTATGGCTCTTGTTTTTAGAACAAATAACCATAACCTTGCCGTTTCTCTTGATTATCTTACACTTATCGCACATAGGCTTTACTGAAGGTCTTACTTTCATTTTAGTTTCTCCTTTTTAATTAAAAGTAAATTTTGTGGGCAATGCCCGATTGAAGCAGCTTATCTTATTAAGACTTGCTACGCCACGTTATGCGCCCTTTAGTCAAATCGTAAGGGCTCATCTCCAGCTTAACGTTGTCGCCTTCGATTATACGGATATAGTTGAGACGAAGTTTGCCGGAAATATAAGCGGTTATTACATAGCCGTTGGTAAGTTGAACCTTAAATGTTGCATTGGGCAAGCACTCGATTACCTTGCCTTCAGCTTCAATTACGTCGTCCTTGGACAAAATCTTATTCCTCCGATTTGATTTGCGAATTTATTTCCGCTTTGATTTGCTTTAACGCATACGCCGCCCTGCAATCGAACGAGCTATCCCACGGATAAGCTACGCCGTATTCGGCGACGGTTTTATTTAGTAGATAAACGTGTTTAACGTTTTTGCACTTGGGGCTTTTTAAAGTTCTCGTAACGCCGTCTGCCAACATAATCTTCGTTCCGACTATGTCGCATATGACGTATAGCTTACCTTTATCACGCCCTTGTATGCTTTGCACGATTCCGCCTAAACGGGGCTCGGAAACTTTCATATACACACCTTAAAGGGTAAGTATTTCCACTCCGTCCTCTGTGATGAGTACGGTGTTTTCGTAGTGAGCGGCGGGCAAATTGTCTGCCGTTCTGACCGTCCAGCCGTCCGACTTGTCGAAGATTACCTTGTAGGTACCCATATTAATCATGGGTTCGATACAGATAGTCATTCCGGCTTTAAGTCTCATACCCGTTCCCTTCCTGCCGTAGTTAGGTACGGAAGGGTCTTCGTGCATTTCCCTGCCGATGCCATGCCCCGTCAGCGCCCTGACGACGCCGTAGCCGTGGCTCTCCGCATGGGTCTGCACTGCATAGCCTATATCGTAGAGCGGCGTGCCTGCCTTAAGATTTTCTATCGCCTTGAAGAAGCACTCTTCGGTTACTTTTACGAGCTTACGCTTGTCTTCGGACACGTTACCGATTAAATAGGTTCTGCACGCATCGCCTTGAAAGCCGTTCTTTTCGGCGGTTATATCAACGCTTACGATATCGCCGTCCCGAATAACCCTGTCGCCGGGAATACCGTGAACGACAACTTCGTTTACCGATACGCAAGAGCTTGCGGGGTAACCGCAGTAGCCGAGCTCGGAAGGAATAGCGCCGTTCAACGTGATATATTTGTATACAAGCTCGTCAACCTGCTTGGTGGTCATGCCTGCACAGATGTGCTTGCCGACGTACTCCAAAGTCTCCTTGACAATTCTGCACGGCTCACGCATTAACTCAATTTCTTCAGGAGTCTTAACTGTAACCATTTACTTGCCCGTATGCTTGCCGAGCTCTTCGGCGATAATTGCAAAAACTTCCTTGGGGGAGAGCTTTCCGCTGTTAACGGTGAACAGCTTACCCTGATTTTTGTAATAGTCGATAAGGGGTGCCGTCTGCGAAAAATAGGTATCCAATCTCTTTTGAACCGTTTCGGGGTTATCGTCGTCCCTTCTGTATAGGGGCTTGCCGCATTTAGCGCAGGTGGTTGCGCCGTTCAGGGTGGAAACGTGATAGCTCTCACCGCAGCTGCACACACGCCTGCCGCAAATTCTGTCCATAAGCAGAGCAACGTCAACGTCTATGTTTACGCATAAATCGACGTTTGCGAATTTATCCAACTCTGCCGCCTGAAAGAGATTGCGGGGGAAACCGTCGAGCATAAAGCCCGACTTGACGTCGTCTTCAGCAAGTCTTCCTTTTACGATTTCGCAGGTGACTTCATCGGGAACGAGCTTGCCCGCATCGATATAACTCTTTGCTATCTTGCCGATGGGAGTTCCGCCCTTAATGTTTGCCCTGAAGATGTCACCCGTCGAAACGTGAACGAGATTGAATTGACTTTCTATTAAGCTTGCCTGCGTACCCTTACCGGCACCGGGCGCACCCAACAAAACTATATTCATAATATAATTACCCCATTACGGGAATATGTTTTGTGCAAGAAACGAGCAAGAGCAGGAGCCTGTGGCTTTGGCGACAGGAGTTTACTCAAGCGTAAATGACTGAGCCAAAACGCAAAGGCGACGAACTATTGCGACGTTTATTGCACAAACGCCCGTTTAAAAAGCTTACTTTAAGAAGCCCTTTTTGTAGTTCTTCATCATCAACTGCGACTGCATCTGCTTGTCAATCTCAAGCGCAACGGATACTACGATGAGAATACCGGTGGTTGAGAAGACGTTAATCATATCAATCGAATCTGAAGGAAGTCCGCATGCATTGAGAACAACCGATAAAATCGAAGGAACCAATGCAACAATCGTAAGATACATCGCCCCGAAAAGGGTTATTCTGTTGTTGATTTTCTTTAAGTAATCTGCCGTAGGCTTACCGGGACGGATACCCTGAATAAAGCCGCCGTTCTGCTGAATGGTCCTTGATACGTCTTCAGGATTAAACTGCATAGACGCATAGAAGAATGAGAATGCAAAGATAAGTACGCACATTACTACCATGTAGATGAGCTGTCCGTACCAAGCACCGCTACCCGAGAACCATTCGGCTACACCTGTTTCAAAAGCAGTATTAGGCCAGAACAAGCTTGCAAGCATTGCAGGAACCGAAATGATGGAGAACGTGAATATCAAGGGCATAACGCCTGAACCCGATATTCGCATGGGAATGACGGAAGACTGACCGCCGTACATTCTTCTACCCTTGACCTGCTTTGCATACTGAACGGGAATCTTCCTTTCGGAAAGGTCTACCGTACAGATTGCGGCAAACTCGAACACCGTCAAAATGACGAAACCGAGAACCTGCCACAATACGGAAGGGTTGCCGCTGAATGCAGTTATAAACTTTTCAACGATTGCTTCGCCTGCCGTTGAAAGTATGCCGATAAAGATTATTATCGAAATACCGTTGGAAATACCGTACTCGGTAATTCTTTCACCTATCCACATAACGAGCATTGCGCCTGAAGTGTAGATAACCGTTAAGAATATACCTGCCACCCATGAAGCCGCCGTCTCCGAAATGCCTTGACCGTTTGCAAGTGCACCGAAGTTTTCAAGTCTGACTGCACCACCCTGTAAACCGAAGTTTATGATGATACCGATTGACTGTGCAACAGCTAACGCAATGGTAACGTACCTGGTGATCTGGGCAATCTTACGTCTGCCGTTTTCGCCCTCTTTGGAGAGACGCTCAAGTGCAGGAATACCTACGCTTAAAAGCTGTACGATAATCGATGCGTTGATGTACGGGCTTATACCCAATGCAAACAGCGTTGCGTTGGAAAGCGAGCCACCCGAAATTGCCGACATAACGTTTAAGAATGAAACGCCGCTGATAGCTTCTTCAAAGGTGTCAGGTGAAATGCCGGGTACGGGAATATAGCAGCCGAGACGGAAGATTACGAGCAAAAGAAGTGTAAACCAGATCTTTTTACGAATTTCCTTGTTCTTAAAACAATTTTTTATTGTTTCAAACATTTTAACCTCTCTTTAAGCGATTGAAAAATATCAATCGCTATGATGTGACGCAGAAATTATTCTGCGTCAGCACCGATTATTTCTGCTTTGCCGCCAGCACTCTCAATAGCAGCTTTTGCGCTTTCGGAGAACTTTGCAGCCTTTACGGTAAGAGCAACTTCGATTTTGCCCGTACCGAGTACCTTGAGACCGCCGTTGTTCTTAACGACCTTGGTAAGGTTGTTTTCAACTACGTAGTCGTAGTCAACTACGGTGTTTGCAGGTACGTCTTTAAGCTGGGAGAGATTGATAATGAGATAAGAAGTTGCCCACTTGTTGTGGAAACCTCTCTTGGGGATCCTTCTGTGAAGGGGCATCTGACCGCCTTCAAAGCCGGGACGAACGCCGCCGCCCGAACGAGCCCACTGACCTTTGTGACCCTTGCCGGACGTCTTGCCCTTGCCCGAGCCGATACCTCTACCTAATCTTTTGGTGGAGGTGTTTGCGCCCTCTGCGGGCTGTAATTCATGAATTTTCATAGCCATAAATACTTCTCCTTAAACTTCCTCTACCTTGAGAAGGTACTTAACTTTCTCTATCTGACCAAGGTTAGCAGGGGTGCTTTCCAAAGTCTTGCTCTGACGGATTTTCTTTAAACCGAGCGCTGCAACGGTTGCCTTTACGCTTGCGTTTTCGTTGGATACGCTCTTAACTAACGTGATTTTAACCATTGTATTCCTCCGCTTAGCCTAAAATTTCCTCAACCGACTTGCCACGAACTGCTGCAACTTCTTCTGCAGACTTAAGTTCTACTAAGCCGGCAACAGCTGCCTTAACGACGTTGATGGGGTTGTTGGTACCGTGGGATTTGGTACGGATATCCTTAACGCCTGCAGCTTCCATAACCGCACGGACGGGACCGCCTGCGATAACGCCGGTACCTTCAGATGCGGGCATCATCAAAACCGAGCCTCTGCCGTATACGCCCAATACACCGTGGGGAATGGACGTGCCTTTAAGGCTGATCTTGTTGAGATTTTTCTTTGCCTGTGCAGTTGCCTTTTCGATTGCTTCGGGAACTTCCTTGGACTTGCCCATACCGTAACCAACCGAGCCGTTGCCGTCGCCGACTACTACAAGGGCAGCGAAACGCATATTCCTACCACCCTTAACGGTCTTGGTAACTCTGTTTACTTGTATAAGCTTCTTGATAAATCCGTCGTCTTCTTCCCTTTTACGGGGTCTGTCGCCTCTGCGGGCGGTTCTTTCTTTCTTTTCTTCCATGGTCTTACTCCTTAGAACTTAAGTCCTCCCTCTCTTGCGCCATCAGCAAGGGACTGAACCCTGCCGGTGTAGAGGTAGCCGCCCCTGTCGAATACGACAGCGGTAATTCCCTTCTCTGCTGCACGCTCTGCAATTATCTTACCAACTGCCTTTGCTGCGTCAGTCTTGGTCATATCCTTGATCTGAACCTGTACTGACTTTTCCATTGTGGAAGCAGCACATAAGGTTACGCCCTTAACGTCGTCGATAACCTGTGCATAGATGTGGTTAAGGCTACGGTATACGCTCAGCCTGGGCATTTGCGCAGTACCGGAAATCTTCTTTCTTACTCTGGTGTGACGACGAAGTCTTTCTTGGTTTTTGTCGATTTTCTTAATCATAATATCTCCTTATTTGGACAACCCTTCGGAAACGGTTGCGCTTAAAGCGGCTTTTATTAAGCCAGCCGTAGCTTCATGCGGCTATCTGCACGGATTGATGCAGACTTGCTTTAAGCAGCCTTATATCCGAAATTACTTCTTGCCCTTGCCTCCCGTCTTACCTTCTTTACGTTCGATAACTTCATCGCTATAAGCAATGCCGTATCCGTGATAGGGTTCGGGTTTGCGTACTGTTCTGATGTTTGCTGCGGTCTGACCAACGATAGTCTTGTCGATACCGGTAACGGTGATTTCGTTGGGGGTAGGGCAAGCAATGGTTACGCCTGCGGGTTCTACGAACTCTACAGGGTGGGAATAACCTACGTTCATAACGAGCTTATTGCCCTGCTTTGCAACCTTCCAACCTACGCCGTTGACCTTCAAGGTCTTGGTGAAGCCTTCGGAAACACCCTTAACCATATTCTGGAGAAGTGCACGGTATAATCCGTGTTTTGCATCTAACTCTGCAAGGTCTGCGCCCTTAACTACGTTAGCTACGTTGCCTTCTACCTTAATGAGGATGTTGCCTTCTATCTTCTGTGTAAGCGTACCTTTTGCGCCCTTAACGGTTACAACACCGTTATCAAAGGACACGGTTACGCCTGCGGGGATAACTACGGGTTCCTTACCTATTCTTGACATATAAAGTACCTCCTTACCAGATGTAGCAGAGCACTTCGCCGCCTACGTTGGCAGCCTTTGCCTGCTTATCTGTCATGACGCCCTTGTTGGTCGAGATGATGGCGATACCGAGTCCGTCCATAACCTTGGGCATATTTTCAACGTCTGCATAAACCCTTAAACCGGGCTTGGAAACTCTCTGCAATGCGTTGATGACCGACTTATTCTTGCCTGCATACTTAAGCGTTACTACAAGCTTGCCGGAATAACCGTCTTCTACAAGCTTAACGCCTTCGATGTAACCTTCTTTTAACATGATGTCAGCGATTGCCTTTTTCATGTTGGAGGAAGGAATTTCAACCGTTTCTTTATTTACTGCCAACGCATTTCTGATTCGCGTGAGCATATCTGCGATAGGATCTGTCATTTTATCTTTCCTCCTTTTAATTACCAGCTCGACTTCTTAACGCCGGGAATTTCACCCTTGTAAGCAAGTTCACGGAAACAGATACGGCACACGCCGTATTTGCGAAGAACCGCATGGGGTCTGCCGCAAATAGAGCACCTTGTGTATGCTCTCGTTGAATATTTAGCAGGCTTCTGCTGCTTGTTTATCATTGACTTCTTTGCCATAACTCTTTCTCCTTACTTCTTGAAGGGCATACCGAGTGCCCTTAAAAGCTCTCTTGCTTCTTCGTCGGTCTTTGCAGTAGTGACGATGCAAACGTCCATACCTCTGATCTTCTCAACCTGGTCGTACTGGATTTCAGGGAACATAAGCTGTTCCTTCAAACCCATGCAGTAGTTACCCTTGCCGTCAAAGCTGTCGGTGGGAACGCCACGGAAGTCACGAACACGGGGAAGTGCGATGGAGATGAATTTATCGAAGAATTCATACATTCTGTTGCCACGAAGGGTAACCTTGATACCAACGCTCATACCTTCCCTTACCTTGAAGTTTGCAACTGACTTCTTTGCCTTGGTAAGTATAGGCTGCTGACCGGTAATCTGCTTGATTTCGTTTACTGCTGCCTGAATGGATTTTGCGTTATCCTTGATGTCACCTAAACCGGAAGAGATAACAATCTTCACGAGCTTGGGAACTTCCATAGGATTCTTATAACCGAATTTCTGGGTAAGTGCGGGCACTACTTCTTCGGCGTACTGTTGTGCTATTCTGTTTGCATATTCCTTGTTAGCCATCTTGCGTCTCCTTATTCACCCTTATTCTCTTCTGCAGCTGCGGTCTCTTCCTTCTTTGCGGCACGTTTTCTTACACGCTTTTTAGGAGCTTCCTTAACCTGCTGGGTCTTGCCTGCCTTACCTGCGTATGCCTTATCTAATACGGCACCGCACTTTGCGCAAACTCTTACCTTCTTGCCGTCTACTACGGAGTGCTTAACTCTTACACCCTTACCGCAAGCGTCGCATACTACCATTACGTTAGAAACGTCAATGGGCTGCTCCTTGTCGACAAGCTGGGAAGTTTCGTTTGCTCTTCTTGCCTTTTGAGCCTTCTTGTGGACGTTTACGCCCTCAACTGTCACCGTTCCGTTCTTGGGAGAAGTGGCAATAACCTTGCCCTGCTTGCCCGCATCCTTACCGGTGATAACTACAACGTTATCATTCAATTTTACGTTCATTGCAATCTCTCCTTAATTAAAGAACTTCAGGTGCGAGAGAGATTATCTTCATATAGTTCTTCTCTCTCAACTCTCTTGCTATCGGTCCAAAAATACGGGTGCCTTTGGGTTCCTGATTGGAGCCGATGAGCACTGCCGCATTGTCGTCGAAACGGATATAGGTGCCGTCGTTGCGCCTGATACCCTGCTTTGTCCTTGCTATAACGGCCTTTACCACTTCGCCCTTCTTTACTGCACCGCCGGGAGCAGCAGTCTTAACGGAGCATATGATAACGTCGCCGATGTTGCCCGTCTTGCGGAAAGAACCGCCGAGCACCTTTATACACATAAGCTCTTTAGCGCCGCTGTTGTCTGCAGCCTTGAGCCTGGTTTGAGGTTGTATCATATAAATTACCTTTCCTTGAATTATTTTTAATTTGAATTTATGTTAAACTTACAACTCAATATAGTTAAACGTTCAGAGGGTGAGGCGGCTTTCGCCCACGCTTATCAATAAGCTTCCACACCGTGACGTATAAAAATATCTATTTAAATATGTTTACCGCATCTGGGAACCGTTTTGCGCAAGAAACGAGCAAGAGCAGGCGCAGGAGTACCGACCGCAGGGAGTGTACTTTGGGCGTACACGACCAAGGCGGCACGGACTGCAACGAACTATTGCGACGTTTATTGCACAAACGCCCATTTAATGTGATAAAAATTATTTTGCTTTTTCGATGATTTCAGCCACTCTCCAATTCTTATCCTTGGAAAGCTTACGAGTCTCAACGATCCTGACCTTATCGCCAACGCCGCACTCGTTATTCTCGTCATGCGCCTTGAACTTGGTGGTCTTGGTTATGGTCTTCTTGTAGAGGGGGTGCTTGCTCTTTTCAACGATGGCAACGACAACCGTCTTGTCCATCTTGTCGGAAACAACGATACCTACTCTTTCCTTTCTTAAAGTCGTCCTTTCTTCCATTGCCTTTCTCCTTAACCTTTAAGCTGTCTTGCGCGGATTACGGTGTTAACCCTTGCGATATCCTTCTTAACGAGGTTAATCTGCATAGGGTTTTCAAGCTGACCGCTTGCATGACGGAAACGCAAATTGAAGAGCTCCGTCTTGAGTTCGGAGAGCTTTGCGCTCAGTTCTTCATCGGTTAAATTCTTAATCTCATTAACCTTCATTTGTTTCACCGCCTTCTAAATCTGATTTTTTAACAAACTTGCACTTTACGGGAAGCTTGTTGCTTGCAAGACGCATAGCTTCTTTAGCTACGTCTTCAGGTACGCCTGCCATTTCGAAAAGCACTCTGTCGGGCTTAACGATAGCTACCCAGTACTCAACCGAACCTTTACCAGAACCCATACGGGATTCAGCAGGGTGCTTGGTGATGGGCTTGTGGGGGAAGATGTCTATCCATACCTGACCGCCACGCTTGATGAACCTTGTCATAGCGACACGGGCTGCTTCGATCTGGTTGGAAGTAATTCTTCCGCCCTCTTCAGCAACTAAACCGTACTCGCCGTATGCAACTTTATTACCCTTGTGGGCTCTGCCGCGGATCTTGCCACGGTGCTGCATTCTCCTTTTAACTCTCTTGGGGATTAACATATTACTCTTCGCCTCCGTCTGAGATTATAAGCTTCTTTGAACCGGAAAGAACTTCACCCTTGTATATCCAGCACTTAACGCCGAGTACACCGAAGGTGGTGTGTGCTTCCGCAAAGCCGTAATCTATATTAGCCCTCAACGTCTGAAGGGGAATGGAACCTTCGTGGTAGCTCTCGCTGCCGGCGATTTCTCTGCCGTCAAGACGGCCGGAAACGGTGATCTTTACACCCTTAACGCCGGTCTTTGCAACCTTGGAAAGCTGCTGCTTGATTGCTCTTCTGTAGGAAACACGCTTTTCAAGCTGTGAAGCAACTGCTTCTGCAACGAGCTGTGCGTCCTGATCGATCTTTTCAACCTTGTTGACGTTGATAATGATAACTTTGCCGTTCGTAAGCTTTGCAAGATCCTTCTTGATTACCTCGATCTCTGCGCCAGCCTTGCCGATAAGCACGCCGGGACGGCCGGTATAGATGGTAACTTCAACCTTGTTTGCTGCTCTTACGATGCAAATTTTGGAAATTGCTGCGTCGAAGTACTTCTTCTTGATAAAGGTACGGATGACGTTATCTTCTTTAAGCTGCTTGCTAAAGTCTTTCTTGTCTGCGTACCACTGGGTATCCCAGCTCTTAATTACGCCTACTCTTAAGCCATGAGGATTAACTTTTTGTCCCATACTTCACTCTCCTTAAATCTTCTTAGCGTCGAGCACGACGGTGATGTGGCTGGTTCTCTTTAAGATTGCATGACCACGACCCTTGGATACGGGCTGCATTCTCTTAAGGTGGGGACCGCCGTTCGCATAAGCTTCAGCAACGATTAAGTCGCTTCTGTCCATGCCCTGGTTGTGCTCTGCATTAGCCGCTGCAGAAAGAAGTACCTTCTTAACTACGTCGCAACCGCCCTTATCGCAATAGGTAAGGATTGCTGCTGCTTCTTCAACGCTCTTGCCCCTGATAAGAGCGAGAACCGTTCTTACCTTGTAGGGGGAAATTCTAACGTATTTTGCCGTTGCATAAGGACGCTTATCCTCGGTAGCGGCAATTTTTTCTACTTTTTTCTTCATATTACTTGCCATAACTGAGTATCTCCTTATTTACCGGTTGTTTTAGCCGCATGGCCTTTGAACGTTCTGGTGGGAGCAAACTCGCCGAGCTTGCAGCCGACCATATCTTCAGTAACATATACGGGCACGTGCTTTCTGCCGTCGTATACGGCGATAGTGTGTCCTACCATCTCGGGGAATATGGTGGTTGCTCTCGACCAGGTCTTAACAACTTTCTTTTCGCCCGCAGCGTTCATAGCTATAATTCTTGACATGAGCCTTTCTTCTGCGTAAGGGCCCTTTTTAACGCTTCTTGACATTTACCTTATTCCTCCTTAATTAATTCTCTTTAAGATGTACTTGGAAGTACGATTCTTCTTCTTTCTGGTCTTGTAACCCAAAGCAGGCTTGCCCCAAGGGGTCATAGGACCTGCGTGGCCTACAGGGCTCTTACCTTCACCACCACCGTGAGGGTGATCGTTGGGGTTCATTACGGAACCTCTTACGGTAGGCCTTACACCGAGGTATCTGGTCTTACCTGCTTTACCGAGATGAACGATTTCGTGTTCAAGGTTACCAACCTGACCTACGGTAGCACGGCACTTGATGGATACCAATCTCATTTCGCCGGAAGGCATCTTCAAAGTTGCATACTTGCCTTCTTTTGCCATAATCTGTGCGGAAATACCTGCTGCTCTTGCAATCTGCGCACCTCTGCCGGGCTGAAGCTCGATTGCATGAACGACGGTACCTACGGGGATATCTTCAAGAGCAAGTGCGTTGCCCACTTTGATATCTGCGTTGGGACCGGAGATAACCTTATCGCCAACCTTTAAGCCAAGGGGAGCAAGGATATAGGTCTTTACGCCGTCTGCATAAGCCAAAAGTGCGATGTTTGCCGAACGGTTGGGGTCGTACTGAATAGACTTAACCGTTGCAGGGATACCGTCCTTATTTCTCTTAAAGTCGATAACTCTGTACTTGATTCTGTTACCGCCACCGATGTGACGAACGGAAATCTTACCCTGGTTATTTCTACCGCCGGTCTTGCGCTTGTCGTGCAACAGGCTCTTTTCAGGCTTATCTCCGCTTAACTCCTCGTAGGATAAAACCGTCATAAAACGACGGGAAGAGGTTGTCGGTTTATATCTCTTTAATGCCATTTTTCAATCCTCCTATCAGGACAGGGAATCGAAGAATTCAATGCTCTTCGAATCTGCCTTGAGCTGAACTACGGCTTTCTTGTAGTTAGGAGTATAGCCTTCGTTCCTGCCCATTCTCTTAAGCTTGCCCTTGCAGTTAACGGTGTTAACGCTTGCAACCTTTACGCCGAAAAGCTTTTCTACAGCGAGCTTAATTTGAGTCTTGTTTGCTGATTTAGCCACGATGAAAGTGTACTTCTTATCAGCTATTCCGTCATAACCCTTTTCAGTGAGAAGGGGTTTAATAATGATGTCTTGAGCTAACATTATTCTCCATAAGCCTCCTCTATCATCTTAACTGCATTCTTGGTAAGAACAACCTTTTCGTTTGCTACGATTTCGTATACGGAGAGCTGTTCAACGGGAAGGGTTGAAAGGTTTGCGATGTTCCTTGCAGCAAGGATAACCTTCTCGTCTGACTTATCCATATATATAATAGCGGTCTTGTTAAGGTTGAGCGCCTTCTGCATAGCAGCTATTTCCTTGGTCTTGCCGTTGACAACCGAAAGGTTCTCCAAAACGACGATTTCGCCGTCTGCAAGCTTTCTGGAAAGTGCGGATACGAGTGCGGCTCTCTTTGCCTTCTTGTTCATACCCTTTGAAAAGTCACGGCTCTTGGGTGCGAATACTACGCCGCCCTTAATCCACTGGGGTGCCCTGATGGAACCCTGACGTGCATTACCGGTACCCTTCTGTCTCCAAGGCTTTCTACCACCGCCCCTGACTTCCGTACGGGTTAAGGTTGACTTCGTTCCCTGCCTGTCGTTTGCAAGCCTGGTTACTACTGCCTGGTGAATTAATTCTTCTCTGTATTCAGCACCGAAAACCTTTTCGGAAAGTTCCAAAGAACCCGCCTCGGTGCCGTCCATATTGTAAACTTTAATGTTAGGCATACGTTCCCTCCTTATTTAACCGTATCGTTGATGGTAACGATGCTTCCGTCAGGACCGGGAACCGAACCCTTTACAAGGATGCAGTTTCTTTCAACGTCTACCCTGACGATTTCGAGATTCTGTACGGTTACGTTTTCAACACCGTACTGACCTGCCAAGTGCTTGTTCTTAAATACTCTTGAAGGAGAGCTGTTTGCACCCATTGAACCGGGTTCTCT
>JBJEVC010000005.1:0-7342 GCA_051884135.1 Candidatus Coproplasma sp. | reverse complement strand
CAATGGCGCATACGGCGATTGCCGCCGTCTCCGCACGCAAGATGCGCTTGCCCAGACTCATACCCTTAAACTCATATTTTTCCTTGGCTTGCGCATACTCTTCGTCCGCAAAGCCGCCTTCGCTCCCCACGACAAGCGCAGTTGAGCCGCTAATTTTACCAAATTCAATTTCGCTCCCTTGCGCAAACTCGCAGAAGAAGAGCTTATTCTCGTAATCTTTTGCCGAAGCTAACGCCAAATCCAGACTGTCGAAGTACTCCACTTCAGGCACGACGGAGCGCAGACATTGCTTTGAA
Organism: Candidatus Coproplasma sp.; assembly: GCA_051884135.1. Taxonomy (GTDB): domain Bacteria; phylum Bacillota; class Clostridia; order Christensenellales; family Borkfalkiaceae; genus Coproplasma. The sequence continues at coordinate 7,046 of JBJEVC010000005.1, read as the reverse complement.
GCTTCCTTGGCAACCTTTTTAATTCTCTCAACCTTTTTATCGTTCATATACGCCGAGCAGTAACGGGAGTTAAACACACCTATTTTAAAGACGCCTAACTCACACGCCTTCTGCACGACGAGCTCGGTTTTGTCGCCCTTTAAAGCACCGATCAAAAGGTAAATATTGGTGGAAGGTTCTCTCTCTCCCCTGTTTACCCCCGTAATATGTGCCGATAAAGCGTTTTTCGATACCTTTGTCACTATTGCCGTGTACTCGTTTGATGTGTTGTCCAAAAGGGTTATCTCGCTCCCTTCGCCTACCCTTAAAACGGTCTTTGCGTGGGCAAACTCTTCGCCGTCCAATATTACTTCGGATACGTCGGGGTAGTCTATTTTATCTACGAAAAAGCGATGCGGAGTACTCATAAAGATTTAAACGCCAAGGCGTTCCACTCCCCTTTATTCACGCTTTCGGTCAAAGTTAAGCCCTGCTCTTCGTAAACCTGAATAACCCTTTCCTTCTTTTCGTTGATTATTCCGCTTAAAATTAAGGTTCCGCCTTGCTTTAGATTTTTAGGAATCGAAGGAGCAAGCCTTTCCAGAATATCTGCCGTAATGTTTGCAAGCATAATATCGCCCTTTAAAGAGCTGTCTTCTAAAAGGTCTGAACGGGCGATTACCACCTTGTCGGAAACGTTGTTTAACTCGGCGTTGTGCTTTGCGCTCTCCACCGCAACGGCGTCGATGTCGGTAAGGTAGGCGAATTTTGCACCGAGCTTAACCGCCGATATACCTAAAATTCCGCTTCCGCAACCCACGTCTATACATACGCTCTCGGGCGTTATATACTTTTGCAACAACTCCACACACATAGAAGTGGTCTCGTGCTCGCCCGTACCGAAAGCCATATTGTTGTCGAGCTTAACAATCTGCTCGCCGTCCTTTTTATCGTAGGCAATCCATTCGGGAACGACGACCACGTTTCCTAAATGAATGGGGCGGAAATGGTTACGCCAGATCTCTATCCAGTCGTCCCCATCTATCTCCCTTCTTGTGGCCTCCAACGTGCCGAGCGGCAATGCGCCTGCACAGTTTGCTTCCGTCTCTTCTATGTCACGCCTAATCTGGGGGAGAACGGTCTCGGCGTCGGATACGGCGATAAACGCCTTGACCATAACGTCGCCTGAATTTTCAGCGATAAGCCCGTCGTCCATATAGTCCCAATAGGACGACTTATCCCTTTGCAGGGCGATAACGTCCTTAACGTCGGAGATTGCCACGCCGTAGGAAGTGTATCTCCACATAATATCCGCAATGAGTTCACTGCCTTCTGAAGTTGTGTGTACCGTAAGTTCAATAAATTTCATAGCAACATTCTAACACATAGCATACTAAAAAAGCAAGTGACAAAAGTGAAAATTAAATTTGTGACTATTTAATATGGAAAAAGAATGTCGAAGTCGTATGGGCTACATCTTGTTTGGGTATGCGTCTCTTCATAGATACGAGCAAGAGCAGGAGAGATAGGAAAACCTGAAGGAGTTTACTATGGCGTAAATGACTGAAGGTTGCTGCAGCTCGACGAACTATTGCGACGTATATATGAAGAGGGAAATTAAAAGCAGTCCGCCACATGGCGGACTGCTGATTTGAAATAGTTATTTTTATTCCATATTGGTAAGGCGCTCTGCCATCTCCAACCAATCCTTTTCAGGAACCTGCTTTTCGCTGTTTTTTGCAAACTGCTCGGAGAGAATCTTCGCCTTTTCAGGGGGAATAACCGTACCGACGCCCGCAACGCAGCCGCCGGGGCAACCCATACCTTCGATTAAACAGCCTTTAATCTTACCTGCCTTTGCAAGCGTTAAAATCTTCTTGCACTCGGTCAAGCCCTCTGCGTGGTATACGGAAACTTCCGTTTCGGGGAAGTACTCCTTTACCGTCCTTTCGATTGCCGCCGCAACGCCGCCTGCCACGCCGTAGCCTCTGCCTGCACCCGTCGTGTGGGTAACTCTCATAGGCGTCTCTTCAAGCTCGGCAGGAACGATTTCCTTTGCGGCAAACATACCGTTAAGCTCTTCAAAGGTAAGCACGAAATCGACGTATGAACGGATAGTCCTTCTCGATGCTTCCAACTTCTTTGCGGCGCAAGGTCCGATAAATACCACCTTGGTTTCAACTCCGGTGTACTGCTCCTTTATCTTCCTTGCCGTCGCTACCATAGGAGTGAGCTCCTGTGAGACTTCGCCGACCAAGTCGGGGAACTGCTTTTTAGCGAGCACAGCCCAGGCGGGGCAGCAGCTGGTTAAAAGGAAGGGAAGCTTGCCCGTTGCAACTTCGGAAACGTAGTGATTAGCTTCTGCAATACAGCCAAGGTCTGCACCCTCTGCAACTTCGTACACGTCCGCAAAGCCGAGCTTTAAAAGGGCAGTTTTAATCTGCGCTAAAGTCGTCTTGGGTCCGTACTGACCTACGATTGCAGGCGCAACGGCTGCTATAACCTTTTTACCGTGCTTAATCGATTGAATAAGCTGGAATATCTGCGATTTGTCTGCTATTGCTCCGAAAGGACAAGCCGACATACACTGACCGCAGGCAACGCACTTATCGTTGTCAATCTTTGCCCTGCCGTATTCGTCTGAAGAGATTGCCTTTATTCCGCAAGCCGAAGCACAGGGGCGTACCTTGTGGGCGATAGCGTCGTAAGGGCAGGAAGCCTTACACCTACCGCACTTAATACACTTGCTCTGGTCAATAAACGACTTGCCGTCCACGATGGAGATTGCACCTTTAGGACAGTTTTTAATACAAGCGTGAGATACGCAGTTACGGCACATGTTCGTAACTTCGTACTCGTTGTCGGGGCACTTGTCGCAAGCCGAAGGAATAACCTGCATAAGTGGCGGTTCGTAATACTTTTCGTCGATATTGCTCTCGGCAATACCCTCGGTTATATGCACGGGCTTGTTTGCAGGGCGGAGCGAAAGTCCCATTGCAAGGCGCACTCTCTCTGCCGCAATCTGTCTTTCCCTGTAGATATTCTCCCTGTATTTAGGTTCTTCGTCAGGGGTTATCTTATAGGGAATTGCTTCGATGTCGCCGGCGACGTTGGTTGAATCGTACGCAACCTTTGCAATCTCTGCAAACACCTGCTTACGCAAATCGGTAACAACACTCTGTTCTTTCATATTATAAAACCTCTTTAAATGTATTAATTAGGGTCTACCCGTTGTTTATCAGTTTATTTTTACGACTTTTGTTTATTATAATTTCCGTAATTATCAATACGGTGCTGAACGTGATTAACGCTACGGCGATTATTATTGCACAGTTCATAAAGAACTCTTCTGGCATTACTCTGATGATTTCGTCTTCATACCAGTCGAAAAGCCAATTTGTCTTACCCGGGAAGAAGATGGCGTGGAACGCTTCAAACGCCGCATCGAACCCGACGATAAGCACCAATATGATGATAATCACGGGCAGCGCAACGGCGATGACAGCCGCAAGCAACTGCGCTCCGTGTCCGAACGGACGGGCAAGCGAGATTACTTTAAATCTGTTCAATAAAAGAAGCGTAAGGGTGATTATACCCGAAGCCAAAAGCGCCCAGAAATTTAGTGAAAACAGCACCTTACAATCGGCAAAGTGAGCGGCGCCTTCGGCAGAGAGCTTTAACTGCCCCGTCGTACAGGGGAAGTTAGGCAGAGTGCAGAAATTCAGTATCTCGTCGTAAGCCTCTTTGATAACTTCGTAGCTCCAACCCGTCTTTTCAGGCAGGTTCAGCGTGTTTATCTGTATATAGTACAAAAACCTGCAGTAGATGGGTATACCTATCGAGAAGGTCAACATAAATATAACGAGTGCGGCAATGAATATTACCGTCAAGCTGATATTCAGTCCCTTTTTAACCTTGGGTGACATCTTGCTCCCCCTTTGTCCGAATAAGGCGCAGTCCGCCTTTATTAACCGAAAGCGTTATAAGCACCTGCGAAGGCAGGTAAAAAGCCCACATTGCAACCGAAGCAAATGCAATAAGCCATGCGGGCAGAGCGACGTCTAACACGGCACCGAAGTTGAATAACCCCACGCAGACGTCACACCCTAAAAACAGCAACAGCCCTATCGAGAAAATAAGGTTATTAACGCTCCTTCTGCAGATTATAAATGCGTCAACTACGTTCGCAACGAGCATAGTTATATAGATTGCACACTCCGCAACCAGCACGTCGAGCATACAAAGAGCCGCAAAGGTTATAATCAATGCAAGCATTACGGCAAGGCGGGCGCAAAGTGTGATATAAATCTTTTTCAGCCTGTCGGAATAAATTCTGTACAGATACAGCGATTGGACGATGATAAAGGTTACAAGTCCTGTTTCGTAGTATTTGCCCAGCACTAAAATGAACAGATCGGATATTGCCGTAAAGAAGAGAGCCGCAATCATAACGGCATTATCCCTGCTTCTGTCAGGCATAAACGCTACGACAATCAAAACGACAAGGCAGAGCAAAACCGACGAATATTTCAAGTAGATGGGGTCGGGCATGCCCAATGCGGCGAACACGTTGAACACGACGTATATTACCGCTTCAACGGCGATAAATATGAGAAATATTAAACTCTCTGAATTTACTCTTTTCTCCGACATATGTAACGCAATTTATCCGTATTAAGCGTTATTCGCTGACCTAATTTCAGCGTTTTGTTCAATGCCCGTATCAATTTCCTGCACTCCGATTGCTTGCTCCTTTTTTTCCGAAACGGCAAAAACCGCAAGCAGGGGAGTATAGATAAACAGCGGTAAGAAATAGAAAATGTGGTTATCTAGTAGGCTTGTAAGCAGTATTCCGCACTCCGTAAAGGCGATAAATAACCTGCCAGAATCGGGGTTTTTAAACAGAGAAATAACCGTCTGCACCCTATGGAAAAGATATGCCGCAAGCCCCACGATTCCGCCGCAGTACAACAGTTGAACGAACGTGTTGTGGCACATAAAGGGAATGACGTCGGTAGCACCGTAGCCTTCTCCGCAATATCCCGGCTTCCACGCCGCTGCGGTAAGGTCGTAAAAACCGTTACCGAATACGGGGTTATGTAAAAACTGCTTTAAACCTTCTTGCCAAATATCCGTTCTGCCGCTACCCGTGATAAATTGGGTTGAAAGGTCGCCAAAGAATGCGGTAACGACTTCTCTCTTACACAAATACAAAATAAGACATGCTATTAAGCCAAGTACAACAAACCCAAGCGTCACGGCACCGCCGTACAGTTTTTGCTTTTTGGGAACCGTAATCAAATACCAAATCAGGCAACAAACGATCAGAACTGCCGACATGAGTATTGCCTGTCTTGACATGCACATAAGCGAAACGAATAAATTGAACGGTACGCCGATTAAATACAAAAAGCCGTTTTTGCACTTCGCCGCAAGATAGAACCAGGCGGGAATGCACATCGTTATAAGCATTCCGAACTGGTTATAAGTGCCCCAACCGAATTGAATTTTTGTCCTATTAATTTCACCGTCTACCACTACGTCGAGCATTATGTAGGTGACCAATAGCTGAATCGCCAAAGCAATACATAAGGCAACAAAGATAACGGCAATTCGTTTATAGGTTTTTTCGTTTATCACCACGTTGCCGCTTGTATATACGAACATGACGAGAATGACCGCACCGATGCCTAAAGCTAACACGGTATCCATATAGTAATACTTATCGGAGAAGAAGCCGCATAAAAGCAGTGCCGCAACGTAGACGCAAAGCCCTATAAAAATGGGCGTTATCTTAAACCTGTGCTTTATTATTGAATCGACGATACGGTAGATGCAGGAGCCTGCAAACAGCGCAACCGCTACCGACGCCTGTATAATAAATGCGATTGAAGTCATAAACGCAGGGTCGAACCAGTCAAGTTGAACTCTGGGGTCGGGACTATGCTGCATGGAGACCAATATGTGCATAAACACGAACATACAGATGGCAGGCGAAACGTCCTTACAGAACAGTGATATAGCAGCACCGCACAGACAGATATACCATATAATCAACGGCTCCAATCCAAAGGTGGTGCAAATCACAGTGACTGCCGCAGTCACGAAGGGAAAGATATAGGATGAGAAAGCCTTTTCACATACTTCTTTAATCTTCGCTAAATTAATTTTTTTAATCGCTTCAGAAAAACCCATAATTTCCTTCTCAAACACAATTTAGTATTTTCACATTATACTCTTAAGTATTATAATAGTCAAGTTAAAAAACACAAAGGACTGTGCGTTAAAAGTTAATTAATCTAAAAGAGATAAAATCTCCTGCGTACGCTTAACAGGGAAGGGAGCCGTCTGCGCCGTGACGTTCTCCACTCTCAACACCGTACCGCAAGCGACGCCGCCGCCACTTGGAATTTTAACCTTATCTCCCACAGAAACCATAACGAACGGGGATATATACCAGCGTTTAACACCCGACTCCGCCCCATCGTCAATGCGCACAGAGCAATAGATTAAGTTGTCGTAACGGGTAATCACTCCCCCTCCCATATAATGTACCATATTTTCATTATAACAATTTCGGCGCAAAAACAAAAGCTTTTGCATTGACATTTAAGCTTTTATATTTTAAAATATTATACAGTTTTATTTACTTGCGGATATGGCGGAATTGGCAGACAAGATGGACTTAGAATCCTGTTGACGATAAAAAATTGAATATTTATACAAAATTTAATGCGGATATGTTGGAATTGGCAGACAAGACGGACTTAGAATCCTATCGGTATCCGTTTTTATACAAAAATTAAATATTTATACGCTTGTGTGGCGAAATTGGCAGACGCGCAGGACTTAGAATCCTGTGGATAACACCGTATCGGTTCAAATCCGTTCACAAGCACCAAGTCTTAATAGCTTGAACTTCTTTACTATAAGAAAGACGTTCGGGCTATTTTGCTATATTGAGGAATTTAAAAACTTCCGCAAATGAAAATAGAGCCGATAGAGCAATCACGCTCTATCGGCTCTGCCGTTATTTGTAGGTTTATTATCTTCGGCTCAACCTAAAT
>JBJEVC010000004.1:0-7520 GCA_051884135.1 Candidatus Coproplasma sp. | reverse complement strand
TTGGTGCGGATGACAGGAGTTGAACCTGCACGGTCGCCCACAGGAACCTGAAACCTGCGCGTCTGCCAATTTCGCCACATCCGCTCGTCGAGGCAAAACACCGTTTTAGTACGTTGCCTTTTATGTTAAAGGCAACGCAACTCTTATTGTGTTTGCCTCTTCTCTTCCCAAAAATCTGCTTCGCATATTTTCGGGAGCCCTAATAATAGGGGGGTGTTTCTTTCAAAAACAATAACTATTATAATAAATTTTACACTTTATGTCAAGCAAAAAAAGGCGGGATAGGTTTGACCGAACGTCAAAAAATATTCCGAGTTAATACTGACAATTATTTGGTGTTTATATCTTTCAAAGATTTTAAAAAATTCACACTTTTAGCTCGGGGACAAAATTAAATATTTAATAGGTGCAAAAAAATTCGAATTTTGCTACAATTTAGATGATATAAAATATTATTCTCAAGGAGTAAATAATATGGAATTCAGATTATCTTACGGTTGTTGCGACTCGGTTGAAAAGCTTGAGTCCGAGATCAAGAGAGTAAGGCAGGCGCAGAATGTTTTTGCAACCTTTTCGCAAGAGCAGGTTGATAAAATATTTCTTGCTTGCTCGATTGCCGCAAACAAAGCGAGAATACCCCTTGCAAAGCTCGCTGTAGAAGAGACGGGTATGGGCATAGTTGAAGATAAGGTTATTAAAAATCACTATGCATCTGAATATATCTACAACAAGTTCAGAGATACTAAAACTTGCGGCGTCATTGAAGAAGATAAGGCATACGGCATTAAAAAGATTGCAGAGCCCATTGGCGTTATTGCGGCTGTTATCCCCACGACAAACCCCACTTCAACGGCTATATTTAAAACGCTTTTATGTTTAAAGACGAGAAACGGCTGTATAATCAGCCCGCACCCCAGGGCAAAGGGCTGTACGATTGCGGCTGCTAAACTCGTATACGAAGCTGCTGTTGCGGCAGGCGCACCTGAAGGAATAATAAGCTGGATAGACGTGCCTTCGCTTGAGATGACAAATCTCGTTATGAAGGAAGCCGACACCATTTTAGCAACGGGTGGCCCCGGTATGGTTAAGGCTGCTTATTCAAGCGGCAAGCCTGCTTTGGGCGTAGGCGCAGGTAACACCCCTGCAATCATTGACGAGAGTGCGGATATAATTCTTGCAGTAAACTCAATAATTCATTCCAAGACCTTCGATAACGGTATGATCTGTGCTTCCGAACAGTCGGTAATTGTTGCAGACTCAATCTACGAAAAGGTTAAAAAGGAATTCTTGTACCGTGGATGCTATATCTTAAACGGAGAAGAGCTTGAAAAGGTTAGAAAGACCATTATAATCAACGGTGCGTTAAACGCTAAAATCGTCGGTCAGAGTGCGTATAAAATCGCTTCTCTTGCAGGAGTAACCGTTCCCGAAACGGCTAAAATCCTTATCGGCGAAGTTGAGAGTGTGGAGCTCTCCGAAGAGTTTGCTCACGAAAAACTTTCTCCCGTACTTGCGATGTACAAGGCGGCAAGCTTTGAAGACGCTGTATCAAAGGCAGAAAGACTTATTGCAGACGGCGGTTACGGACATACTTCTTCAATCTATTGTAACGTGTCTTCTTCGGCAGAAAAGCTTGACTTGTTCCAGTCAAGAATGAAGACCTGCCGTATACTCGTTAACACACCTTCTTCGCAGGGCGGTATAGGTGATATATACAACTTCAAGCTTAACCCTTCCTTGACTCTCGGCTGCGGAAGCTGGGGCGGAAACTCTGTTTCCGAAAACGTTACGGTTAAGCACTTAATCAACATTAAAACGGTAGCCGAAAGGAGGGAGAATATGTTGTGGTTCAGGGCACCTGAAAAGGTATATTTAAAGAGGGGCTGTCTGCCCGTCGCATTGGACGAATTAAAGAACGTCATGGGCAAGAAGAAGGCGTTTATCGTAACCGACAGCTTCTTATACAATAACGGATTTACAAAGTGCATTACGGATAAGCTTGACGAGATGGGTATAGCGCATGCAACCTTCTTCGACGTCGCTCCCGACCCTACGCTCGGTTGCGCACGAGAGGGCGTTGCGCAAATGAAGGCTTTTGCCCCCGATACGATTATTGCTCTCGGCGGCGGTTCTGCAATGGACGCAGCAAAGATTATGTGGGTTATGTACGAACACCCCGAAGTAGACTTTTTAGATATGGCTATGCGTTTTATGGATATAAGGAAGAGAATTTACACCTTCCCCCATATGGGCGACAAGGCTTACTTTATTGCAATTCCCACTTCTGCAGGTACCGGTTCGGAAGTTACGCCCTTTGCGGTTATAACCGACGAGAGTACGGGAATTAAATATCCTTTGGCTGACTACGAACTTCTGCCCGATATGGCAATAATTGATACTGATTTGCATATGTCTGCACCTAAAGGACTTACTGCGGCAAGCGGTATTGACGCCGTAACCCACGCCTTAGAGGCTATCGCATCCATCATGGCAACCGACTATACAGACGGACTTGCAAAGCAGGCGTTAAAGGTTATATTCGAATATCTCCCCAGGGCATACGACAACGCTCAGGTTGACTATGAAGCAAGGGAGAAGATGGCTAACGCCGCAACGATGGCAGGTATGGCGTTTGCAAACGCATTCCTTGGCGTATGTCACTCTATGGCGCATAAGTTAGGTGCATTCCATCACCTGCCTCACGGCGTGGCTAATGCGCTTATGATTGACGAAGTTCTCCGTTTCAATGCGGCTGAAGTACCCACGAAGATGGGAACCTTCTCACAGTATGACCACCCCAAGACCTTAAGACGCTATGCAGAAGTTGCAGAGTATTTAGGTATAACGGGCAAGAATGACGAAGAGAAGCTTGAAAAGCTTATTAAAGCCGTTGACGAGCTCAAGGCAAAGGTCGGCATTAAAAAGACCATTAAGGAATACGGTATCGAAGAAAGCGACTTCTTAAGCCGCCTTGACGATATGGTTGAACAGGCGTTCGACGACCAGTGTACGGGTGCAAATCCCCGCTATCCTTTGATGAGCGAAATTAAGCAGATGTATCTTAACGCATATTACGGCGAAAGGAAATAAGGAGGAAAAAAGATGGAAAAGCAGTTAATAAAGGCATATCCCGGTAAGGAATTGTATAAGACTGAAGACGGTTTTGTAAAGACGTTTAGCTCCGACTACTCCAAAGCAGGTATTTTAAACGAAGCTTTAAACCATGCAAGAGTTGAAGAGACCGATTTGCATATGCCCAAGATTAAGGCGATTGAAGTAATTGACGGCAAGTGGTCGATAATAATGGACTACATTGAAGGCACTACGCTTGCAGAGCTTATGGAAGCTAACCCTGAAAAAGAAGACGAGTATTTAGATTTGTTCGTCGATTTGCAGAGAACGGTTTTATCCAAAAAGGTGCCTATGCTCAACAGGTTAAAGGAGAAGATGCAGACAAGAATAAGCCTTGCAAAGCTTGATGCAACCACCCGTTACGATTTGCATACACGCCTTGACTCACTGCCCAAGCACTACAATCTTTGCCACGGCGACTTCCAGCCCAGCAACGTCATCATTGCAAAGGACGGAACGCCCTATATCGTCGACTGGGCGCATGCAACTCAAGGCAACGCTTCGGCAGACGTGGCTACGACTTATCTTATGTTCTACCTTAACGATAAGCAGGATTTGGCTGAAAAGTACTTAAGAACTTACTGCCGTAAGAGCGATACGGCAATTCAGTACGTTCAGAAGTGGATACCCATCGTTGCGGCTTCACGCCTTACCAAGGCAAAGGAAGAAGAGGACGAGTTCTTGCGCAGATGGATTGACGTAGTGGATTACGAATAATATGGTCGTAACGTTTGAGACGGGGCTCGGGTTACCTACTAAATGTAAGGTAAAATACGACGAGCAGACAAATCTATTGTCAGGTTTTACCGACAGGCGCAGAATTCGTTCGTGTTGTAAGGTTGTTTCTACCGATTTAGATTTAAAAGTTTATTTTACGGTGGTCGGCGGAGAGTTTATAGGGATTGAATACAAGTGTTCTTTAGAAGCTCTCCCTGCCGCAAGCCTTACCATGCCTGAGACGGTGGACGGGTTCGTAAAAATGGGCAAACAGCCTTATACGATGAAGCGTATCAATATCGTCGCCTTAAACCAAACTGTAGCAAAGTACGACAGTGAGAATAAAATTTTGCTGATTGGCGAAGAAAAAGACGACGTGTTATTCTACAAAGTCGGCAAAAATTTGGCGTTTGGCGTAGATGTTGACGGCAGATTGTGCAATATCTTGATAAATATTTGATTTTTATTTATTAATTTACATACTTTTTTTTAATTGAGTCTTGAAAAATTATTTACCGTATGATACAATAGATTAGGTATAATATGGATAGATGTGAAAGACTTGATTTATTCCATAAAGGCGTTGATACGAAAGCGTATGAGTTTTTCGGCTGTCACAAGCTGGAGAATGGTAAATATGTCTTCCGTGTCTGGGCGCCTCATGCCGTTAAGGTGTGCGTAATCGGCGATTTTAACGGCTATGAGAAAGACGCTTCGGTAATGCAAAAACTGTCCGACGGCGAGAGCTGGGAGACGGAGATAGCCGCAAGCGAAGGGGATTGTTATCAATTTCTCATTCACACGTTCGATGGAAGAAAGCTTTATAAAGCCGACCCGTATTCATTTAGGTCGGACTTTCCTAAAAGCAAACGTTCGGTAATCTGCACCGACATTCCGACGGTTTCGCCTATGCCTAAAGCTAAAGGCGAGCAACCCGTAAATATTTACGAAGTTAATCTTCTTGCTTGGAAGAGGCATAAGGATAACTCTTATTATTCCTTTGAAGAGCTTGAGAAAACTTTGGTTCCTTACGTCAAGAATATGGGCTATACCCATGTGGAGCTTATGCCAATAACCGAATTCCCCTACGACGGTTCCTGGGGCTATCAGGTGACGGGCTACTTCTGCGTAACCGCAAGGTTGGGTACGCCTGCGCAATTTGCGTCTTTAGTTTCCGCATTTCATAGGGAAGGGATAGGCGTAATACTCGATTGGGTTCCCGCCCATTTCCCCAAAGACGACTTCGCTCTCTACGAGTTCGACGGTCAACCCCTTTACGAGTGCCCTTTGTGGGACAGAATGGAACACAAGGGATGGGGAACCAGAAAATTTGACTTCGGAAGGGGCGGGGTAGACAGCTTTCTGCTCTCGTCGGCGGCGTACTTTTTAAAGACGTTCGGGCTTGACGGCTTAAGGGTAGATGCGGTTGCGGCAATGTTGTATCTCGATTACGATATGCCGTTCGGCCAATGGACCCCCAACAAATTTGGCGATAACCGCAATTTAGAAGCGATTGAATTCATTAAAAAATTTAACAGTATGGTTCACGAGCGGTTTCCTGACGCAATAACCGTTGCGGAAGAATCGACTGCTTATAACGGAGTGACCACCCCCGTCGAAAAGGGTGGGCTGGGCTTTGACTATAAATGGAATATGGGTTGGATGAACGACACGTTATTCTATTGCAGGCAGGACCCGTTGTACAGGCATTATCATCATCAGAAGATAACCTTTTCTATGATGTATTCGCTTAACGAGAAATACGTTCTTCCGCTCTCTCACGATGAAGTCGTTCACGTTAAGGGTGCAATAGTAAATAAGATGCCCGGAAGTTTTGACGACAAGTTTTCTTCAGTCAGGCTGTTGCTCGGGTATATGTATGCCCACCCTGGCAAAAAGCTCAACTTTATGGGTTATGAGTTTGGTCAGTTTGCCGAATGGAATTATACTACAGGCATAGACTTTTTCTTAAAAAAATACGAAAAACACAAAAATCTTTCGGTTTTTGTAAAGGCTTTAAATAATTTTTATAAAAACTGTCCGTTGCTGTTCACGGTTGAAAACGATTGGCACGGATTTGAATGGTTGGTGGTTGACGACGTTATCAACAACGTTTTAGTCTTTAACCGATACGACGGAAAGGGCGGCTGCCTTATGGCGGTTATGAATTTCTCGGGAATAGACCAACCCAACTATACCTTCGGTCAACACGAAGGAAAGTATAGAAAGGTGTTTGACACCGACTGTGTACGCTTCGGAGGAGAAGGAAAATTCAAAAAGAGATTTCTTTCGACCAAAAAGCGTAAAAGCCACAACAAGGATAATTCGATAACTATGGATATTCCAAAGCTGTCGTGTTTATATTTTATTAAAGAAAAATAAAAATTGGGGGATTTGAAACAATGCTAAGAAAAAAAGAATGTGTAGCAATGTTGCTTGCGGGCGGCCAGGGTTCAAGACTGTACGCATTGACCAGCAATATAGCAAAACCGGCGGTATCGTTCGGCGCAAAGTACAGGATTATCGACTTTCCGCTTTCAAACTGTATTAATTCGGGAATCGATACGGTAGGCGTGCTTACGCAGTATCAGCCTCTCGTTTTAAACGAGTACGTTGGTAACGGTCAGCCTTGGGATTTGGACAGAACTTTCGGTGGTGTACATATTCTCTCGCCGTACGAAGCTAAACAGTCCACTTCCTGGTATAAGGGCACCGCAAACGCAATCTACCAGAATATCCGTTTTATGAAGATGTACGACCCTGAATACGTTCTCATTCTTTCAGGCGACCACATCTATAAGATGGACTACGATAAGATGCTCGCCGCTCATAAGGCAGCAGGGGCTGACTGTACGATTGCTTGTATGCAGGTTCCTATGAAGGAAGCTTCCAGGTTCGGTATTTTAAATACCAACCCCGACGGCACCATCTACGAATTTGAAGAAAAACCCAAGCAGCCTAAATCCGATTTGGCTTCTATGGGTATATACATATTCACGGCTTCCAAGCTTTTCAAGTATCTTGAATTAGACGAACAGGATCCTAATTCCGAGAAAGACTTCGGTAAGAACGTTTTACCCGCAATGCTTAACGCAGGCGAGAAGATGTATTCCTACCGCTTTGAAGGCTATTGGAAGGACGTTGGTACCATAACCTCATTACTTGAAGCTAATATGGACTTGCTCGGCGTTGTTCCCAACTTTGAGCTCCGTGATAACGGCAGGGTTATTCATTCCAGAAGTCCTTTGGCTCCTCCCGCATACATCACCGGTGAAGTAACCAATTCACTCATCGCTAACGGCTGTGAAGTGGAAGGTACGGTTATCAATTCCGTAATCGGTACCGACTGCGTCATTGAAAAGGGTGCAGTTGTGCGTGATAGCGTTCTTATGGGCAATATCGTCGTAAAAGCTGGTGCAACCGTTGATTATTCGATAATCGACGAGGAAGTAACCATCGGTTCTAAAGCAAAGGTCGGCGATAATAAGGCAGAGGCTTGCAAGGTTGAAGGCAAGACTAACGGCATAACCGTTCTCGGCAGGGGTATTTCCGTTTCCGACGGAGCTACGGTTGCCGCAGGCGAAATCGCAGATAAAAACGTGTAAAGGGGGATAAGAAGATGACATCAACCGTAGGTGTAATTTTTTCAAGCATTAATGATGAACACGTAT
>JBJEVC010000003.1:0-96616 GCA_051884135.1 Candidatus Coproplasma sp. | reverse complement strand
AGAAATCGTAGTTGCCGAGCATCATATTAATCTTGCCGTAGTCCACGTCGCAGATGTGCGTGCAGACCTTGTTTAAAAAGTGACGGTTGTGCGATACGATAATAATGGTATTTTCAAAGTCTAAAAGGTAATTTTCGAGCCAACGTACGGTTTTAATATCCAGGTTGTTGGTGGGCTCGTCCAATAAAAGCACGTCGGGATTGCCGAAGAGCGCCTGTGCAAGCAAAATTTTAACCTTTCTCTTTGCGTCCACGTCAGCCATTAACATATCGTAGAACTCTTCGCCTATATCCAAAGCGTTCAAAAGGGTCTGCGCTTCGTACTCCGCTTCCCAGCCGCCGAGCTCTGCAAACTCCGCTTCCAACTCGCTGGCACGAACGCCGTCCGCTTCGGTGAAATCTTCCTTTGCGTAGAGCGAATCTTTTTCATCCATAATCTGCACTAAACGCTTATGTCCGAGCATAACCGCACGAAGAACGGTTACGCCGTCGAATGCGCTTTGATTCTGCATAAGAACCGACATTCTCTCGGTTTTATCGAGTGAAACGTCACCCTTGTTGGGTTCGATTTCACCGCTCAACACCTTTAAAAAAGTTGATTTTCCTGCGCCGTTTGCGCCTATTATTCCGTAGCAGTTACCCTTTGTAAATTTTAAATTAACGTCTTCAAAGAGCTTTTTACTGCCGTATTGTAACGAAACGTTATTAACCTGTAACATTATTTCCTCCGTTAAATTGCAAATTGACTGTTATATAAATTACTGTAGAAGCCGCCCTGCTCCATAAGCTGGTTATGGGTACCCTGTTCTATTATGTTACCGTCCTTCATAACCAATATTAAATCGGCTTCCTTGATTGTCGAAAGTCTGTGTGCAACTATAAAGCTCGTCCTGCCCTGCATCAAAGCGGCGAAAGCCTTTTGTATCTTCATCTCTGTGCGAGTATCGATAGACGACGTTGCTTCGTCTAATATGAGCATAGGCGGCAGAGCGAGCATAATTCTCGTTATGCAAAGCAGCTGTTTCTGACCTTGTGAAAGGCTTCCCCCGTCTTCCCCTATCACCGTATCATAGCCGTCAGACATCTGCATAATAAACGAATGTGAATGGGTCGCCTTTGCGGCTTGAATGACTTCTTCGTCCGTTGCATCAGGTTTGCCTATTTTTATATTGTCTTTAATAGTACCGCTTTTTAGCCAGGTGTCCTGCAACACCATACCGTAGCTTCTGCGGAGCGACTCTCTCGTAACCGTCCGTGATTCGTTGCCGTCAACGTATATTCCGCCTTCGTTTACGTCGTAGAATCGCATCAGAAGATTGATAAGCGTAGTCTTGCCGCAACCGGTAGGCCCTACAATGGCAATTCTCTGCCCTGCCTCTGCCGTTAACGAAAGATTATTAATAAGCGGTTTACTCTCTTCATAGGAAAAGCTTACGTCCTTGAACTCCACGCTTCCCTTTACGTCTTCGAGAGTTAACGCATCTTCAGCGTCGGGGATTTGAGCAGGTTCGTCAATCAGCTCGTAAATTCTCTCGGCACAGGCGATTGCGTTCTGGAATTCGGTTATAACGCCCGAAATCTCGTTGAAAGGTTTCGTGTATTGGTTGGAATAGCTCAAAAGGGTCGTCAATTTGCCTACACCGAACGCTACGGGAAGTACTGACGGATAGATGATAGTTAACGCACCTGCAAGCGCAACGGCGGCGTAAACTATGGCGTTTACGAATCTCGTGCAAGGATTGGTCAGCGATGAATAGAAAATTGAAGAGAGAGAAGCTTTGGTTAACCTTTGGTTAATCTCGTCAAACTTCTCCTGATTTTCATCTTCCCTGCCGAACGCCTGAACTATTTTTAAATTGCCCGTCATCTCTTCAATGAACGCAGTCTGTTCACCCCTGATCTTGGATGTTTTAACAAACATCGAATAGGTGTGCGAAGCAATGAACTTTGCAACGAACAGCGAAAGCGGAGTTATGACAAACACCGCAAGAGCGATTATCCAGTTGTAAACGAACATTATAACCAAGGTTACGACAATGGTTATTACGCCCGTGAATAACTGCGTAAAGCCCATTAAAAGTCCGTCGGCAAATTGGTCTACGTCAGCTACGCAACGGGAGACTATATCCCCGTAAGAGTGAGAGTCGATATACTTCAACGGCAAGTCCTGCAAGTGAGTAAAAGCTTCGCTTCTAATATCGTTTGTTACGCCGTAGACTATGCGGTTGTTGATAACGCTCATCAGCCATTGAACGAGCGCCGTTACGCCGATAATTACTGCGATTATTATCGCATAGGTCGTAATCATTGCAAAGTCGACGTTGCCCTGTTCGATAATACAATCGATGGCATTACCGAATATTATGGGCGGAATAAGATTGCCGGCAACGGTAATAACGGCAAATAAAATTGAAAGGACTATCAAGGGAGTATATTTTTTAAGCTGTTTAAGCACCCTTTTCATAGTCTTTGCCTGACCGCTCTTTTTAACCTTTTTCATATCACACCCCCTCCCCGTTTCCGTACTGGGACGAGTGTATTTCTCTGTATACGTCACAGTTAGAGAGCAACTCTTCGTGAGTTCCTACCCCTACCAATCTGCCGCCGTCCAAGACTAAAATTTTATCGGCAAAGCGAACGGAGCTTGTGCGTTGCGACACAATAAACACCGTAGGGTTGTAGTCAAGCGAACGGAGATTTTTACGCAGCTTTGCGTCCGTTGCATAGTCGAGTGCGGATGCGCTGTCGTCCAAAATCAGAACCTGCGGTTTTTTGACGAGAGCACGGGCTATTGTTAACCTTTGGCGTTGACCGCCCGAGAAGTTCTTACCGCCCTGCTCCACTTCTTCGTCCAGCCCGTCCGCTTTTGCGGCAACCACGTCGGAAGCACAGGCAAGTTCCACGGCGGAGTTAATCTCTTCATCCGTAGCGTTCTCGTTGCCCCATTTGATATTCTCACGGATTGTACCTTTAAACAACACTGCTTTTTGGGGAACCAGACCGCACATATTGCGCAAGGTTTCATCGCCGACAGCGTTGACGTTTACGCCGTTTATAAGTATTTCCCCTTCGCTCGCATCGTAAAAGTGCGGAATTAAATTTACTAACGTACTCTTTCCCGAACCCGTACCGCCGATAACGCCGACGGTTTCACCCGTATTGACGGTAAAGGAGATACCGCTCAACGCATCGGAGCCGCCACCGCCGTAGCGCATAGCCACGTCTTTGTATTCGATAAAAGGCACGCCTTCCTTGCTTTCACAGGGGACGACTTCGCCGTGTTTTAAGGCGGGGTTCATCTTGAGCACGTCGTTAACCCTTCCTGCACACGCAAAGCATTTGGTAACTGTGATTATAAGGTTGGCAAGCTTTATAAGCTCCACAAGTATCTGCGCCATATAGTTGTAAAGTGCAATAACCTGACCTTGCGAAAGCATTCCGCCGTCTACCTGAATTGCACCCGTATAAATAAGCACGATTATGCCTACGTTGATTACTGCGTAGGTTAAAGGGTTCATAAGTGCGGAGATACCGCCGACGAATTTTTGCGATGAAGTGAGCTTGTCGTTACGCTTTTTAAACTCACCTATTTCGCTGTCTTCTTTGCAGAACGCCCTGACTACCCTTGAGCCGATGAGCGTCTCTCTCGTAGCCGCCGTAACCCTGTCTAAATCGCCCTGCGTCTTTTTGTACATAGGGATTGTGATAAGCATTATTGCAAACACAATGGCAAAGAGTACGGCTATCGTGACGGCAAAGACAATTCCTGCCGTCGTGTCGATTAAAAACGCCATAATCATTGCGCCGAATACTATAAACGGGGAACGCATAAAAAGGCGCAAAACGAGATTTACGCCCGTCTGAACCTGGTTGACGTCGCTGGTCATTCGGGTGATTAATTTAGAAGTTCCCAACCCGTCGATTTCGTAGTATGAAAGGCTTTGAATTTTTTTGAAGAGGTCGCTTCTTAAGTCTTTGGAAAAACCTACCGCCGCTTTGGCTGCAAAGAATTGGGCAGACACGGCACTGATTAGCCCTACCACTCCGAGAGCTACTAAAATCAGGCAGGCATAGACAACGTATCTGGTGCCCGACGCAGCGGTTGCTCCGCCTGCGTTTACTACGTTTATCTTATCCACAATGCCCGCAACAATGATGGGAATAAGCAGTTCAAAACTCGCTTCCAGCAGTTTAAACAGCGGAGCAAGAATGCTTTGAACGCTATATCGCTTTAAATACTTAAGCAAATCTTTCATACGGCAAAATTATAACAAAGATAAAAATAAAAATCAAACCTGTAACATAACTTATTTGCATTTATTGATATTAACTGTTAAAATAATGGTATGGGTTACGAAATTTATTTAAAAAAAGGCGAAGAAAAGAGAATTATGGCAGGGCATAGTTGGGTCTATGCCAACGAAGTCGCTAAAATCGAAGGCAAGGACAAAAACGGCTCCCTTGCTTCAGTCTATGCACACGACGGTAGATTTATCGGCAAAGGTTATATCAATCACGCTTCAAAGATACTCGTTCGAATCTTTATAAGAAACAACGCTGAAGATAGCGAAGAATACTATCTCAACGCAATAAATAAGGCAAACGACTACCGCAAAAAGCTCGGCTACGACAACTGCTACAGAATGGTGTTTGCGGAAGCGGATAACCTGCCTGCTCTGATTATAGACAGGTACGGCGATTATCTCGTTATGCAGTGCCTTTCTCTCGGAATAGATAAAAGAAAACAGCTTATC
Source organism: Candidatus Coproplasma sp. (assembly GCA_051884135.1). Lineage (GTDB taxonomy): Bacteria > Bacillota > Clostridia > Christensenellales > Borkfalkiaceae > Coproplasma. The sequence goes on along the minus strand of JBJEVC010000003.1, from coordinate 91,863 downwards.
ACAGACTGCCTTGTAAAGCTGTTTAACCCCAAGGGCATTTACGAAAGAAGCGACGTTGCAGTGAGGAAAAAAGAAGGTCTGGAAGAAGTTAAGGGGCTGTTATACGGGGAGATTCCCGACTACTGCGAGATAGTCGAAAACGGCATAAAAATGCTTGTAGACGTTAAAAACGGGCAGAAAACGGGGTATTTTTTAGACCAGAAAGAGAACAGGTTTGCCGTCAGAAGGTACTGCCGTGGCGCCGAAGTTTTAGACTGTTTTTGCAACAGCGGCGGCTTTTCGCTCAATGCGGCAACGGTTGCAAAACAGGTTACCGCTTGCGACATCTCCGCACTCGCTTTAAAGAACGTTGCAGACAACGCCGCACTCAACAGTTTTAAAAACGTTACCACTTTGCAGGGTGACGTGTTTGAAGTGTTGCGTAACTTCAGGCGTGAAAAGAAGCAGTTCGATACGGTTGTTTTAGACCCCCCTGCTTTTTGCAAGACGGCTGACGAAGTTAAAGACGCATACCGTGGTTATAAGGATATAAACCTTACCGCAATGAAGATTGTCAAAAGCGGTGGTTTTTTAATAACCTGCTCCTGCTCCCACTATATGACGATGCCGCTGTTTGAAAAAATGCTGATTGAAGCGGCGAGAGAGAGCGGCAGAACGGTTCGCAGCGTTGAAGTTAAGACTCAAGCCCCCGACCACCCTTCGCTGCTTTGCGCAGAAGAGACGAATTATTTGAAGTTCTTCGTTTTACAGATTGATTAATTTACATTATAAAACAAAAGCGGAAGCCTATTAAAGCTTCCGTTTTTTATTATTACAAATCTTTTTTATAAACCCTGCTGGGGTTGCCGTGAAAGTCATCGGCGGTATCGATATAATTAAAGCCGAATTTTTCGTACAGACCTGTATGGTCGGTTGAAATATACACGGCGTCATAGCCGCTTTGCCTGGCAATTTCGCAGGCGTAACCTAAAAGCTTCTGCCCGTACCCCTTGCCACGGAACTGCGGATCGGTATGGAAAAAGCCCAGCCAGGGGGTTAACTCCGTATCGAAAATATCGTCACGGGCGGAGAAGGTTAAAAATGAAATAAGCGTATCCCCTTCGGTCAGCATAAACAGCTTACACCAACCGCCGAGCATTTCTTCCAACTCATTATTAATCAGTAGCTCCGCTAAAAACTTGGCAGGCTCCCACTCGCAATTTAATATCTGCTTTAAATAATCTTTCCTGTCTTTGCAGGAGAAGTATTCAATAATTTCCATCACTGAACGCCGTAGGTTGCACGGTACTCCTTCATCTTTTCAAGGTATTCCTTGCCTTCGATAATACCGTCTTCGATAGCTTCGATAATGTCAGCCATTGTTACGATGGAATATACCTTTACGCCGAACTCTTCAAAGACTTCCTGAACGGCAGATTTATTGCTTTCCAAGCCCTTTTCCATTCTGTCTACGGAGATAATCATACCTGCAATCTCAACGTTAGCGGTTGCGGCAAGCTTGGGGAGCATTTCCCTTAACGCCTTACCCGAAGTCATAACGTCTTCGATTAAGATGACCTTTTCGCCGTCGACGAGCTGTTTGCCGACAAACAGACCGCCTTCGCCGTGGTCTTTAGCTTCCTTACGGTCGAAACAGTAGTTTAAATCTACGTTATACTCTTCAGCTAAAGCTACAGCCGTAGTTACTGCAAGGGGAATTCCCTTGTACGCAGGGCCTACTAAAGTCTCTGCCTTTAAGCCGTTTTCCTGTATGCAGGCTGCGTAGTACTTTCCGAGCCTTGCAAGCTGTGCGCCCGTCTTGTAGTTGCCCGTATTGATGAAATAGGGTGCCTTTCTTCCACTCTTAAGAGTAAATTCGCCGAAACGGAGCACTCCGCTTTCCACCATAAATTTAATAAACTGCTGTTTGTAAGTTAATGCCATTTTATATTCTCCCGTTAGTTTAACTGTAAAGTATCGATAATTTCGTTGACATCTTTAATATTGTGGGCGTTGAGCCACTCGTCCATTTCCTTAATAATTCTCGGCATAGCGTTTACGTCTGCAAAGTTAGCAGTACCTACCTGCACCGCCTTTGCACCTGCACACATAAACTCCAAAGCGTCCCTACCCGTCATAATACCGCCCATGCCGATTACGGGTATCTTAACGGCGTGAGCCGCTTCGTGAACCATCTTTAACGCAATGGGCTTAATGCCCGCACCCGAAACGCCGCCCGTGTTGTTGGCGATTATTGGCTTTCTTCTTTCAAGGTCGATGACCATACCCGTGAAGGTGTTTACCAGCGATACGCAGTCCGCACCGCCCCTTTCCGCCGCTTGAGCGTTAATCGTAATACTCTCCACGTTGGGCGAAAGTTTTACGATTAAAGGAGTCTTCTTAAGGTTGCTTTTAGCAAGGGTTGTAACTTCTTCGATATTTGCGGGCTTGATGCCGAGAGCCATACCGCCAGCCCTTACGTTGGGGCAGGAGATGTTGAGTTCAACCATATCAACAAGCCCGTCCAAGGTATGGCAGATTTTTCCGTAATCTTCAAGCGTACTGCCTGCAACGTTGGCAATAATTACTATTCCCTTTTCCTTTAAGAAAGGTAAATCGTATTTAATAAAGTGTTCGACGCCGGGGTTTTGCAGACCGACTGCGTTTAAAATTACGCTGTTCCCTTCTGCTATTCTGGGGACCTTATTGCCGAGTCTGGGCAGGTTGGTCATACCCTTCGTGGATATGCCGCCAATGCAGCTTATGTCGTAAACTTCGTTGAATTCTCTGCCGAAGCCGTATGTTCCGCTTGCCGCAATAACGGGGTTTTTAAAGGTTACGCCGCAGATGTTTACGCTTAAGTTTGCCATTAAAGTTCCACCTCGTTAATATCAAACACAGGTCCGTCCTTGCAGACCCTTGCATTGCCTCCGTCCGCCTTTTTGCATACGCACACAAGGCAAGCGCCGATGCCGCAACCCATACGCTCCTCCAAAGACACAAGGCAAGGAGTATTATCGCCTTCTTGAATGAGCTTGTTCTTTAAAGCTCTCAACATTACGGGGGGACCGCAAGCTATTATCATATCAGCCTTGACACTACCCTTATTCTTAAAATAAGCGTTTACGGCATTGTCCTTTTCGCCATAGCTCCCGTCGTCGGTAACTACGGTTAACGACTTGCTTTTTGCAAACTCGTCTAAAAGACATACGCAGTTTTTGTTGCGGAAACCGATATATGAATAGAAATTCTTATCGGGGTTTGTAGCAATTACGGGGATTAAGGGGAAAATGCCTACGCCACCGCCTAATACCGCTATATTTTTAGCGTTTTCAGGCAGATTAAAGCCGTTGCCTAAAGGAAGTAACACGGCAAGCTTATCACCCTGCTTTGCATTAGCAATGGCAACAGTGCCTTCTCCTTTAACCTGAAAGCATACGGTTATATCCAACCCGTCCGCCTTGACGATACCGAAAGGGCGTTTAAGCAATCGGGAATTATCACCCGTAGCTATATTTAAAAACTGCCCACCCTTAATCTCCCCTGCGCTTTCGGGCAGAGTGACGGTTAAGGAGTAGATGTTTTCAGCAATACATTCACATTTTTTTACGGTAGAAAGTACTTCTTTCATCAGCCCATTTTACCTATAGTCTTCGATAAATCTTCACGCATATCTATGCAAGCCGCCCTTGCAGCTTCGGCATAGCCCATACCTGAATAACGGGGTTTTTTGTATGCGGTTAAAATACCCCTTGAATTATTTACGATACCGCCCAAGCCGTTCTTATCGAAACAGCACTTAAGCATCTCGGCATTTGCGCCCTGCGCACCGTAGCCGGGAATTAGGAAGAAGGTGTGCTTTAACTGTTCTCTCAACCTTGCCGCTTCTTCGGGGTGGGTTGCGCCTACGACTGCGCCTACGTCGGAGTAGCCGTACTTGCCTATACAGTCCTTGCCCCACTCTTCAACCAAAGCGCCCATGCGTTCGTAGAGATATTCGCCCGTTTCAAGCTTTAAATTCTGCAATTCGCCGCTCGAAGGGTTAGAAGTCTTAACGAGTACGAAAATACCCTTGTCGTTTGTCTTAATGTCTTCTATAAAAGGAGCGATGCCGTCCGTGCCGAGATAGCCGTTTACCGTGAGCATATCCGCCTGGAAGGCTGAAATCTTTTTGCCGTTTACGTCGGTATTACCCAGGTAAGCGGTTGAATAGCACTTTGCCGTTGAGCCTATGTCGTTGCGCTTGCAGTCAGCGATAACTACCATATCCCTGCCCCTTGCGTAGTTAACGGTGTAATTGAAAGCCCTTAAGCCTTCAAAGCCGTACTGCTCGTAGTAGGCAACCTGCACCTTCACTGCGGGGACGATATCACAGACCTTGTCGATAATGTTCATATTGTATTCGATAATCTGCTCTACCACGCCCTCGAAGGTAGCCATACCGTCACGCATTTCATCGGGGAGATAAGAAAAGTCCGTATCAAGCCCTACGCAGGTAGGATTTTGCATCTCAATAATTTTTTCTATTAAATGGTCAACCATTTCATTTTCCCTCACTTTTATATCAGTTGTTGATTATTAAGCTTCGTATTTTACTTCGCCGTCAACGAGCGTTGCGCATACCTTTCCGTATACTTCATAGCCGTTAAAAGGCGTATTTTTACCCTTTGAAATAAACTTTTTGCCGTCGATAACGTATTTAGCGTTTAAATCTACTATGGCAAGGTCGGCAACTTCGCCTATCTTTATCTCACCGCCTGCAAGGTTAAGAGTCTTTGCAGGGTTGTATGACATAAGCTTCATAAGCTCTGTAAGGCTCATTATGCCCGACTTTACGAGATAGGTATACGAAAGGGCAAAGCTCGTCTCTATTCCGCTCATACCGAACGCCGCAAGATTGTATTCAACTTCCTTATCCTTCTGGGAATGGGGAGCGTGGTCGGTCACTATACAGTCGAGCGTACCGTCCTTGAGCCCTTCGATTATTGCAAGCCTGTCCTTCTCTTCCCTTACGGGGGGATTAACTTTGGTAAACGTATCGAAGTTGGTTATTATGTCGTCTGTTAATATGAAGTAATGGGGGCAGGTTTCAGCCGTAACTTTAACACCCCTTTTCTTTGCCGAACGTATTATGTCCACGCCGCTGTAAGTGGAGACGTGGCAGATATGGACGGGGACGTCCAAGCTCTCGGCAAGAGAGATGTCCCTTGCAATCATTATATCCTCAGCCGCACGGGGACTGCCCTTAAGCCCTGTTAAAGTCGAGTTCTTACCTTCGTTCACGACGCCGCCGTCGACCAATGCTATATCTTCGCAGTGGCAAAGGCACTTTAAATTAAAGCCGCTTGCGTACTCCATACCAAGTCGCATTATGAGCGAATTCATAACCGACCTACCGTCATCGGAGATGGCGACCGCACCCGCATTTGCCATTTTGCCTATATCGGCAAGGCTTTCGCCCTGCTCTCCCTTGGTGATTGCACCGATAGGGTTGATTTTGCAAAGGTTAACTTCCTTTTCCCTTGTCTTTATATATTTTACGACGACTGCATTATCGCAGACGGGGTTGGTGTTGGGCATACAGCAGACCTGCGTAACGCCCCCTGCAACCGCCGCTTTAGAGCCGCTTTCTATATCTTCTTTACCTTCAAAGCCCGGTTCCCTTAAGTGAACGTGCATGTCGATAATACCGGGAATAACCGTCTTATCCGTTGCATCAATTATCTTGTCTGCATCTGCGCAATCAATATTTTCGGCAATCTCTGCAATTATTCCGTTTTCTAAAAGCAAATCCGTATTTTTTATGCCGTCGGCTAATACGACTTCTGCGCCCTTAATTAACGTTTTCATAACCCATTCTTCTCCCTGTACTCGCTTAAAAGCTTTAATACCGCCATTCTTACTGAAAGACCGCTCGTTACCTGGTCTTCTATGCGGCTGGTCTCGCCGTCGATAAGCGCAGGCGTAAGCTCTACACCCCTATTTACGGGGCCGGGATGAACAACTATTGCGTTTTTGTCCGCATACTCCATAAGCGAAGGATTAATGCCATAGAAGCGTGAATACTCCGAAAGCGAAGGGAACAAACCGCCCGACTGCCTTTCAAGCTGTATTCTCAAGCCCATCACGGCGTGAGCGCCTTCAACGCACTCTTCTCTGGAAGTCGCTATGTGTGCGCCCAACTCGTCAAAGCCCTTTGGAATAAGCGTTTTAGGGGCGTAAACCCAGACTTCGGCACCCATCTTGGTTAAGCCGAAGAGATTTGATTTTGCAACCCTTGAGTGCTTGATGTCGCCTAAAATCGCCACCTTTAAGCCATTTAACGTACCAAAATGCTCCCTGATTGACAGCATATCCAAAAGTGCCTGCGTGGGATGCTCGTTCATTCCGTCACCGCCGTTGATAATCGAGCAGTTTACGGTTTTTGCAAGCAGAGAAGGCGCACCGCCCATAGGGTGACGGATTGCGATGAAGTCAGTTTTCAACGCCTGAATGGTCTTACCCGTATCGATAAGCGTCTCACCTTTCTGCACAGAACTCGTTGCAGCGGCAATGTTAATCTCGGTTGCGCCAAGGTATTTGCCGGCAAGCTCAAACGAAGTACGGGTTCTTGTGCTGTTTTCGTAGAAAAGAGTGACCAAAGTCTTGCCCTTCAAAAGGTCAAAACTCTTTTCACTCTTTCTCAAATGGTTCTTCATTTTTTCAGCGGTGTCGAGAATTAGACAGATTTCATCTGCCGTAACGTCTCTTAACCCCAATAAATCTTTTGATTTAAGCATAAGCAATTAATCGCCTTTAATTTACTTAAAGAAGTATAGCATATTTAAAAAAAGTTGTAAAGAGGAAACGCAAAATAAAATGACAATATTTTAACATCTTAAAATAAAAGTATTTTACACTCCCCTATTTTGCCAAGAGTAAACGTCAGAGAATGGGTTGCAGGGTAAAACCTACCTTATCGCAGGAAGTCAAAATATACTCAATACCGTCTTTTACGGTGCGGAAAGGAAAATAAGCCTGTCCGTGAATATGACCGAAAACAACCTTATTAACCTTATTATCTTTAAACATCTGTGTAAAAAGCGTGTCCGAAAGCTTGGGACTCATAGGCGGATAGTGAATTAAGGCAATTAAAATATCGCCATCTTCCCTTATATTATCAACCGCCTTAAAACACAGCTTAAAACGCTCTGCTTCCCTTAAATAAAGCTTATTATCCTGCTCGGTGTAGTCTGCGCTGCCGGGGCAAGTCCACCCACGGGAGCCGCAGATAATGACGTTATCAAACTTAACGCAATCGTTTTGCAGAAAGTAAAAGGTGTTGTCAGGCGCAGCCGAACGGAGCTTGGAAATGCCGTTCCACCAATAGTCGTGGTTTCCCCTTATAAATACCTTTTTGCCCTTAAGCGATTTTAGCATATTCAAATCGACGAGAGCTTCTTTCAAAGTCGTGCCCCAGCTTGTGTCACCGCACAAAAGCACGACATCGCCGTCGTCAACCTTTTTATTCCAATCGGTAACTATTTTATCAAAATGCCCTTCCCATTCAGCCCCGAAAATATCCATCGGTTTCGCCGTTGAAAAAGAAAGATGCAAATCGCTTATCGAATAAATTTTCATAGGTCTATTATAGCACTTTTAATTGCCAAATTAAAGCGTTTTAAGGCACTTTGATATTTTAATATATTTTTGTTAGAATAGACTATTAATCGGTCATTTATGTTACGCATAGCACTTAAAACGGGTTTTTATGTGTGACATAATATTAATTTTTAAGCTTATTTTAACAATTTTAAGGTGGTGGAACCACGTTGTGCTCCACCACCAAACCTTGCCGTAGGCAATAATATAATAAGTACTGAACTTTATTTACAGTTGCAATTTTTCCCTTTAGGGTAGAGCGGCAACTCAAAGAATCCTGCGCATACTTCCTTCGAATAGTCCTGTGCCGGGGGTATTGCGCAGTAGCCGTAGCTCGGAACAAGCAACTCTACGTCAATGGCAACTTTAAGTATTGCAGTTATGCATACGTTGACTGTAAACGTCTTTGAAGTATCGTCAAAGCTTCCCTCTGCCGCCACTGCCGAAGCTTGAGCTTCTATTGTAAACGGCATTATCGAAGGTGCGGGCACGAATAACAAAACGTCCTCGTTGAGCGTGATTGAAGTACTCATAAGTCCTTCCACCCCGTTTGAGTCCGTATATACGACTTCGACGGGAATACTGATTGTGGCCTGCACCCTTGCGCATCCTTGCTTATCTGCAAGTCTTTCCACGTTCACGTTCGTTATCGTAGGCTTTTCACCCGTTGAACGTGCACTTATAAAGTTAAGCGGAAATGCGCTGGTTTCGGGGTCGAATGTTCCGCTTGTCAAAGCATAGTTTTCTATCTGAACCTGTTTTATGCAGGCGTCGAATATCTTTTTTGCCTGTATGCACACCTTTTCACACAAACCGTTAAGCGGATTGCCGTTTACGGTGCCCGGGCATTTATCCGATTGAAAATTTGAATAAAACGACATTTTAACCTCCGTTATTATTAATACGACGTATTATTTACGGTACAATTACGAATTTTTTATTTCGTGCGTATCGGTTACTTTAATATATGCTTTCCGTTTGACTAACGTTACGGAATCCAGATTCTTTTCGTCGGGTAAATCACGCCGTCCTTATTTAAATCTTTAAGTTTATTTAAATCGCAATTCTCCCTTTTTGCAATCTTTTCAAAAGTGTCGCCCACTTTGGCATAACAATAACCCGATATCGGCAAAATTTTTATGATTTTACCTTCGTAGACGTCGCCGTCTATCGGCATTTTATATATATCCATAAGCTGTGCAGAGTCCACTCCGCCACGCACTACGAGAAATTTACCCCTTTCAACCTTAAGCGAAAACATATTATTAATATATTCAAAAACCTTGATTAGCGTTAATTAGTGAATATTCGGCAAATTTCTACGATAAAATATGTTGATGAAAAAAAATATTTACAGATCCGCTGCGCAGGTTACGATTTTTTCTATTATTGAAAAGGCCTTGAGCTTTATCTACAGAATCATTCTGTCACGCTCGATAGGCGCCGAAGGTTTGGGCATTTATCAAATCTGCCTTTCCGTGTTTTCGGTTTTTTTAACCGTTGCCGCAACGGGTATTCCCGTTACCGTTTCCCGCCTTATTGCAAAAAACAGTGCGACAGGCAAGCCGTATGCAAAGCATGCCGTAGTTACTTCGGGCGTGCTGTGTTCGATTATTTTTACCGTACCCGTAGCACTCTTTCTTTTCTTCGGTAAAGATTTATACTCCTTTCTCTTTCCCGGCAGAAGTTATGTAAATATTTTTCTCATTCTGCTTCCCGGCCTTGTCTTAACTTCTGTTTATGCGGTTATCCGTGGCTCGTTTTGGGGGAATAAACAGTTTTTACCCTATAGCATTATCGAGCTTGCAGAAGACGCAGTTATGGTAGTGTGCGGCTGTATATTAATCGCCTTTACAAACAACGCCGAAGGCGGAGCTAAAGCGGCGATAATTGCAGTACTTATCTCCTATGTATTCTCTTTTGCCGTCTCGCTCTTCTGGTATTTCTTTTCGGGCGGAAAATTTGTTAAGCCAAAAGGTCAGTTTAAGCAACTGCTCTCCGCATCGCTGCCCGTAACCGCAATGCGCACTTCGACTTCTATATTAAACTCTTGTGTGGCGATGTTTTTGCCCGCACTCCTTTCCTATGCCTGCGGATACTCGGACAGCGAAGCCCTTGCAATCTACGGTGCCGTACTGGGCATGAGCGTTCCCGTTTTATTTATACCGAGCCCTCTCATCAGCTCCATTGCCGTCGTAGTCGCACCGCAGATGAGCGAACACTTCTATTCAAACCGTACAGACCTTCTTAAACGTGACGTAGAAAAGACTTTAAAAGGTTCGGTTTTGATAGCCACGGTATTGATACCCGTACTGTTTACCGAAGGCAGAGATATCGGTATTTTTCTCTATGACAACGCATTGAGCGGTGAGATTATCAGTATCTTTTCATTTATGACGCTGCCGATGTGCCTGTCTATGATTACGACCACTATTTTAAACTCTATGCACTATGAAATAAAGACTTTAATTTACTACTTCATCGGTGCCGCCGCAATGCTCGCCTGTATCTTCGGGTTAACTCATTTCTGGGGGATTTACGCCTATATGGCAGGTGTTTGCTTAAATTTTATCATTACTGCCGTACTTAATTTAAGGTTGTTAAAGAAGACCTGTCCGCAGATTAATTACATTAAATACGCCGTCAGATGCTGTATAATTTGCGTTTCTGCCTGTATTTTCGGCGGACTTTTATCTAACCTTTTAAAGAACATTCTGCCCCTTATCGCAAAGATTATCGTCTGCGGAGGCACTTGTACTCTGTTTGCCCTTTTAGCCTTTTACGCAATGGAGATTATTACGATAAAACCTGTTAAAAAGATATTTTCAAGGAATTAGCAACGGGAGTCGTTGCGCCTGTGTTTTCCCTTTATGACGAAAACCTGCTTGACTGCAAGAATGAGCAGGAATACACCGAAAGCTTTCCTTAAAGCGTTTACGGGAAATACCGCCATAACAAGGCTGAAAACCGCAGTCGAAACGAGCGCAGGAATAATAAGAGCCAACACCCCGTCAGTTCTTAAAAGTCCGTTGCGTTTATGCTGCGGCAATACGAGTGCCGCCATCGGCAAAAAGGCGATTACGTTCGTTGCTTGAGCAAGTCGTTGGTCGACGCCTAAAATCAAGGTCAATGCAGGTATTAAAACCGTACCGCCGCCCATACCCATACCGCCGAAAACACCTGCGGCAAACCCGGTTAAAAGCAATAAAATAAATGACATACTCTTCAAATAACCATCTTTATGCCTGCCGCCAACAGCACTGCAGTAAAGATTATATCCGTCCAGATTTCGGGTATTTTTCCCAACAATTCCGCACCTAAAAGTCCACCCGTAACGTTGCCTATCGTTGCGGGTATAATTACGTCGGCTCTCGTAAAGCCATTAATTATATAGATTATTGCGCTTATTAAGCAAACGGGTGCAATTACGAGAATAGCCGTCGCATGCGCCTGTTTGCCGGAATACCCCAAAGCGTCAGACAAAATGGGTACGGCAATCATACCGCCGCCCCCGCCGAAAAAGCCGTTGACGGCGCCTAAACCAATACCGCTAACCACCGTTTTTTTTAAATTCTTTTTCATTTTCTCCGCCCCTAAACAAATTATATTAAAAGTTTTTGCATTTTTTTATTAATAATGAATTTTTTTATGCCAACGGCAACGATAATCAGTTGCAAAAAAATCGCTTTTATATTAAAATAGTTAGGTATGAAAACAGAAGGACGTAAAATACTTTTTTCGTCGGTTTGTTTTATGAAGACAACACTAAACTAAAAAAGGTGAAAAATGAAGGGTAAATACAGCTCCAAATTTAAAAAAGCAGCGTTTGGCTTAACGGCTATTACGGCGTCGCTTTTTATCGGCATGACGGCGGCTTGCGCTACTAACAGCAGCACGACCGACGAAGAAGATGATAAAGTTACTACCAAAGAAGATTTGCAGGATATAAAAAACGGCAACTTTGAATTCTATGACGACAACGACGGGTTATACCCCATCAGCACGCCTGACAACTGGAGTTTTTCCTATAGCGGTACAAGCTCCACTTCAATGTCCGGCATCATAAACACGAGCAAGGTTGGCTGGGATTATCTTACCGACCCCACTCTTCCCGAAACGCTTGAAGCTAACGACGAATTAGAAAGCGACGATGAGGATAAGGTTGACTATAACGGCGTATTGGGCGAAGATATGCTCTATAAAAACATGCATAACGCCCTCGGCGACGATAAAGCCGACAGCGATGATGAAAAAGAATATATCGCTAACCCCAACACGCACAACCTGCGTTGGGACGAAGAAGCAGAGAAATACGTCTACGTCGACGAAGACGGTAATACCGCTGACGTTTATACCGACGACGACGGCAAGGTGTACGCCGACGCTGAACACGAAAACGAAATCGGTACAAGTGTGTTGATGATTCACAACTACCGCAAAGATTACTTTAGGGGCAACGAAGGCTATTACGAATCTTCCACCACCATCTCCCTTGAAGCTAACACGACTTGCAAAATCTCCCTTTGGGTTAAGACGGCAGAGTTGTATAGTGACGACTCCAAGGGCGGAAGGTCTGAAGTAACCTTTAATAAGGGTGCTTACATCAAAGTCAACTCTTCGGTAGGCGGAAACTCTTTAGACAGCTTTACCATTAAAAATATTAATACCGAAGTGCTCAATACCACCAATGAAAATAACGGTTGGGTACAGTACACTGTATACGTTCAGGCGAGCAGCTTTGCAACAACGTCCGTAAGCATTACTCTCGGCTTGGGCGAAAACGGCTCCAAGGGTATCAACACCGTAGAAGGTTATGCGTTCTTTGACGATATCACCTTTGAAAAATATATTGATATCGACGCACTTAAAGAAAGCAATCCCGACTTTGACACGGAAATCAGAGAAAACGTCGTGGGAAGCACTCTTTCAAATATCTGCTATCCCCTTGCCGCTGAAGCCGATATGACGTTCAGAGTTGACGAACCCAAGAACAAGACGGAAGACCCTGCTACAGGTGATATTATTACTAATATCGAACCCAACAACTCGCAGGACAGAAGCTTCTTCATCGATTTTGCAAAGAGTACTCAAGCAAGCGGCATTACTTTAAGCAGCTCAAACGTTGAGTCGGGTCTTACGGTTGACACTAATAAATTCATATCTTCCAAGAATACAAACTATACGACGGTCGGCGTTGGCGCTTTAGACAACGGGTCCGCAACTGCCAAGTTGCCCACTAACATCAAAAACGACGGCATCACGGTTGAAGACGACTTGCTTGCATTGGTAGATATCGGCGACGACTGGACGCTTAATTTAAACGCATTTAAGTACAACAACCTTTTAACCGATTCCCTTAAATCGGCAAGCAATCTGCCTGACGTAAGCGGTTCGGCAAAGACCTTGATTATGTTGAGTTCTAACGGTGCCGCATACGAAACAAGGATCGGCGATACTTCCGCAACGTTCACAATCAACGACGGTGAGTATAAGCTTATTTCATTCTGGCTTAAGACTTCCGACTTCAACAAGAAGACGGCGGCAACCATTACCGTCTACGACGTTGACGACGAAGACAACTCAAGCTATTATTCACTTGACACAACCCAGGAAGGCACAACCGATTTCGGCGATGAAAAAGACATTTACGACGGTTGGATAAGGTGCTTTATCAGGGTTGGCAACACTTCAGGCGAAGACGGAAAGAACTTCGGCATAAAGATTAATCTCGGTAACACCACAATAAAGGGTACTTCCACTACCGATTATAAATACGGTTGGCTTGCTATTGCTACCCTTACGGTTATGGATTTGGACGAAGACGTTTACGGCTACACTTCTAACCTGACTAATGCTGCAGAAATAAGCTTTGCAGAGACCACAGAAACCTACTCCAAGGCATTCGACAGCGAACAGGGCGGATCAAACAACCAGATTAAGACCGACCTTGCAACCCCTTCAAGCTACACGGGTGCAAACGGCAACAGCGTTTCGGTTAAGCCCACATATGCACCTTCAACCGATTACGATACTACCAACAACAACGACTATGCAGGTCTTTTAAACAGGGAAAACGTCGAGAACTACAAGACCAAAGATTGGTATAGCAAGATTTGCCCCGACCCTACCGGCGTTCTTACAAACGAAGAGATTTGGGAAGCACTTGCAGGCAAGTACTCCTATCAACCGCTGCTTATCGTTAATGCAAAGAGATTGCTGAATAACACTGAAAACGTTTATAACTACGGTTATATCGGAACCACCTCTTCTATCTCTTCAAACACCTATCTCAAGGTTAGCGTAAGGGTTAAGGTAAGCTCCGGCGCAGTTGCATACGTTTACCTTATCGATACCAATTCCGAAAACAATGACGTATTCACCTATAAGACGCCGGACATCAACTTCTTCTACGACGATGACGGCAACATCTTAAAGGAAGCGGCAGATCCCGAAGATACGAAGGCTGAAGCGGCTGCAAAGATTGCCTACACGTTGAGAGATGACGGTCTCTATGAAAACGGCGACGGCAAACTGTATGCTAACTTCTATAATCTCACCAAATACTATGATTACAGGTATGAACACGAAAGCTTCTTCGATGCAGAAGGCAATGCAGTAACGTTTGAAAACCTGGTTACCGGCGTAACCTACTACGCTGACGCTAATAAGACGAAGCTTGCTCCCCACCATCTCATTGCGGGCGGCAAGGAGAACAACAAGGTCTATGAATATGCAGGCGAAGTTGACGGCGTGTCCACTTACTACTATATGGAAAGCGGCGTTGCCAATAAGGATAAGGTTGTCTACGGAGTTGATAAGAGCCTTGCAAGCTACTCGTACGACCCTTCAACCGCAACTCCTTACAGCTTTGTAATCGACTGCCGTCAGCCCGGTTCAATTTATGAAGATAAGTGGGTTACCGTAACCTTCAACCTTCATACGGGCAGTGAAGCAAAGAGCTACAGGTTAGAGCTTTGGGCAGGCGAGAGAGATAAAGAAACGACTGAAGGCGTTGCCGAAGACAGCTATGTACTCTTCGATTACAGCCCTGAAAACGAGAGCTCGCTTGATGAAAGCACCTATCAGAGCAAGCTTGGCTACTACACCGACGCTATTAGAAGAGATTTGATTGAAAATATCGACGGTGAGTTGCCTGATAACGATCAGAGCATTTCACAGCTTGAGAAGTTAGTCGATAGCTCATATACGAAGCTCTACGACTACAGCGCAACCTTCTACACCTTCTCACTGTATGATTCATCTGCATTCATTCCCTTCAATGCGGAAACCGCTGAAGAAGGTCAGACGGGTTACTCCTATCTCTACAGCGATTATGAAGAATCTCTCGGCTTACTGAAGGTTATAGATACGGACGATATCGATAATCTCTCTATGACGGCGTTTGTAGACTACTCATTGACCGATAAAGATATCGATATTATCGGTGAACCCACCGTCGATACCGATGTCGATGACGATGAAACGACTACCACCACTGACTCGGGTAGCATATGGTTGCTTGCAACATCAATCGCAATCGTAGTTGCAATACTCGTTGCAATAATTGCTATTCTCGTTAAGCAGCTCGTCAGCAAGTACGGCAGGAAGAGAAAGAGCGTGGGCAAAAACACCTACAACTTTAACAAGAATAAGCGTTACGTCAAGAAGTACGTTAAAGCAAACGGCGAAACTCCTGAAGTAAGCAATGATGTTGAAGACGTAGTTGACGAACAACCCGCTGATGAACAGCCCGTTGAAGAGCAACCCGTTGAAGAACAGGCTTCCACTACTGAAGCGAACGAAGAAGTAACTCAAGCTCCTGAAGCTGAAGAAACTCCTGCGGACGACGGCGAAAGCGATGACAAAAAACCTGAATAATCAGGTTAAAACCTAAATAAACAGCTCGGTAAAAACCGAGCTGTTTTAATTTGATTAAATTGAGATAATTTTTGACCAATAAAACGATAAAGGTTATTCACTTTATATGCTTTTATTACTACCTTATCTCATTAGTCAAATTGCACAAATAATTAAGTTTTTATTTGACTTACTATAACAATAATGTTATAGTATTAGCGTTATATTGAACGGTCATAGCTTTTGATTTCAACAAAAAATCAATGCTACGGACAACATATGATTTATCAGTATAGGAGCAAGTAATGAACAAAAAAATCAATTTTACTGCTGCAAAAATGATTAAATTAATCACGGTTGCAGCCCCGATTGTCCTGACAATATTGTTATCGTTTTGCTATATAGGCAGGTACGAATCATACTATAGCGGTTATTATACCTGTAGTTTTTATGACTCGCTTATATTCAACGAAAACAGTTCCAACGTGCTTGATAATTATTATGTAACCGTGGGTGCTATAAACTGGATTTTATTCCTACCGTTATTGTTAATTCCTATACTTGCTTATGTTTCAATATTTGTATTCAAGAGCAAAATTTCAAATATCATCTGCGGCGTAGGCTGCGGTTTGACGTTGGGCATTTCCTTTCTTCTTTTAATTGAAGGCATATGCGTAATAGTTATTGGCGGTTCTTCCTTAAGTACGTTAGCTTACATACCTTTTATAATATTGCTGCTCGTTACCGCAACATATTTCATCTTGCGTTTTGTCTTCAAAAAGGAATTTAAGGCAGACGCTAACGACGTCGACGTTAATGCGCAGGATAATAACGGCGAAGCGAGCAATAAAAGCCAGAATAATAACAGTGCGCAGGGCACAAATAGTCAGGAAAAGACAAACAGCGCTCAAAGAAGCATGGGAATGTTTGTCGTCTGCATGTTCTTTGTCCCCTTCTACCTGTACTACTGGATTTATAAAACGACAGAATATCTCAACAATGCATTACCTGAAAAGAAACGTGACCAGGTCGGTGCACTTCTGTTATGCCTTTTCATTCCCTTCTACTCAATCTATTGGACGTATACCAGCGCACAGAGCATTGACGGATACGCAAAGCAAAAGGGCGTAAATTCCGATATATCGACGCTTTGCTTAATTACGAGTTTTTTAGCCAGCATCATTCCCCCCATTTTGATGCAGCAAAAGATTAACGAGATTGAATCGGTTGTAACGCAAAACACAACGGCGCAGACTGAACAAACGGTAAATACCGCTAACAATAACACCAACACAACCCAAGTTAACCAAACGGTAAATACCGTTAACAACGCCAACACAACCCAAGTTAACCAAACGGTAAATACCGTTAACAACGCCAACACAACCCAAGTTAACCAAACGGTAAATACCGTTAATAATAACTCTAATACAGTTCAAGCTAATCAATCGGTTTATGCTGCCGATAACATCTCAAACTCCGCTTCGGTTGACGCTGCTGAAGAGATTAAAAAGTACAAAGAGCTTTTGGATATCGGAGCTATAACGCAGGAAGAATATGAAGCAAAAAAGGCAAGTTTATTGCGTCATTAAGCCAACAAAATAACTACATAAAAAACGCTCCCCGACTTCAAGTCGGGGAGCGTTTTTAATTAATTGATTAAATTCTTATTCCCTTGGGCAGGTGATTTTTTGCGGTGCCGTTTACTGCCTTGCACCAGCCGAGAGGATAGTTTAAATAGGTAACTAAACACCAACCGCTTTTTCTTTCATCGCAGTCGAAAGTCAAGCCTTTAAGGTAGTTTACTGCGGTCTGTTCGTCAATATCTATTGTATTAGCTTGCTCTGCATTTAAACACATTGCAAGCGAGTGAGAAGGCTCAAACCTGTCCCCCTTAA
Organism: Candidatus Coproplasma sp.; assembly: GCA_051884135.1. Taxonomy (GTDB): domain Bacteria; phylum Bacillota; class Clostridia; order Christensenellales; family Borkfalkiaceae; genus Coproplasma. The sequence continues at coordinate 74,488 of JBJEVC010000003.1, read as the reverse complement.
ACTCACCCAAAGGCACGCCTGCACGCAAGATTTGCAGTCCGTCTATTTGGGGGCAATCGTCGGGCAAAGAATACAGCTCGTCGCCAACCATATGCACATTTTTAAACGAAAGCTTTAAATACTTCTTTTCAAACTCACGGAAGGCGGCTACCCTTTTATCTGTTGCGTTAGGGCGCAAAGGCTTAACTCTACACTCTTCTTCCCCGCTGATATTTTGTAAAAGAGCAACGAAATGCCCTTCTCCTTTAACCTTATGGGGTAATAATTTATCCTGCTTGATAAGGGTAAAATCAGGGTAATCTTTTAAGAAACTTTCTATTTGAAGCTCGTCTTCGACGGGTGCGAACGTGCAGGTTGAATAGACCATCTTACCGCCCGATTTTAACACCTTTTGCGCACACTCAAGTATGCGTTTCTGGCGTTGCGAACAGAGTTCTACGTTCTTTTCGCTCCATTCTGTAACGGCATTAGGCTCTTTTAAAAACATACCCTCACCTGAACACGGGGCGTCCACGAGCACTTTATCGAAATATCCGCCAAAGACGTTTGCGATTTTTTCGGGGGTAGAACAGGTGACAATGGCATTTTTAATGCCAAATCTCTCCACATTCCTTGCTAAAATTTTAGCCCTTGAAAAATCGATTTCGTTTAAAACTATTATCCCTTTGCCCTGCATTGCCTGTGCAAGCTGTGTTCCCTTGCCGCCGGGTGCTGAGCATAAATCCAACACTTTCTCCCCAGGCTGAACGTCTAACAGGGGTGCGGCAGACATTGCCGAAGGCTCCTGCACATAGTAGAGTCCTGCCTGATGAAGGACCGTCTTGCCCGCCTTATCTTCACAAACGTAAAACCCGTTCGGCTCCCAGCTAACCTGCGTAAGAGCGAACGGCGTTATTTTTTTAAAATCTTCAGGGCTGATTTTCAGAGTATTGACTCTTATCGCCTTGTAGGGCTGTCTGTCGTAGGAGTTTATAAACTCCTGCGCTTCGTCCTTTAAATCGCTTTTAACCCTCTCTACGAACTCAACGGGCAACTCAATCATTAATAAGCTCCCCCAAAAGGGCAAGATTTAATATTTTTAAATTGGGCAACTCCCTTGCGTTTTTAGTTCTGACAGAATCGTCGCCGTCTTCGCAGACGTACACGCTGCACTCCGCAACCTTATCGGTGTACTTACCGCCGCCTTTGCGGATTTTTTCAACAAGGGGAATCGAAATATCGATTTTATCTTCTAAAATTCTTGAAAAATTAAAGGTTATGCCGTTAAGCTTTTGACTTTCGGGTTTACACCTTTTGCTTATCGCATTGTAAAAGAGAACCTTGCGTTTTGAACGCTCTTCCCTCTCTATCTCTTTCTGCTTTCTGTATTCGGCAAATTTTACAGAGTCGGGTCGGGTTAACTTAAAGTCGGAAATCTTTCCACGTTTAATACCCAACAGTTTTTCAAGCTCAACACCGCTACAGCCGTGTTTATTGGCAAGGGCTTCAACCACTCTCATAGTCGCATAGGCGTCGTCTGCGGCACGGTGGGGAGTAAACTCAACGTCCAGATTGCTCGTTATGTACTCCAAGCCGAACTGCCTTGTAAAGTCGGAAATCGAAGTCATATACATAAGCTGACTGTCGGAATAGGTAAACGAGAACGAAGGCAGGTGAAAACGTTTTGTCTCTAAATTCAAGTAGTTGACGTCGTTTAAAGTTGCGTGACCGAAGACGAGATTATTCTTATCTTCCAACAATTCCTTAATTTTAGGGTAAACTTCGGGGAAAAAGGGATACTTTTTGAAATCTGCATACTCGTACGGCAAAACGAGCCCACGCTCGCCTCTGCCGTCCGTCAAATGGAATTTACCTTTGGGGTTGATTAAAATATCTTCCTTCTTGATAATATTGAATTTTTCGTCGCACAAGACGTAACCGAAAGCGCATATCTTTGCGGTGTATTTATAAACGCTTGCACATTCTATATCGAAAAAAACGAAATTCATAGACAAAATTGTGGCGCAAGCAATGCTTACGCCCGACAAAAATAATTAGTTCTTTTTGGGTAAAATGTATTCCTTACCGCCCATATACTTACGGAGCACTTCGGGAATATATACGCTGCCGTCCGCCTGAAGGTGATTTTCAAGGAAAGCAATCAACATTCTGGGGGGTGCGACAACGGTGTTGTTTAAGGTGTGCGCATACTGGTTTTTGCCGGTAGCGGCATCCTTATACCTGATACCCAATCTCCTTGCCTGTGCATCGGTTAAATTGGAGCAGCTGCCAACTTCAAAGTACTTCTTCTGACGGGGGCTCCAAGCTTCAACGTCCAAGCTCCTGTACTTTAAGTCGGCTAAATCGCCCGAGCAGCACACAAGCGTACGGACGGGAATTTCCATAGATACGAAGAGTTCAACGGTGTAAGACCAGAGTTTTTCGTACCAATACTCGCTCTCTTCGGGTTTGCAGACGACTATCATCTCCTGCTTTTCAAACTGATGAATGCGGTATATTCCCCTCTCTTCCAAGCCGTGTGCGCCCTTTTCCTTTCTGAAGCAAGGTGAATATGAAGTCAACGTATAGGGGAGTTTATTGCCGTCAAGGACTGTATTCATAAACCTGCCTATCATAGAGTGCTCGGAAGTGCCGATAAGGTACAAATCTTCACCCTCTATCTTGTACATCATACCTTCCATCTCTTCAAAGCTCATAACGCCGGATACGACGTCGCTTCTAATCATATAAGGGGGAATGCAGTAGGTGAAGCCCTTGTCAATCATAAAGTCCCTTGCATATGATAAAACAGCCGAGTGAAGGCGAGCTATATCGCCCGTAAGGTAGTAGAAGCCGTTACCGGACGTACGGCGGGCACTGTCTAAATCAATGCCGTCAAGACTCTCCAAAATGTCAAGATGATAGGGTACGTCAAAGGGCTTTTCCTTTGCCTCAAGATAGGTATTCCACTGAACGTTTTCGCTGTCATCTTTACCTATAGGCACGTCGTCGGCGATAAAGTTAGGAATAGCCATCATAGCCTTTTTAAGTTTTTCGTCCGTCTCGCTCGTCAATTTTTCAATTTCGGCTACGGCGTCGTTATTCTCCTTGGAAAGGCGTTTAATCTCTTCCGCTTCTTCTTTCTTTCCCTCTCTCATCAAAGTGCCGATCTGCTTTGCATAAGCATTACGTTTAGCACGTCTTTCGTCACCTTCTCTTTGAAGCGTACGCTTTTTTTCATCGAGTTCAAGCACTTCGTCTACAAGAGGAAGCTTGTTATCTTGGAACTTCTTTTTTATGTTTTCCCTTACAAAATCAGGGTTAGCCCTTAAAATATTGATATCTATCATAATAGTGCCTCGACAAATGGTTAAAATACTTTTCTTGTTAATTTTAATGCCTATTAATTATACGGCAAAATAATGGTAAAAGCAATTAATTTAAGCTAATCTGTTGAAAAAACGAAATTACCGTGATATAATTATAATGAATTAATGTTTTGCCGTTAAAATGGCAATAAGGTGTTTAATGAGTAAAATAGTTTATAGAGGAAAGAAAAACAGCTTGGCTACACCTGAAGGGCAGAAACTGCCTGAAAATTCCGTTGCTGTAGAGAAGACTGTCCCCGCTGACGATAGTATAGCGGAAGCCGTCGCTGAAAGTTCCGCTGCTGAAAAAAGACGTACTGCGCCTGAAACTAAAGGCGATGACGTGATTAATGCTGAAACGACTAAACCTGCCACCCAAAAGAAGGAAGGTACGGTTACAATTAAGCGTAAACGTACTTCTTCAGCCGCAACTCAACCTAATGAAGAGACTTTAAATAGCGAAAACGAAAAGGCAGAAACACTTGCTTCACCCGTTCAGGAGACCGAAAATTCTTATAAGGAAGTTGCTGCGGCAGAGGCGGTTTTATCTGAAGAAGACGGTGATGACTCATCTCCTTCAACCACTGCCAAAACATATGTCGATTCTTCAGCCTTCGATAAAAATAAGATAATTAAGTATTTTAAGCGTCACCCGAAGATGCATATAAATACGAAGGTTGAGAGATTTACTCCGTCGCTTAATACCGGCCTTGAGAAAAACCAGATAGAAACACGTTTCAGGCAGTTCCTGTTTAACGATACAAACAAAAAGTACTCTAAATCGTATGCAAGTATTTTTATCGGGAATATATGCACGTTCTTCAACCTGTTGTGTTTGTTGGCGTTCGTTGCACTGTTGATTTCCGGTATTCAGGAAATTACTAACTATCTCGTAATAATCATTACGGCAGCCAACATTTTTATCGGTATTTTTCAGGAAATCCGTTCCAAACTTGCTGTAGATAAGCTGTCGATTATGGCTACTTCCACTACCAAAGCCATACGAGAAGGCGAAACGGTTGAAGTCCCTACAAACGAAATCGTGTTAGACGACGTAATCGTGCTTGAGCTCGGCAATCAGGTACCTGCTGACTGCATACTTGCAGAAGGCAACGTTGAAGTCAACGAGAGCCTTTTGACGGGTGAATCGGTTTCTGTTAAAAAGCAGCTTGGCGATTTACTGTATGCCGGAAGCTTCATAGCAAGCGGTAACTGCAAGGCAAGGGTAGAAAAAGTCGGCAAGGAGACCTTCCTTGAAAAGCTGACCGCAAAGGCAAAGAAGTATCAACGCCCCAAGTCGGAATTGATGAATTCCATCAGGGCGATAATCAAGACCGTCTCTGTAATTATCTTCCCAATTGCAATCGGCGTATTCTTCGTTGCAAGGGCATACGGCGGCGATTACGCCGCATCGGTTAACGATTGGATATTATCCTATGCAAACAGCCAGGCATTAGCAAGGACGTGTTCGGTGGTTATCGGTATGATACCTTCGGGTATGATGCTCTTAACTTCGGTTGCGCTTGCAGTAGGCGTTTTAAGGCTTTCCAAAAACAACACGCTCGTAAGAGATCTATATTCACTTGAAATGCTTGCAAGGGTCAACGTACTCTGCCTTGACAAGACGGGTACCATAACCGACGGCAGAATGAAGGTCAACGACGCCGTAATTTTAAACACCGTCGGCGAGCTTTCGTTAAACGAAGTTATGGGCAATATGCTGTCCGCTTTAGACGACAACAACCAAACTTCCATTGCCCTTTCAAACCATTTCGGGCATATCGAAACTTTAACCCCTATAAGCAAGATACCCTTCTCTTCGAAGAGAAAGCTTTCAGCCGTTTCGTTTGAAGACATTGGCACTTTCGTGATGGGTGCGCCTGAATTCGTACTTCGCCCTATGCCCCCTAAAGTCGAAAGAATCGTCAAGCAATACGCACAGCTCGGCTTGAGAGTTATAGTTCTCGCCCACTCTTCAACCAATATCATCAACGATAAGTTGCCTGCAATTTTAAAGCCTATAGCAATTATTTCCATTGCCGACAATATCCGTGACGACGCAATAGAGACGATTAAATGGTTTAAAGATAACGACGTTCAGGTTAAAGTTATTTCTGGCGATAACCCCATAACCGTTGCAGAAGTTGCAAAGAGAGCAGGTATTGAAAATGCCGATAAGTTCATCTCTTTGGAAGGCTTAAACGACAAAGAAGTTGAAAATATAGCAAATAAGTACACGGTATTCGGAAGAGTTACGCCTGAACAGAAGGCAATTCTCGTTCGGTCGATAAAGAGCGAAGGCAATACAGTTGCGATGACCGGTGACGGCGTAAACGATATTCTCGCCTTGAAAGAAGCCGACTGCGCTATCTCGGTAGCATCAGGCAGCGAAGCGGCGAGAAACGTAAGCCACTTGGTGCTTATGGACAACAACTTCGGAAATATGCCTAAAGTCGTAGGAGAAGGTCGAAGGGTTATTAATAACATTAAAAACTCGGCTTCGCTCTATTTGATGAAGACGTTGTTTACCGCAATACTTGCATTGATTTCAATAATCTTTGCTACGCAGATGGGCGGTTACCCCTTCTTGCCCAGCAATATGCTTTTATTGGAAGTATTCATTATTGGTATCCCCTCCTTCTTCCTTTCATTGCAACCTAACAACGAGAGAGTGCAAGGTAAATTTATTACGCACGTCATGTCACGAAGTATACCGGGTGCCTTGATAATGGTTATATGCGTAATGGTAATGCATGTAATATGCACTTATAGCGGTCCCGAATTCGAGCCGTATAAACGAGCAATGTGTACTGTGGCACTTACGTTTGCAGGTTTAGTTATGCTCTACAGAGTTTGTCAGCCCTTCAATCTTTTTAGGATTGTGCTGTACGCCGTGATGGTTGCAATGTGCGTACTTGCATTTACGCTTGGTCCTATAAACTTCCTTGGTGGAAGCATTGCTCAAACACTTGTAGGCGGTTGGGATAGCCTTAATTGGGATTATTCGAAGATATTAATAATCGCATGCACGATAGAAGCGGCATTCCCCATATCTTCTTGGCTGATAAAGATAATGCAGATTATTATGCCGTCGTCAACGGAGAATAAGACCGATATAAAGACAAAGAAAAAGAAGGAAAAGAAGCCAAATTAAAATAGCGTAGCCCCCGAAGTTTTGCAACTTCGGGGGCTTTTTTTGTTAATACTCCACATAAAAAAGTCCTATATTAAATAAATCCCTGACTGCATTTTTTGCCGTCAGGGATTTAATTATGTTATTTAATTATTCTTCGCTGTCGCCTGTTTCGGTATCGTCAGTGATGTCTGCCGCCGTCTCTTCAGGGGCTTCTGTTTCCGCTTCGTTATCACGCTCGGTAAGAGCAACGGTTGCAACCGCACCGTCCTTTAAGCGCATCAACCTTACACCCTTGGAAGCCCTGCCTATCTTTGAAATAGTGTCGCAGTGCATACGAATTATCGTGCCGCCGTCGGAGATAATCATTATATCGTCGTTCTCTGCGTCAACCTGCTTAACTGCAACCAAGCTTCCCGTAACTTCGGTGAAGGTACCAATCTTTATACCCTTACCTGCTCTGCCTTGAGCACGGAAATTCTCGCTTGCGCAGCGCTTGCCGTAGCCGTTCGAGCTTACCGTAAGTACGTCCTTTTCTCTGTCCATAACGAGCATATCAACGAGCTTATCGGTTTCAGCAAGCTTCATTGCCTTAACGCCTGCGGTATCCCTGCCCATTGACCTTACGTTCTCCTGCGCAAAGGTTATACATTTGCCGTTAGAGCTTGCAACCATAATCTCATCGCCTTCGGAGCAGTACTGCACAGAGATGAGCCTGTCGCCTTCATTGAGCTTGATTGCAATCTTGCCGTTGCGATGAATGTTCTCAAACTGGGAAATTTCGGTCTTTTTGATATTGCCGTTCATCGTGGCAAAGCAGATGAACTGCTTATCCTTGTTGAAAGGTATTACCGTCTCAACCTTTTCGTCCTGGTCAATCTGAATGATATTAACGATTGCCCTGCCCCTTGAAGCCCTTGCAGCTTCGGGTATGCGGTATGCCTTAACAGAATATACCCTGCCGAGATTTGTGAAGAGCAATATATCGTCGTGCGTGGAGCAGACGAACATATTCTCCACAAAGTCCTCATCTTTGGGCTTATGTGCCGTTATACCCATACCGCCACGGTTCTGCGCCTTGTACTCGGTAACGGGCAGTCTCTTAACGTAGCCGCTGTGAGTTATGGAGATTACAACGTCTTCTACGGGGATTAAATCTTCATCGTCGATATCGCCGTAGTCGAGAGTGATTTCAGTCTTTCTTTCGGTGGGATATTTACGCTTGATTTCAAGCAAATCGGTCTTGATAACGTCCAGCACCCTGCTCTCGTTTGCAAGAATGTCTTTATAATCTTCTATGGATTTTTCGAGTTCGTTTAACTCGTTGGTTATCTTATCCACTTCAAGGTGGGAGATTCTGTAAAGCCTTAACTCTGCAACAGCCGTAGCCTGCTTTTCGTCCAGCGCAAAGTTGGCTGTAAGCTTGGAAACGCAATCGCTCTTATCTACGGCGTTACGGCAGACTTCAACCACTTCGTCGATGGAAGCTTGGGCAATAACCAAGCCCTTTAAGATGTGAGCTCTCTCCTCACACTTCGCCAAGTCGTACTTGGTTCTCCTGAGAATGACGTCCTTTTGATGCTCTAAATAATGGTAGATAAAGTCTTTTAACGTGCAGATTTTAGGTGCGCCGTCAACGAGTGCAAGCATTATTATACCGTCGGAAATCTGAAGGTTTGTGTGCTTGTACAAAAGGTTTAAAACTACCTGTGCGTTAGCGTCCTTCTTTATCTCGATGACGATACGCATACCGTCTCTGTCGGACTCTTCTCTTATATCGGAAATACCTTCTATTCTCTTGTCCTTTACAAGGTCTGCCATAGTCTCTATGAGCTTTGCCTTGTTGACCTGATAGGGTATTTCGGTAACTATTATTCTCTGGCGGGTGGTATTACCGCTTTGATATTCTTCTATTTCGCAACGGGAACGGATTATAATACTGCCCCTTCCCGTTTGATAAGCCTTTCTTATACCGCTCCTGCCCATTATGAGCGCACCCGTAGGGAAGTCGGGGGCAGGGATAAATTGCATAAGCTCGTCAATGGTTATGTCGGGGTTGTCTATCATTGCGCAGACGCCGTCGATAACTTCGCCTAAATTGTGGGGCGGAATATTGGTTGCCATACCAACGGCTATACCGTCCGAACCGTTTACCAACATATTGGGGAAACGGCAGGGAAGAACCGTAGGCTGCATACCCGTATCGTCGAACGTGGGATAGAAATCTACCGTCTCCTTATCGAGATCTTTAAGCATCTCGGAAGCAATTTTAGAAAGCCTTGCTTCCGTATATCTCATTGCCGCTGCGGGGTCGCCGTCGACCGAACCGAAGTTACCGTGACCTTCGACTAAAGGCATATTGATGGTAAAGTCCTGCGCAAGACGGACGAGCGCATCGTATACTGAGCTGTCGCCGTGGGGGTGATATTTACCAAGGCAATCACCGACGATACGGGCACACTTTCTGAATGCCTTATCGTTATACAAGCCAAGGTCGTGCATTGAGTACATTATTCTACGGTGTACGGGCTTAAGTCCGTCCCTGATGTCGGGTATTGCACGGGATACGTTAACCGCCATAGCATAGGCTATAAACGATTTTTTAAGCTCTTCATCCACCTCGACTTCTAACATCTTGGTCATCGCAAGGGTTTTAGCAAATTCTTCCGTCAGCTCGGGGCTGGTTATTTTTTTAGCCATTTCCGTACTCCTTTATACTTTTACTTACATTAAGAGTTGCCATTATACGTCCAGCTCCTCAACGAGCTTTGCATTCTCTTCGATAAACTGCCTGCGGAGCTCGGGCTGTTCACCCATTAAAAGGGCAAACATCTTATCGGCTTCAACAGCGTCTTCCACCTTAACCCTGACTAACGTACGCTTGGAAGGGTCCATAGTCGTCTCCCAAAGTTGTTCCTTGTTCATTTCACCGAGACCCTTATACCTTTGAAGCTCAAACTTGCCGTCGGGGTGTTCTGCCCTGAACTGCTCTAAAGCCTGATCGTCGAAAAGATAGGTATCTTCTATTCCCTTGCCGGAAACCTTGTATAACGGGGGCAATGCGGAATACACATGTCCGTTTTCAACCAACGGTCTCATATAACGGAAGAAGAAGGTCAACAAAAGTATCCTTATGTGGGAGCCGTCTACGTCGGCATCGGTCATAATGATAATTCTGTCGTAACGGAGCTTGCTCTCGTCAAAGTTTTCCTGAATACCGCAACCGAAAGCCGTAATCATAGACTTGATTTCTTCGTTCTCAAGTACCCTGTTGATACGAACCTTTTCAACGTTCAAAATCTTGCCCCTTAAGGGAAGTATCGCCTGAAAACGCCTGTCTCTGCCCTGCTTTGCGGTACCGCCAGCAGAGTCGCCTTCGACAATATAAATCTCGCAAAGTTCGGGGCGTTTGTCCGAACAGTCGGCAAGCTTTCCGGGGAGTTTAGTGGACTCCAACACGCCTTTACGTCTCGTCTCTTCCCTTGCAAGTCTTGCGGCGTCTCTCGCCCTTTGAGCGGTTATACAACGCAAGATAAGCTCTCTCGCTTCGCCGGGATGCTCTTCAAGATAGGTGCCGAATTTATCGGTTACAGCCTTCTGAACGAAGCCCCTTACATAGGTTGAGCAGAGCTTGCTCTTTGTCTGGCTTTCGTACTGCGCATCTGCAATCTTAACCGAAACAACTGCTGTAATACCTTCCCTTACGTCTTCGCCCGAAAGCTTTTCGGAATCTTTTAACACGTTAAGCCTGTGACCTGCGTCGTTTATAACCTTGGTTAAAGCAGCTTTAAAGCCGTCAAGGTGGGTGCCGCCGTCAGGCTGGCGAATGTTGTTTGAGAAGGGGAAAATCTGCTCAATATAGCTGTCGTTATACTGAATGGCAACTTCCAAGAACCTGTCGTCGCCTTCGCTCGCTTCAAAATAAACGGGAGCGGCAAACAGAACGTTTTTGCCTTCATTGATGTCCGAAATAAAGTGAACTACACCGCCTTCGTAGCAGAACGTATCGCTTCTTACGTTTTCGCCCCTATAGTCGGTAAGGGTAAGCGTGAGTCCCTTATTAAGGTAGGAAAGCTCTCTTAAAAGTGTTTTTAACGTGTCGTAGTTAAACTCAACCGTTTCAAACATAGTAGGGTCGGGGTGGAAACAGATTGAAGTACCCGTAACTTCGGTATCTTCAATAATCTTCAAAGGCTCTTCGGGGACGCCGCAGTGATATACCTGACGGAACTTGTGCCCCCTTTGGCATACTTCGGCAATGAGCGTGTCGGAGAGTGCGTTAACGCAGGAAACGCCTACGCCGTGCAAACCCGAAGAAATCTTATATCCGCCTGCCTTGTTGCCGCCGCCGAACTTACCGCCTGCGTTTAAGTTGGTTAACGCAAGCTCTACGCCCGAAATACCCTCTTCTTCGTTTATACCCGTAGGAATACCTCTGCCGTTGTCTGAAACGGTGCAGAAGCCCTCCTTGGAGATAATCACGTCAATTTTATCGCAATAGCCTGCTAAAGCTTCGTCAATGGAGTTATCGATAACTTCACGAACGAGTGTATGCAAGCCCTTTTCATCAGTCGGTCCGATATACATACCGGGGTGTTCCCTTACAGGTTCCAACCCCTTTAACGCCTTAAGGCTGTTCGCATCGTAATCGCAATGTACTTTTTCGGGCATAACTTCACCTCGCCAAAAATCTTTTATATATTATACCATATTATTAGAAATAAGGCAATTATTTGAATCAATATTAGCACAAATAATAAGCATAAAAATCGCCTTTTTTTTCATACTGTTTTTATGAGAAATTGTGGAAAGAATATTGATTTTTTTGAAGGATGTCTGGGTGAGATTTTTGAGTGCGAAGCATGCGGAAATCACGTTTGCAGGGATTGCTATTGCAGGCAAAAAGGTGCATGTCCAAATTGCTTTGGGAGGCTTCTTCGCATAAGCTGAATCGCATTAAAAAATACAAGGCTTGCGGATTGACCGCAAGCCTTGTATATTATTTTTTACCGTTTTTATATCCTGAAGGGAGATAGTCGATGAGCTGTTGATAGCGCATAAAGTATTTATACGCTTCGCTGTCGTCCCCCTTTGCAAGGTAGTACTCGTACCTTAACTGTGTTAAAATTATAAAGTTTATGTCATCTTCGGGGAGTTGAGGCACGTCGAGCAGAAGCCCTTCGTCAATATCCTTTAAAAACACGCCGCTACGCATATAACCTTGAATTTTCAAGATATTCAACATAACTTGAGCGGTGGGTTCTTTTTTAATCACTTCCAAGGCAACCAAGCCGTCCGTCTTACCTTCGCCGTACTCTAAAGGAACGGCGTTTATAATAAAAGAATACAGGGCGTACGGTGCGGCAAATCCAACTATTACGGGTACCGAAGGCACCACGAATGCTATTATGCCGAGAACTATGAGCATTAAATCGAAGGTTATACCCGCAAGAACGGTTGCAAGCAGACGGCCTTTCATACCCTTTACACCCTTGGGGCACATTTCGACGGAAGAGCTTCTGAACAGCCTAATTTTAGGCACTTTTACTCCCATACGGCAGATTGCACCGACTAAAAAGTGTGCGCCTTCGTGAATTATGTTTTCGACAAACACGCCTAAAATCAAGGAAACGAGATAGACGGGTATCGTTGTGTACAACTCCGCTTCTATATTCGGCTGTACACAGAACAGGTATCCCCCCGCAGCAGCAAACAAAATTGCAAGAACTGCGGCAATGGCAGTCACCAATTTACTTTTCATTATATATCCCCTTAAAACAATGAAACGCTATGTGCATTTATTGGTTTAAAATTTTTTCAGATAAGTATCCTTCTAAATTATCGCTTTCCGATACGGTTATGTTTTCTATACCGAACTTGTCCATAACCATTGCCATAAGGCAGGCGCCGCCGCCTATTAAATCGGCAGAGTTTTGACATATCGTAGTACGTTTAATCTCTTCAACGGGTAGGGTCGTAAGCCTTTTTGCAAAGCCATGAATCTCCGTTGCGGAAAGACGAGTACCGTTTATAATCTTGGGCTGATACTCCGTTAAGCCGTGTTTTACCGCACCTAAACGGGAAGCCGTTCCGCCCACCGCATAGAATTGAACGGCGGAAAATTTTTCATCTCCGTATTCGGAAATCTTACCCGCTATAAACTCTTTAATCTTCTCTAAATCACGCCCTGCCGCATCGAGTATTCGCACAGTGCCTACGTTTGCACTGTGAGTATATATAACCTTTCCGCCGCATCTTACGGTTACTTCGGTGCTTGCGCCGCCCACGTCGATTATACCGCCGTCGCCTACGCCTAAAGCACCTGCAAGGGATACCGCCGCTTCTTGCTCTCCGCTCAATACGTCCACTACTATGCCGCAACTATGCGCAACTTCAGCCACAAAATCACTGCCGTTTTCAGATGAGCGGACGGCGGCGGTTGCATAGGCAAAAACTTGCTCCGCACCGTCTACTATAGCCTTATTCTTAAAGTCGCAAACGGCTTTTACAGTCCTGTCTATCGCTTCTTTTTTAAGCCTTGTTGAAAAGGAGAGCCCGTCGCCAAGCCGAGTCGTATGCAGTGTTTTATATAAAGTTTTTCCGTCCGCCCATAACATAAGGCGGACGGAATTAGAACCAATATCAATTACACCTATTTTCATTCGCTAACCACCCAATCGGGAAGTTTACCGTTTTCATTAACGTACTTAAGAAGCCATTGTTCCAACTCTTCGTCAGCTTCAAGCCTTTCTTCAATTTCTATAGCGTTATCTCTCTTTTCCACCAAAAGATTATACTCTGCCTGTAAATCAGCTTTGGTATTGGTACCGGACCAAATACAAGCTATCTGGGCGATGACAACAGCTATAAGAATAAAGACAAACAACACAGCATTAACGACAAGTGCCGCTATGATTTTGTTGCGCTTCGCTTCTTTCATCGTTTGAACCTTTTACTCCTTATACCTTTGGTTATTTTATTATACACTGTCTTTATCAAAAAAGCAATACATAAATGAAAACTTTTTAAATAAATAAGCACTCCGAGCGCTAAACCCACCAGCATGTACGCCCTTAATTGATAAAAATCAAAGCAAACGCACAAATATATGAACGCTGCGGCAAAAACGGCAAAGTAGATTAAATCGCAAATTAAAGTAAAAATCTTATCCTTTAAAGTGTATTTCTGCTTATCCACACCGCACACTATCGTGCGGGCTATATACAAAACGTCGTACAATACACCGCTTGCCGCCCCGCACAATATGCAGGTTAACAGAATAAAAGCCTGCATTATTTAAACAGCCCTTTTATCCCCGAACCGCTATGCGCATACTTTACGCTGTCAATATTGCCCTGTGCGGTAAACTGACCGCTCGTCTTGGAAAAGGCGGTTATCTTCATATCGCTTCCGCCCACTACTATCTTCCCGCCGTGATACTGCAAGACTATCTGCGACGCCGAAAAGGAATTAACCGACTCTATTTGTGTTGCCGTGACCTTTTTTCTGTTTTCAACCGTGAGAGTATGCCCTTCAACCTGTTCCATAATCCACCGCCTTGATTTTTTAATATCATATGCGGAGAAGATGGTTAATATGAATTACATTTAATCGGCTTTTATAATTGTAATCATACTCTGACCGTTGTTTTTTTCAAAGCCGAGCTTTTTATAAAAACCGTCTTTTTCAGGCCTTGCACAGACTTCGATAAAGACGGACGTGCCTTTTAATGCTTGAGATTTTACAAATTTTTTTATCTCTTCAATGAGCAGTTTACCTAAACCACTGCTTTGGTATTCAGGTCTTACCACCACGTCTTTGATATAGCAGCACAGCCCCAGATCGCCAATCAGCCTCGCCATTGCTATAACCTTTTCGCCGTCATATACCGACACACGAAACAGCGTGTTTTTCATTGCAAACTCGGTTTGCTCAAGGCTTGGTGAACCTTCCCATACAGTCTGCCAGAGTTCGATAAACTCTTTAGCGGTAAGTTGGTTGTGCTTAACGGTAAAATTATTCATTACTTTCTCTTTCTCTGCTTGGGCAGTTGTGCGACACGCTTTAAAATTGCTAAAACTTCTTGCGTTAATTCCTCGTCTTCCACGTCCAAAATATAGTGTTCCTTTGCACCGTCGTAGGGATAACCGCAGTCCGCATCATGCAAAAGGTCTGCAAGTTCGGCATATTTTTTAACGAAGACCGTATTGTCGCAAACCAACAGTACCGGTTTGCCGTCAATATATATCATATACTCACCGAACATCTTTTTATAGGTCGGGCTTTCGCCTTTCAAACAATCGCAGACAAATTGAACGTAGCTTAAATCTGTAGCCATTAATTATTCCTCTGCGGTTTGTGTTTCGGTTTGTATCAATTCGTCTGGGCGGTATTCGTAAAAATGTTGGCAGGGTCCGTCATCGCAGGTGAGCACGGTGTTGTTTAATCGGAAAATTAGCATAAAAGCAACCCACATATCACCCACGCAACCGCCGAAGTGTACGCCGAAAAGGGCAATTACCACTAATACCCAAATATTTGCAGGCAGAAAAATAATGAGTAAAATCATCCAGATGCTATGTAGTACAAGGGGTGCAAGTACCGACAAAAGACAGGTCTTTTTGTTGACGTACCCTTCTTTCAATCCGCAATATGCAACGGTCAAAGTAAGCCCAAAGCGCAATTGTTGCTTTGTCATAATTTTATAGAATAAACCGTGAGTTAATTCGTGAATTACCAAATACGCAAATGTCGAACCGCAAAATGCCAACAGAGCAAGAAGGGTTTGCAATTCAAGCTTAATATCAAGAGAGAGTTTGAATTTAGCAAGAGTAATGCCAACTATTGCAATCGCACCAATGGCAAACCCTATTATATTCATAATTACGCCTACCGAAGTCTTTTTTGCGTCTATGCAATACACTTCCTTATAGCCTTCGGGGAGTTCTTTATAGTAGTTTAACACACGTTGTTTACTCATTTTAACCCCTGTAAAAAAATTACTCTAATCCCTTTTTAAGTTTAGCGTTTGCCTTTGCACGAAGCTCGCTGTCGAGTATTCTCTTACGGATACGGATATTCTTGGGAGTGATCTCCAAAAGCTCGTCGTCGGCGATGAATTCAAGACATTCTTCCAAGCTCATACGCTTGGGGGTGATAAGCCTTAACGCATCGTCGGAAGAAGACGAACGGGTGTTAGTCAAGTGCTTTGTCTTGCAGACGTTAACGTTGATGTCGTCCGACTTGGGGCTTTCACCTATTACCATACCTTCGTAAACGGGAGTGCCTGCGCCGATGAAGAGCATGCCCCTGCCCTGCGCATTGAAAAGACCGTATGTTACCGCTTCGCCCGTTTCAAACGCAACGAGAGAGCCCGTGTTACGCCTGCTTAAATCGCCCTTATAAGGCTGGTATTCGAAGAATACGCTGCTCATAATGCCTTCACCCTTGGTTGATGTAAGGAACTCCGACTTGTAGCCGAAAAGTCCCCTTGCAGGAATTAAGAACTCAAGACGGGTACGGGAACCGATTGCCGACATATGCAGAAGCTCGCCCTTGCGGTTGCCCATACTCTGGAACACGGCACCCGTCGCATCATCGGGAACGTCTACGATAAGTCTTTCTACAGGCTCGCACTTAACGCCGTCGATTACCTTGTACATAACTTTAGGCGTGGAAACCTGGAATTCATAGCCGTCACGTCTCATCTCTTCGATAAGAATAGAGAGATGCATTTCGCCCCTGCCGCAGACACGGTATGAATCGGCGGACCCCGTCTCTTCAACTCTTAATGATACGTCACGCAAAAGCTCCTTAAACAGCCTGTCCCTTAAGTGACGTGTGGTTACAAACTTACCCTCCTTACCTGCAAACGGAGAATCGTTTACAGAGAATGTCATTTCAACCGTAGGCTCGGTAATCTTTACGAATTTATGGGGTTCGGGACAGGTGAGCGAGCAGACCGTATCGCCGATATTAATCTTTTCAAGTCCGCTGAAGCAGACGATGTCGCCCGCTTTCGCTTCTTCTACGGGAACCCTTTCAAGTCCTTCAATCTGATAGAGGTTTACAATCTTTCCCTGCTGTTTGTAATCGGGGTTATTATAGTTGGTTACGGTAACCGCAGAGCCTGCCTTAACGCTACCCCTTTCGATACGGCCGATACCTATTCTGCCTACATACTCGTTATAGTCGATCGAAGAGCAGAGAAGCTGCGTTTCGCCGTCAGCGTCGACTTCCATAGGCTGAATGTGGGATAAAATCGTTTCAAATAAGGGAGTTAAGTCCTTACCGGGTGTGTTTAAATCCAAAGTGGCTGTTCCGTCCCTGCCCGAGCACCAGACAACGGGGGAATCCAACTGGTCGTCGGAAGCATCAAGCTCTAAAAGTAGCTCTAAAATTTCGTCCTGAACTTCGTTTAAACGTGCGTCGGGGCGGTCGATTTTGTTGACGACGATAATCAGTCTATGCCCCATTTCAAGTGCCTTTTGCATAACGAAACGGGTCTGTGGCATGGGGCCTTCAGCCGCATCCACGAGCACCAAAACACCGTTAACCATCATCATAACTCTTTCAACTTCACCAGAAAAGTCTGCGTGACCCGGAGTGTCTACGACGTTTATTTTAACGCCGTTATAGTGGAGCGAAGTGTTCTTTGCGAGAATGGTTATACCTCTCTCCCTCTCTATATCGCCGGAGTCCATAACCCTCTCTTCAACCGCCTGGTTTTCCCTGAAGGTATGGCTCTGCTTTAACATTGCGTCTACGAGCGTAGTTTTACCGTGGTCAACGTGTGCAATAATAGCTACGTTTCTTAAATCATTTCTTAACATATATCTTCCTTTTGAATAAAGTTTATTGTCTGTAATTAATCGTAAAATTCGGGTTTAATCTTCCTGTCGAAAAGCTGTAAAATTATATCCATACCGTCGAACAATCCGTCCGAATTGAAGCCGTGTGAGTTGAAGCATACTTCGTACACAGCACGGGTTATGGGCAATTCCACACCAAGCTTCTCACCCAAAAGCACCATCGCCTTCGAAGTCATTACACCTTCTGCAAGCTTTTCAAACTTTTCGCCTTTAGCCAACGCTTCGCCGTATGCACGGTTGTGGGAATAGGGCGAAAAGAGCGTCGTTTCGTAATCGCCCAAATGCGCAAGCCCATATGCTGAAGTGGTGTTACCGCCTAAAGCTTTAATCAATCTTGCAACTTCAAAACCGCCCCTTGCCATCAAAGGACCCTTTAAAGTGGTGTATCCCGTTCCGTCCAAAAGCCCTGCGGCAATGCCCAAGACGTTCTTTGCAGCCGCACCTACTTCGGTACCTATCAAATCGTCGCCGTAATAAAAGCGAATGAGATTGGAGCTGAACTTTTCCGCAAGCTCTTTCTTCAAGTCCACGTTTACACTGTCGATAATCATACAGTTGGGTATGCCTGCGACAAAGGATTGGATATGCCCGGGTCCCACCCAAACGGCGATGTTTTCGGGGGCTATTCCGCTTTCACACATAACCTGCGATAAGCGTTTGCCGGTCGACACTTCAATCCCCTTCATACAGAGAATAAAGGTCTTATTCTCCACGAGGTATTTCGTAACCTTTGCCATAAATTCCCTTAAGGCTTGGGAGCTTATGGAGATTATTATATAATCGCTGTTATCAAGCGCATACTGCAAATCGGAGACGAGATTTATGGATTTATCCAAGGCAACGTATTCGTTCTTGCCTTCCCTTTTTAAAACGTCAAAGGACTCCCTGCCCTCTTCGCCATACAGTATTACTTGATTTTTTAATACAGTTGCCTGGTACCAAGCAATAAAGCTACCCCATCTTCCGCAACCTAAAACTGAAATTTTCATAATTTTCCTTTAGATCTGTTTTCTTTCAAGAAATGCCCGTGAGAGAGTAACTTCGTCGGTATACTCTATCTCTCCCCCGATGGGAATGCCGTGTGCAAGCCTTGTAACTTTAACGCCGAGCGGCTTTAAAAGCTTGGCAATGTACATTGCGGTTGCGTCGCCTTCCACGTCGGGATTGGTGGCAATTATAACTTCGCTTACGCCTTCGCCTACCCTTGCGAGCAATTCCTTAATCTTAATATCGTTAGGCCCTATGCCGTCCATAGGGGAGATAACGCCGTGCAGAACGTGATAAACACCCTTATATTCACGGAGCTTTTCTAAAGCTATAACGTCCTTGGGTTCCTTAACCACACAGATTACCGACTTTTCCCTACGCTTACAAATCTCGCAGGTGTCTTCTTCGGAAAAGTTTCCGCACACTTTGCAATAGCGCACCTTTTTCTTGCACTCTATAATACTCTCCGCAAAGAGCTTTGCTTCATTTTCGGACATATCGATTATTTTATAAGCATACCTTTGCGCCGTCTTTTTGCCAACGCCGGGGAGCTTTGTAAACTCGTTAATCAATCTTCCGATAGGTTCTATAAATGCGTCCATTGACTACCCCTATTGATTATAATAAGCCCTTAAGCGAAGAATTTACACCCAAAGGACCCATCTTTTCGTCGTATGCGGAGTCTGCCTTTTTATAGCCGTCGTTGATTGCAGCCATGATAAGGTCTTCAAGCATTTCAACGTCGTCTTCATCGGAAAGGTCTACCATTTCGGAAATTTTACTGCCGAACTCTATGCCGTTTATGACCTTTTTACCGTTCATATACACGCAGACGGTCTCGTCGCCTTCATCTCCGCCGCCCGAAAAGCCGAGAATTTCCATCTCGTCTAATTCCTGCTCCGCCTGTTGCATCTGCTCCTGAATCTTTTGAGCCTGCTTCATCATATTTTGCATACCAGCGTTATTGCCGCCTCTGTAAGCCATATTATTTCCTCCCTAATATTTGCTTATTTTATTTCAATATCAATCCCATCGAAATTGTTTCGCAATTCGTTTATTGACGTTTCGTACTTATCAACGCCCTTTGCCTTTAAGCGGATATCAAACGAGAACACGCCGAGACTTTGCAAGGCTTCCGCAACGTACTGCTTGTTATCTTCCCTGCAGAGAGATTTGTATACCGCTTCGACTTCGGTTACAAGCACGAAAGTGTCGCCTTCGAAAAAGCTCTCTAAATCCATACAAAGGGTAAACAGCACTGCGTTTCGCTTGGTGGTGCGGAAGAGCTTTATAAATCTTCCGAACATTGTAGCCTTATCCGCATCCGAGAGAGAGCCTACGTTTGCAGGCGCTGGCGTGTGTCCGCCGTCGAAAAGCGAACCCTGCTCCTGCCCGTTTGACATCTCTTCAGGTGCCGTCTCTTGGGGAGCTTCGGCTGCAGGAGCTTCAAAAGGAGAGCTGTCTTCAAAAGAAGTTAAACTCTGTTTGGGTGCTGCTTTCTCAATATTTTCTTCAGGCGCAACGGGTTTTTTATAGACCTTTGTTTGGTCGGGTTGAACGTTTGAAGGCGCAGGTTGAGTCTGAAGTGTAACCTTTACTCCGTCTTTAACCTGCCTTTCAAGCTTTTCTATACGGGCAAGCAATGCTTCTATATCGTAGTCGGAAGAAGGCATTGCCGCCTTTAAAAGTGCGGTTTCCAACGTTATGCGTGAGTCTACCGCATAGCGCATATCGCCTTCTGCCTTGGCAAGAAGTTCCGTAGTGCGTAAAATGGTATGACCGTCGGCAGTATCTGCGATAGCCTTAATTCTATCATACTGCACTTTGGGGATATTGAGAATTTTATCGGCGTCCCTGCACATCTTTACGATTGCAAGGTTGTTTACAAAGTTCAACAAATCCCTTAACAGTACACCTACGCCCTTGCCCGTCGCCAAAACGCCTTCTGCGTCAGAGAGCGTCTTACCGCCGTCGTGCTCCATAATCGCAGACACGATATCTGCAACTGAATAGAAGTCGGCTTTGCCTAATACCGTATTGACGTCTTCATATGTCAGCTTGCCTTGCGAGTAGGAAGCACACATATCGGCAATGGACAGACTGTCTCTCGCACTGCCGTTGCCTGCCCTTGCGATTGCCGCAACAGCTTCCTGCTCATACTGCTTTTCCGTCCTGTCGAATACGCTTTTAATAAGCCCTTCCAAATCGGATTGGGGAATGAGTTTGAAGTCAAAGCGCATACAGCGTGAAAGTATGGTTGCAGGAATTTTTTGCGGTTCGGTGGTCGCAAGAATGAATACTGCGTGAGCAGGGGGTTCCTCCAACGTCTTTAACACCGCATTGAACGCCGAAGTTGAAAGCATATGCACTTCGTCTATTATATATACTTTATATTTACCGTTTACGGGGGGATACTGTACCTTTTCCCTTAAATCTCTCATCTCGTCAACGCCGTTGTTTGAAGCGGCGTCGATTTCCGAAATATCGAGTGAAGCTCCGCTTGCAAGCGCCTTACACGTTGCGCATTTGCCGCAAGGAGAGCCGTTTACAGGACTTTCACAGTTGATTGCCTTTGCAAAGATTTTTGCAAGGGTAGTCTTGCCCGTTCCCCTAGGTCCGCAAAAGAGATAGGCGTGACCAACCTTTCCCGTCTCTATCTGGTTTTTTAAAATTTTAACTATGTGCTCCTGCCGAACGACCGTATCGAACGTCGTGGGGCGGAATGCACGGTAAAACGCAAGGTACGCCATATTACCCCCTTTTAATTAGTACGGATATTTTTAAGCTTTCTCTTTGCACGAGAAAGTGCATTGTCAAGCTGTTTATAGGTTATTTTTAACGCCGTAGCAATCTCGTTCATAGTTGCGCCTTCGACGTACATCTCTATTGCCTTAAGCTCCAACTTTGACAGCGAAGATACCATAAGCTCATTCAGCTCCTTACTCTCTTCGCTGTTTATTAGTGCGTCTTCAGGGCTGAACGCTAAACTCACTCCGCCCTCTTCCTCTTCGGAAAAAGACTGCAAAACTAAAGCAGGAACACTGCCTTGAGTATGCTTGAAGCAATCAACGATTCTGTTGCGTATACAGGCGTAGGCAAAGGGCGCAAAACTGCCTTCTCCGTTAAACGCCGTTATGGCGGAATACAGACCGCACATACCTTCCTGAACCAAATCTTCGGTATCGCCGCCCGATAAGATATAGCCACGGGCTATGGCGAGAACCTTGTTTTTATACCGAAGCAGAATTTCTTCGCACGCACTGCCGTCGCCGCTTTTAAATTGTGCGATGAGCTGTTCGTCAGTGAGTTTCTTGTCCGTCATCTGTTAAAGCCTTTTTCTCAAAACTTCGTAGGCGGCAACGCCCAAAGCAACCGATGCGTTTAACGAGTTTACCTTTCCGCACACGGGAAGGGCAACCACGAAGTCACACTTCTCCCTTGTGAGCTTTTTAACGCCGCTGTCTTCACCGCCGATAACCAAGGCGACGTTGCCCGTTAAATCTGCAGAGTAGATGTCGGTTCCGTCCGCTTCTAACGCATACAGCCAATAGCCCTTTTTCTTGAGCTCGTCGACAGCCCTGTTGATGGAGTTGACCTTTGCAACCTTAACGTGGTTTGCTGCCCCCGCCGAAATGCGGATAACCGCTTCGGTTACAGAAGCAGAATTCGTAGACTGAATGACGACGCCGTCGGCACCGACGACTTCCGCAACCCTTATAATTGCACCTAAATTATGCACGTCTTCTATGCAATCGCAAAGAATAATAAAACCGCCCTTTTCACCTTTTGATGCAATAATCTCGTCCAAAGAGCTGTACTTATAGTCGGTGGCAAAGGCAATGCACCCTTGGTGTTTACCCGTTACACTCTCCTTATCGAGCACACGCTTGTCGACAAACTGTACCCTGATGCCCTTTGCCCTTGCTTCGGCAAACACTTTGTTTAACGAACCTTGTGGGTTCTTTTCTATCAACAGCTTATCGACCGTTTTATCGGTTTTTAAAAGTTCCAGTACGGCGTTTCTGCCTTCAGTTTTCATTCCTTTCACCGCCTAATAATTGCGTAATTCTGTCCGTTCTTCCACAAAGATATAAAAAGCCTAAAACGGCTTCGAAACCCGTTGAACGGTTGTAATCTGTTACGGAAGCACTCTTGCTTCTCGTCGTCTTCTTGGCGTTCCTGCCACGGTGGTATATCTCCTCTTCTTCTTCAGTGAAGAGTTTTTCTATACTTTTGAGCAACTCGCTCTGCCCCACCGCAGAAACCCTTTGGGAAGTCCTCTTTTGCAGTTCGATAAGCTTCGCATCGCAAGATAGTACTTCGTCTTCACGAACGTAAAGCGAGTACACCGCATCGCCCACAAACGCAAGCGTTATCGGGCTTAACTGTTTTACTTTTTCCGCACTCATTGAACCAAAAAATTCCGACACTTATCTATACCAAACGTTATTTTTTTTGCTGCGATATCGCCTGTAAAACAAGATGTGTTTGCCGCCGACTGTCGGCTAAATAATTAAATTTTACACTACCCGTTTATACTAATTTATTTTACCACAATAGCATAAAAAAAGCAACAAATCAGTACTATATAGCGTGAAAACCTTGTTTATAAAAAAAAGTTTTATCATAGCGATTGCTCTTATTTTATGCGTGGGAGTTTCTTTAGGTGTTTTGGTGGGCTTCGGTGCAAATCAAGCTTCAAAAATCAACCCTAAAATGCCCACCGTCGTAATAGACGCAGGTCACGGCGGAATAGACAACGGCGTTCAGGGCGTTGTAAGCGGAGTAGACGAATCGGATATAAACCTCGCCATTGCAAAACTTGTTAAAGGCAACTTTGTAAACGCCGGTTTTAACTGCGTTATGACAAGGTCTACCGAAGCAGGACTCTACGGCACCACTCAAAAGGGTTTTAAGGCAAGGGATATGCAAAAGCGTAAACAGATTATTCAGGAGAGCAACCCTGACCTTGTAATTTCAATCCATCAAAACTATTGCCCCCTGCCTTCCAAACGTGGCGGCATCGTCTTTTTTGATAAGAACAGTCCGGAAAGCTGTGCTCTCGCACAAAAAATTCAGCAGGAATTAAACACATTACCGCAGAGCGTAAAACCCAACGAAGCACTGTACGGCGATTATTTTATGCTTAAATGCACCGAAAATCCGTCTGTTATAGTTGAGTGCGGATTTTTATCCAACGAAGAAGAAGACAAACTTTTAAACACTTCGCAGTACCGAAAAGCTATTGCCTATGCTATTTTTAAAGGCTCGGTTGAGTATTTAGCTTCGGTAACCTGAAATAGAATAAATATCCACTGGCATAGCCAGTGGTTTTTACTTTTCGGGCATAGCCCTAATACTACCAGCGGGGCACAAGTGCCCTTTCGGGGTGCCTGGCAGCGTGCTTTAATTTTACTTGCCACCCTTAAAAGGATCATTGGGGTCAAAAATACTCAGTTGGTCTGCTTCCTTATCTAACTTTAACTGATTTTCTATGTATTCCTTTATTGCCTGAGTATTTTTGCCTACTGTATCTACGTAATATCCTGTACACTAAAATTCTCTGTTGCGGTATGCAAATTTCATGTTTCCCCATTTTTGGTATATCATTGTTGCGCTTTTGCCTTTCAGGTATCCCATAAACGACGATATACTATACTTGGGCGGTATACTTAACAGCAGATGCACGTGGTCAGGGCATATTTCACCTTCAATTATTTCCACCCCTTTCCACGCACATAGCGTTCGCAGGATTTCTCTTATTTCTAACCTTTTCTCTTCGAAAAATACTTTTCTCCTGTACTTAGGTGCGAACACTATGTGGTACTTGCAATTCCAAGTTGTGTGTGCTATACTTTTTGTGACGTTATTTGAATCTTTCATTTAATTGTCCTCCGATTTTGTTTTGTTGTAACTGCCAGGTCACAACCTTATTATACAAAATCGGAGTATTTTTGTCTATACTCAACGGTAAACCTATATTGAACCACGCCACTATGGCGTGGTTTTACTACACAATTAAAGACCGCCCGCAAATTGCTTTACGGGCGAGTCTGTATTTTTTTATATTCCGTTATTAATTACTCAACGAATTAAACCAACTTTTCCAAAAGTTTGAAGTCAACGCCCTTGTCGCCGATTTTGATAATTTCAACCTTTACGTTATCGCCGATTGAAAGCACGTCGTCAACCTTGTTTACTCTCTTGTTCGAGAGCTTGGAGATGTGGATAAAGCCGGTCTTGCCTGGAGCAAATTCAACTACCGCACCCTTATCGCTGAAGATCTTGGTTACGGAACCGATGAACATATCGCCGACTTCAGGCTCGTGAGCAATTGAAAGAACGATTGCCTTTGCCTTTTCTGCGTTCTCGATAGGGCCAACGCACGAGATATAACCTCTGCCGGAATCGTCTTCGTTGAACTCAATCTGGGTCTGGGTTTCTTCCATAATCTTCTTGATTACGCAACCCTGTTTACCGATGACGTCGCCTATTCTTTCAGGATTGATTTCAAAGCCGATAATCTTGGGAGCATAGTCGGAGAGTCTGGGTTCAACTGCAGGAACGCACTCAAGCATCTTGTTTAAGATAAACTGTCTGCCTTCGTTTGCCTGTTCGATTGCGGTGTGCATAATCTCTTCGGAAATACCCTTAATCTTTATATCCATCTGAATGGCGGTGATACCGTTGACAGTACCTGCTACCTTGAAGTCCATATCGCCAAGGAAGTCTTCTAAGCCCTGAATATCGGTCATAACACGGAATTCACCCGTCTCCTGATTCTTGATTAAGCCCATAGCAACGCCCGCAACGGGTGCCTTAATGGGAACGCCTGCGTCCATCAACGCCATAGTTGAGCCGCAGACCGAAGCCATTGAGCTGGAGCCGTTGGAAGATAAGATATCGTTAACCACCCTTATAGCATAGGGGAACTCGTCTTCCGAAGGGATAACGGGAACCAACGCCCTTTCTGCAAGTGCGCCGTGACCTATCTCACGCCTGCCGGGTGAACGGATTGCCTTTGCTTCGCCTGTGCAGTAGCCGGGGAAGTTGTACTGATGCATATATCTCTTGCAGGTCTCTTCATCAAGTCCTTCAAGCTTCTGCGCTTCGCCCATCATTGCTAAAGTACAGGTAGTCATAGTCTGCGTCTGACCTCTGGTGAAGATTGCAGAACCGTGTGCACGGGGAAGAATGTGGCGTTCGCACCAAATGGGACGAACTTCCTTCAAGCTTCTGCCGTCGGGGCGGATACCCTTGTCGAATATCTTTGCACGAACCTTTTCCTTAGTCAAGTAGTAAAGGCTGTCGCCAACCTCTCTCTTGCTCTCGGGATAGATTTCTGTAAAGTGTTCCTGAACTTCCTTTTCAACCTGTGCCTGACGGGTCTCTCTCTCCTTCCTGTCGAAGGTGTCGATCGCCCATTCAACCTTTTCAGATGCGTAAGCACGAACTTCTTTGTCAAGCTCTTCGGGAATGTGATAGAGCTCCATCTCCAACTTCTTCTTGCCAACTGCGGGAACGATAACGTCGGAAATGTAAGCGCAAATCTTCTTAATCTCTTCGTGACCGAACATTATTGCGCCGACCATCTGATCGTTGGTTACTTCGTTTGCGCCTGCTTCAATCATTAAGATTGCGTCCTTGGTACCTGCAAGGTTTAAGTGAATGTCGCTCGCTTCCCTTTGAGCAAGGTCGGGGTTGATGACGTATTTGCCGTCTACCATACCTACTACTACAGAACCAGTGGGGCCGTCCCAAGGAATGTCGGAAATTGCAATAGCAATAGACGAACCTATCATTGCAAGGGGTTCGGGCGATACGTCGGGCTCAACCGAGATAGCCTGTGCGATTACAACTACGTCGTTGTATAATCCCTTGGGGAAAAGGGGACGTAAGGGTCTGTCGATAAGACGGGAAGTTAAGATTGCCTTGTCGCTTGCCCTGCCCTCACGCTTTTTAAATCCTCCGGGGATTTTGCCGATAGCGTACATTTTCTCTTCATAGTCTACCTGAAGGGGGAAGAAATCCATTCCCTCTCTAGGCGAAGCCGACATACATACGGAAACCAGAACTGCCGTGTCGCCGCAGCGTACTACGCACGCACCGTTAGCCTGTTCTGCATACTTGCCGGTTTCGATAATAACTTCCCTACCGCCGACGGTAAAGGAAAACTGCCTGAAATTTTCTGCGTTTGCCATTGTTTAAATTTTACTCTCCTTCTATCTTTCTTTCAATTTCACTCATGCCGCTTGCACGCTTATGCACCGTAAATGCATATATCATAAGAAAAAGGGCGCACAAAGCTTAAAACTTGCCTGCCCGCCCTTTTTTAAATTACTTTCTCAAACCGAGAGCAGCGACTATCGCACGATATCTTTCGATATCCTTTTCCTTGAGATAGTCCAAAAGACCTCTACGGCGACCAACCATCTTTAAAAGACCACGACGTGAGTGGTTGTCGTGAATGTGTGTCTTAAGATGCTCGTTAAGGTGATTGATTCTTTCGGTCAAAAGTGCGATCTGCACTTCGGGTGAACCGGTGTCACCTTCTTTTGTTGCGTACTTTGCAATAATTTCCTGCTTTTCCATTTTAATTTATCCTCCATATGGAACTTTGTATTTGCGGTCAACAAAGGTAGGCGTAGAGTAATCGCACCGCTTTGTAGCCGTAACAGTAGTATTTTAGCACATACTATTATAAATAGCAACTGATTTAACGGTCTTTTTCATAAAGAAATATTAACTTATAGGCTTAACAATGCCGTCGCTAATTATTCTTTACCGAACAGCCCGTTTCTATCCGCTATTATTTTATCAACCTTCTGAATATAGGTTGGTATATCCTTGGGAGATGCGCACCTCTCCAATCTCTCTCCGCCGTCGAACAGCTTTTTGGAAATGGCGTTTGCGCCCACCGCAACGTTATCGGCAATTTCTTCCATAACGTCGATGTTGTAGACGCACTCCTTCCCTTCTTTTGCCCAGCCGCAGTTCTCCCAGCCGCCTGCCTGATACTTTTGCCTGTACATATAGTACGGTCTGTACCCTGCTTGAGAGAGCATCTGACGGGAGAGCTTAATCATCTCCCCTATCCCGTCGACGTACAGCCTTGTGCAATTCTCTTTCAGTTTTGCACCTGCCTTGAGCGAGAGCGTATGCACCGTAATATTTGCAGGATTGAGCTCGATTGCCTTTTTGAGCGATTGAGCAAAGTCGTCTTTCGATTCGTCCGCAAGCCCCGCTATTAAATCGACGTTTATATCAAAGCCGTATTTATGGGACATATCGAAGGCTTTGTATATATCGGCACAGGTGTGCTTTCTGCCGATTTTGACGAGCGTTTCATTCTTAAACGATTGGGGGTTAATACAAATTCTCGTAACACCGAAATCTTTGGTTAACTTTAATTTTTCTTCGGTGAAGGTGTCGGGTCTGCCGGCCTCTACGGTGTACTCGCATTCAGGCAGCGAAAGTGCGTTAATTGCGGCATATATACGCTCCAAATGCCTGATCTCGACCGCAAAAGGCGTTCCGCCCCCGATATAAATACTCTTGATATTTGAAAGAAAAGGCTTGACGGAAATAAGCTCCTTTTCAACGCTCGAAACGTAGTCGTCAATGTACTTTTTTGTGGAAGAAATGGGTGCCGTTATAAACGAACAGTATTCACATTTAGTGGGGCAAAAAGGCAGCGATACGAACAAATCCTGACCGCCTTTATTATCGTAATAGGGCTGTTGAACCTGCAAAATTCTTTCGACTTGAGCGGTGTTCTGTCTATCCACGCCACACTCCGTAAAAAGCTGTTTAAAGTCCCTGCCCGCTTCCTTTTCCATATACGCAAGCTTTGTAGGACGTATACCCGTAAGGGCACCGTAGGGCATTTTTATCCCCTTTATTTCAGAGAGAAGATTATAAAACGAAAGCTTTGCAAACCGCTTTGCGTAGCGTTTAAACTCTATCTCATCTTCCGTAAAAACGGTATTTTTGTAGTCGTAAAAATTTCCGCCGTACTCTATACAGTTAAAGTAGTTTCCGGCGGAATATTCAAAGTGATAGCCAAAGACTTCGTCTTCCGCATCGAACAGACGAATAACGTCCATAATCTCGGGCAGAAGCCATTCACAGTTGTAGTATTCAAACATATTTAATCAAACCCTTACATACGCATTAAAACGGCGTTCGTGAGCTAAAGTAGTATCGTCGCCGTGACCCGTATAAACTTTAAAATCGCCGTCTAAAGAGTACAGTTTTTTGACAGAAGCGCACAACGCCTTTCCGTCACCCGTATAAAAGTCCCAACGCCCAATACTCTCTAAAAACAGCGTATCGCCGGTAAAAAGACAGTCTCCGATTAAATAGCTCACTCCCCCTGCGGTGTGCCCGGGAGTTGCAATTACTTTAATCTTTAAGCCGAAAAGCTCTATCTCTTCCCCGTCGGAAAGAGCCCTTTTAATTTTGAATTCAGGTATGCTTTCCCCGTAGAAAATCTCCCTGTAGCCCGCAGAATAGATAAGCTCTTCTTCGCCCTTGCCACAGTATATATCCGCACCGTTTGCGTACAACACGCCGCAGCCGCCTATATGGTCAAGGTGGGCGTGAGTCAACAGCACCGCTTTAGGCGTTAAGCCCATCTCCCTGCACTTATCCAACACCCTTTCTTGAGCGCAGTCGATTAATATACAGTTCTTTCCGTCGGCTGTTACGGCAAAGCTGTTGCTTGCAAAGCCCACGGGATATATCTTATTTACCTTCATTAATTAGTTGTCCTGAATACGTCGATAATACGGTTATCTTTCTTAAGATGCTTAATTAGCAAATCGAGATCGGAGAGTTTGTTGAGCTTGACCATAATGTCAAAAACCGCCTTGCCGTCCTTGCCTATTCTGCCGTTTATCTGGGTCATATATAGGCGCATAGCCGAAATTTCTGCCGTGACGAAAGCCGTTAAACCTGCATCGTCGGTTGCTAAAATTTTAATACCTGCAAGGAAGCCGTTTTCAACTTCGCCCGTCCACTTTGCAGGCTGAATTCTATCCGCTTCATAGTCCTTTAAATTAGGGCAGTCCTTACGGTGGACGATAACACCCCTACCCCTTGAGACAAAGCCTACAATGGGGTCGCCGGGCACAGGATTGCAACAGTGTGCAAACTTGACCAAAAGCCCTTCCATACCCTTGACGGATACGCTGCCTGCAGGAGTATGCTTTAACTTTTCTACTTCTGTTGCAGGCATCTGCAGGGGCTGTTCCCTGCGATAGAAATCGATAAGCTTAAATAAAATCTGATTGACGCTGACTGCGCCGTAGCCAACGGACGCCATCATCTCGTCGACAGATGCGAAAACTAATTTTTCCGATAGCTTGGCAAAGGACTCGTCGGTTAAAAGGTCGGCAAGCGTATAGCCACGGCGTTTAGCTTCGGCTTCAAGCATAGCCCTACCCGTCTTGACGTTCTCCTCCTTCATTGCGTGTTTGAAGAACTGCCTTATCTTTGCCTTTGCAGAACCCGATTTAACGAACTTTAACCAGTCCCACGAAGGTCCTTTAGAGTTCGGAGAAGTGAGTATTTCTACCACGTCTGCCGTCTTAAGCGCACTGTTTAAAGGGACGATTTTGCCGTTGACCTTTGCACCTACGCACTTATTGCCCACTTCGGAGTGAATTGCGTACGCAAAGTCGACTGGCGTCGCTTCCACAGGGAGTGATATAACCTTGCCGTGGGGAGTGAAGACGAGCAGTTCGGAAGAGTACAAATCGTTCTTCAACGAGTCCACAAACTCTTTAGACGTATCTAAACTGCCCTGCCAATCCATGACGTCCCTTATCCAGCTTAAACGCTGGTCGAAAGACGTTTCGCTTGAAGTCTTATGCTCTTTATACTTCCAATGAGCGGCAATACCGTATTCAGCCATCTTGTGCATTTCTACCGTTCTTATCTGAATTTCGAAATACTGACCGAAGTCGGTTACTACCGTAGTATGGAGCGACTGATACATATTGCGCTTGGGCGTTGCAATATAATCCTTTATTCTTCCGGGTACGGGCTTCCACTGCTTGTGAATAACGCCGAGCACTTCATAGCACTCTTCGATTTCATTAACTATTACCCTTACTGCCGTTAAGTCGTAAATCTGATCCAAGGTCAAACCCTTATTCTTCATCTTTCTGTAGATGGAATAGAAGTGCTTGGGTCTACCCACGACGTCGCCTGAAATATTGTGCTCTTCCAACATTCTCTTAAGCTGGACGACAACGGTGTCTACGAACTGCTGACGCTCTTCCAACTTCTGGTGAATATTGGTTACAAGGTATTCATACGCTTCGGGGTCGAGGTATTTTAAACACAAATCTTCCAGCTCACACTTGACCTGCGAAATACCCAGCCTTCCTGCAAGGGGGGTAAAGATATCCAGAGTCTCCCTTGCAATTCTCTGCTGACGCTCGTTCGAAAGGAAGTTGAGCGAACGCATATTGTGCAGTCTGTCGGCAAGTTTAATTATGATTACCCTTACGTCTTTAGCCATCGCAACGAAGATTTTCCTGAAGTTTTCCGCATCTTCCTCTTCGTGTGATTGGAATTTAATTTTATCTAACTTGGTAACGCCGTCTACAAGGTGATAGACTTCTTCGCCGAACTCCCTTTTTACGTCATCGGGGGTGGCAGGCGTATCTTCTATTACGTCATGCAAAAAGGCAGCCGCTACCGTAGGTGAGTCCAACCCTAAATCTATGAGTATTTCCGCAACCGCACAGGGGTGCGTGAAATAGGGTTCGCCCGACGCACGTTTTTGATTTTCGTGCATCTTTTCGGCATAGCGGTAGGCTTTTATCAAAAGCTCACGCTCTTCATCTGTATAATTGTCGTTAATTTTATCAATAACCGTTCTCATATTCACTCTGCCAAAGAACAAATAAAATTATATAAATCGGAATTAGTAAGCTGGGTCTTTACACCCTTGAATACGGTTAATTTACCGCCTTCAAATGAAAGAAGTTTAAGCTGTTCGAACACCTTGATAGCAAATAACGCCTGAAGGGTGCTTACGCCGAAATCACAGGATACGGCAAGCTCTTCGGCACTGCTTGCGGTAAACCTGAAGAAGTTCGTACTGATTTGCTTGAACACAGAGAGCAACTCCTCCCTGTTTACGCACAAAGATTTAAACGGGCTCACTCCGCTCACTTCAGAGCATACTTCCACCTTTTTACCGCTTAAAGACGGCAGCGTAACCTTTACGGGGTCGTCTAAAAACACTACGTTTTCAAAGGCAGACAGGTCGCAATTTTGTGAAGGCGAGAGGAGAATAACCGCCGAAAGACTGCCTGAAGACAGATTAAATACATTAATCTCTATACCTTCGTGCTTAAATTTTTTTATAGTATCGTAGCTGTATGCTATAAATACAGTGCCGTATTCACCGCACGTATCCAAAATATTTTGCGCCGTCTGGAGAGAAATCTTCTCGATTTCGCAGTCCGCTTCGGGCAAAGAGAACAAATTTAAATCGTTCAAATAGACCGAATCGGTTGCTAAAGCACAGCTTTCGGGCATATAGACTACGTCTTTAAGATAGCCTTGAATCTGCTCCCTACCGTGATAGTTCGAAAGATTGTATTCAAAGATTAGCTGTTTAGGTACGGCACTTTTTAACAATTTTTCGTGCTTAACACCTGAAAACCAAATCATATCGAGTCCGCCGCACTTGACGGAGAGATGGGGTGAACCGAACTTCAAAGCTCTCGTCTGGCAAGCGCTGACTTGCGCAACGAACTGCGGTTTGCGGTTGCCCACTCCGCAGGGCTCCATAAGCTCCAACTCGGAGATGAACTTTCTGTCGGGTTGACCGCCAAACGTACCGTTTACATAGTATGTAGGCGTAAACGCTGATACTGGATAGTTTGCGTGAAAGTAGTCGTTTAACTGCCTTTCAAGCTCAACTAAATTCTCTTCCGCAATGTTAACGCCAGCCGCCTGCGAGTGACCGCCGAATTCTGCAATCAACGATGAACAGGACTTTAACGCTTCAAACACGTTAACACCGTCAATACTCCTTGCGCTACCTTTTAACATTCCGCCGTTTTTAACGAACAACAGAGTAGGGCGGCAATATTCTTCCGCAAGACGTGCGGCAATGATGCCAACGAAGCCTGCGTTCCAGCTCTCGTCCCAAAGGACAATAACCCTTCCGTCGGCACCCTTTTGCTTTAACTTGAGTTTTGCCGAGAGATACAGCTCTTCACAGCTCGACTGTCTTTCGGAATTATAAGCCGAAAGACGAACCGAATGGTCGTATATATCCTTTTCCGAATCGGACAAAAAGAGCGCAAGCGCAGCTGCCGCATCTCCCATTCTGCCTGCCGCATTAATCTTGGGCGCAACCGAGAATGCAAGCGTTTGAGCCGTCACCTTTTCGCCGGGGCGGTAAAACCATGAATAATTTTTGCGGGGATTGCCGTTTATAAGCTTCAGTCCTTCCGCAACGAGCGAGCGGTTTTCTCCCGTCAACGGAACGCTGTCCGCAACCGTTGCGATAGCCGCAAAATCAAGGTATTTATATGAATCTTTGCCGTTTAACGCACATGCCACCTTAAACGCAACTCCCGCTCCGCAAAGATTATCATAGGGGTAATCGTCTTCGATTTTAGGGTTAATGCATATGCAATCGGGGAGAACTTCGGCAAGCTCGTGGTGGTCGGTTACAATAATTTCCGCACCCTGTTCCTTGACGTACTCCACTTCTTTTGCGTTAGATATACCGCAGTCAACGGTAATTATCAGCTGTGGACAGTACTCGTCAAAAATGTTGTCGATAGCCTGTATGCACATACCGTAACCGTCCTTCCGTTCGGGAATGTACGCATACGCTTCTATTCCGAAATCGGCGAGAGCCCTGCACATAATGGTCGTTGCGCATATGCCGTCCGCATCGTAATCGCCGAAGACGACGACAGCCCAGCTCTCCTCTTTAGCGAGAGTGATGAGCGATACAGCTTCTTTCATACCCTTCATTAAATAAGGGCTTAAAAACTGTTCTTTCGAAGGGTGAAGATACGCTTTGATTTTATCGGCTGTATCCACCCCCCTTCCGTAGAGAATTTCTACAGTCTGTCGGCATAAACCGCAGGATAGGGCAAGCGCCGATATATCGGCAATTTGCTCATGGGAAAACTCAAATTCGTTTACTACCTTTTTCATATCGGCACCTCCTTTAAAAATTTAATACTACGTTATTAATCTACGTTCTAAAAAACAAAAGGGCGGGATAATCCCGCCCCCTCACTCATAATTATTCTTTTTCTTGATTATTCTCTTCTGCTTGCTTAACTTCTTTTACATCTTCTTTCTGCTTTTTAGGAGAAGAAGTCTTTACAGAATTTTTAACCTTTTCGCAGGTAGCGTCGATTGCACTATGCACAGCAGGGGTAAAGAATATCGAACCGTAGAAGCAAGCGACAACGCCGAGCAATGCAACTATGAAAGGCGCAAACGCACCGATATACATTGCGGAGATGGTTGCAAACACGCCCAAAACGACGGCGACTACCGCAAGCGAAACGAGAGACGTTACGGTGATTTTTCTCGTTTCGGAAGCAGAAATTTCAACCACGTCAAGCCTGTCTGTCTTTACATACTTCTCGTTTTTGAAGTTCTTTCTCGTCCTGTCAAAGAGCAAGCCGCTTAAAATCATCGTAACAACTACGACTGCCGCACCGAGCGCAACGGCTTCTGTGCCGACGGGAATTCTTGTTATTGCAAGCAACGCCGCATATACGCCGAGATTATGAACACCTGCAAGCAATGCGGAGAACGCACCACGGAGCTTATAACGAATGATGTAATAGATGAATTGGAACGCTGCGGCAGAAGCAAGAGCAATAGAAGCGTAAACGATGTTTCTCGAACCGCCTTCGTCAACTACACCTTC
Source organism: Candidatus Coproplasma sp. (assembly GCA_051884135.1). Classification (GTDB taxonomy): domain Bacteria; phylum Bacillota; class Clostridia; order Christensenellales; family Borkfalkiaceae; genus Coproplasma. The sequence goes on along the minus strand of JBJEVC010000003.1, from coordinate 40,219 downwards.
GTGTAATACGGCACCGCTTAAATCGTTAAAGTTTGAATTAATGTCGTCAACCGCAGCCTGAAGCTTTGCATTATCTGTATTTACAGAAAATTTATAGACAATTTCTTCGTAACCTAAATCACTATTAATAGCATAGGTAACTTCCGTAGGGTTAATACCTGAAATTGCATCGTTGCAGATTGCCTTGAAATCGGTATCGGAATTATTCTCGGAATAATAATAGGTTGCCGTTATGCTCTTATAAGAAGCGAACTCGCCGCCATAGTTGAAAAAGCCGTTAGCTACGAAGTGGCAGATTGTGCCGACCGCCATACCGATTGTAATGAAAATTACACTGATAAAAATGAATATGTGAAGCTTTTTGCAAACCTTTAAATTAGTCATCTTCGTACACCACCCTCTTTAAGCCTGCAAATTTAAATTTGTCCTTTTCAGGGGAGGAAGTTACATACCACATAAACCTCGTGAACCAGTAAAGAACGTAGCTTGCCACAACGCCGACCAAAGCAATGAATCCGCAAGCGGCAACTTCGCCAACGGCTACCGTCGCAAGCAGAATCGAAACAACTACCAACACAATATGAATGTCGGTTACGGTCATAAGCACGTTTTTGTACGCTTCGACTATGGAAGCCTGAATTGTCCTACCCGTAAGGGTAAGGCGTTTAACTTCTGCAAACACAACCGCACAGCTAACTGCAAACAATGCAATGGTAATCGCACACGTGAACAGAACTGCGAAGGTTACAGTGATTGAGAGAAGCTGAAGTGCGTAAGCCAATACAATCGCCATCAATACGGCTATCGTTGCCGTAACCGCACCGAGCTTTTTATACTTAATTATAAGCAACGTAGCAAGACCTACAAGCAAGAGAAGACAAGCAACCAAAGCTAAAATCGCCGCAAGCGATACGTTTGACTGCTGTGTCGAAACGCTGACGTCGCTATACTTTAACGAAAGCGCATTGCCTTTAACGGCAGAATCCATAGTTATGGCAATATTCCTTGCCATTTCTGCATCGGAAGTCTGTAAGCTCAACGAACCGGATTCGATAACCGAAGTACAGTTAAAGCTTAAAAGCAAATCTTCACCGATGAAGAAATATAAAGTCTGGCTGGAAGAACTTACAACCAAAGTTGAAATTTCTTTAATCTTCTCCCTGCCTTCCGACGTGAAGTTGAAAGTCAACACAGGCGTAGAGCCGACTTGACCGCCCGTTACCGATTTGAAATAAGGCGCAACGTCTTCTTTGGAAAGCGAATAGGTCTTTGCATCATCGACAAGAGCCTTACCAACCAACTCGTCAGCACCGTATTTGGTCATATCGTAAGTACTTGAATTGCCGTCTGAATCCGTCGTTGAAATAGAAGTGTCGGAGGTTCTCAACGTGAGTTCACCGCCTAAAGTAAGCTTGCTCAAAGCGTCCTTCGCAGCGGAAATACGTTCTTCTCTGCCGTCCGCATCGTAATACTCACCGTCTGCATTTAACTTATACTGTGCCGACGTGAAATAGGTGGGAACGGATACTTTTATAGCCAAACCGTCCTCTACTGCTACAGAGTAGGAAGAATAACCCTTTTCGCCAAATCTTGCATTGACGATTTTAGCGTCTGCCGCAACCAAAGCTTTAAGCTCGTCAATATCGGAATACTCTTCCGTATTAACGTAGTAATTACCGCTCTGTACATATATTGCAGGGTCGTCCATTTTGGCCTTCTCTTCATCATCAGCATTCGTATATGCGTCAACAAGACCGTCATAATCCGCTTGGGTGATAACGCCTTCGGGACATACGGTAGTATAGGCATAGCCCGTAAAATCTGCGCCGAGACTAATGTTGCTCAATATAGAGTTGTATACTCTCGTTGAACCGTTATCAATCGAGACCAACGCAAAAAATGATGCAACAGCCATTACTATCGCCAATAAAACGGTTATGACAATCGATTTTGTCTTACCCATTGAAGCTCTCCTTCAGTAACCGCAAAACACTATTTTTTATAATGCTTGCGAAAATAAACTTTTTAACCTTTATAATTATATAGAAAAATGGCGGAGTAGTCAAATAATTTTCTTATTGAAAACTATTTTTACTCCGCTACTGTCTTTATTTTTTTAACAGACGAACTTATTCTTTGCTTGTCAACTCTTTTTTACGGGCAAGAACGTGCATACCGCACTCCACTCTCTTTTTCATCATCTCGCAGGTGATGGTATACGGTTCGTTTAAATCGCCCATAAAGTGGTAGTTGTTTGCGCTGCAACCGCCGCTGCAGATGTACTTTGCAAAGCAGTCCTCACACTTCTTTCTCGTGAACAGGCAATTCTCGGCAAATACGCAGCGAATGTCGGAGTTGAGCTTTCCTTCGAATACGTTGCCCATCTTAAATTTTTCGTCGCCAACGAACTGGTGGCAGGGATATAAATCGCCGTTGGGCGCAACCGAGAAATATTCGTTGCCCGCACCGCACGCCGATACTCTCTTTGAAAGACAGGGTCCGCCTTCCAAGTCGACGTTGAAGTGGAAAAAGTTGAATCCGTTCCCCTCTTCGTATCTCTTGAGATATTCGTCGCAGAGATTCTCATATTCGGCTAAAATAGCGGGCAGATGCTCTTCCTTTATTGCCAGATCGTCGATGTCGGTTACGACAGGTTCCATTGAAATGGAATCGAAACCGTTATCGGCAAGGAATAATACGTCCTTTGCAAAGTCGAGATTTTTAGCCGTGTAAGTACCCCTGACGTAGTAGTGCTTATCGCCCCTTGAAGCGACAAACTTCTTGATATTGTCGATGACTAAATCGAAGCTCCCCTTGCCGTTTACAGTCTTTCTTATAGCGTCGTGAACTTCCTTTCTTCCGTCGAGCGAGAGAACGACGTTCTCCATCTCTTGGTTGAAAAATTCAATCGCATCATCGTTCAAAAGCAGGGCGTTAGTAGTCGTGGTAAACAGGAACTTTTTGCCCTTTTGAGCCGCCTTCTCCTTGGCGTAAGCGACGACGTTTTTAATGGTCTGAAGACACATTAAAGGCTCACCGCCGAAGAAATCGACTTCCAACACCTTTCTATGACCGCTGTTTTCAATTAAAAAGTCGATTGCCTTTTTGGCGGTTTCTTCGCTCATAAACTCACGGGCGGAGTGGTAAGCGCCTTCATCGGCAAAGCAATAGCGGCAACGAAGATTACAGTCGTGGCAGATGTGAATGCAAAGCGCCTTGACTTCGTTTGACTTTACAGGGCGGGATTTTGTCTCCTGCGCAAATAAAAGCCCCTGCGACTTTAAAGCCGAAATATCCTTTTCAATATCCTTTTTTTCATCTTCCGAAAGATAGGAAATATCGACGCTTTGACCCAAAGTATTTGCAAGATAGTCGTAGGTCTTATCGTCACATTCGTGTAAACTGCCGCTACCCGAATCGAATATATAATTGTAATTTTTATACTTGAAAACGTGAACCATATTATTTATCAACCGTAAATGGGCGCAAAAGCCTACGCCTTAAAAATAAAGATTGGGCACGCCGCAAAAACGGACAGCCCTGTAAATTACATAATATTAAGGAGCAGAATTATAGTCTGCTCCTTAAAAAAGTTGTTGCTTAAATTACTTGTTGAACTTTTCGGGATTCTCTTCCCTGGTAATTCTTTCGCAGCTCTGGTTGCCGACTGTGCAGCTGGTCTTGCAAGCGGACTGGCAGGTGCTTCTGCACTCGCCGCAAGCGGTTACTTTCTTTTCTGCAGGTTTAGCAATAGTCTTAATCATAATTATTCTCCTTAAGGAATTAATTCGTATACTGAAATTATATAGTATATCAAAGTAAAAATCAAGTGTTTTCTATGATTTTTTTAAGTTTACGGCTATAATTCCTGAAATGAGACCTGCAACTACGGAAATTAATATTTCAACTAAAAACATCCAGCTTATGCTGAAAGAACCGCCTATTGCCGAAAAGAGAAGATACTCTGCCAATACCGTAGTAAGCCCTGTTAGCGCACCCTTTATGTACCCCTTTTGCCCCCTTATAAAAAGCAGCGACGAAAGTACGACTGCAATTATTTTGAACACTTGGTTTACGGGTTTAATTACGGCTGAATTTAGTTGAGTGAGCTGAATAATAAGCGTGAACACAAGGACGTACACAAGCGAAAACACTATGGCAACCAGCGTTGCCTTTGCAATTTGAAAAAAGCTTTCTTTAAGCATAAAAATACCCCCGACAATCTTAAGATATGCCGGGGTTTTGTTTTAAGAACTTTTAAATTTTAATTTTTCTTTGACTTTTTGGAAGATTTTTTATGTTTAGCTTCCGCCTTAACTTCTTCTTTTGCTTCCGCTTCGGGAGCAGCTTCTTCTACTACAGGCGTTTCAACAGGAGCTTCTTTAGCTTCTTCCTTAACTTCTTCAGCAGGGGTTTCAGCTTCCTGTGCAATCTCTTCAACCTTTGCTTCCGTCTCTTTCTTGTCGACTACCGCATCGCTCTCGTATATTGCCTGACGAATGAATTTAATATAGCTCTTGCCGTGATCTTCACTGCCGGTTTCAAGGACAAAGGTGTTGTCTTCGGCATTTACTTCAACGACTATACCGACGATACCGCCGATTGTGGTAACCTTGTTTCCGGGCTTAACGGCATCGATGAGATCCTTCGCTTCCTTTTCACGCTTCTTGTTGCGGCGGTTCATTAAAACCATTGAAACGATTAAAATTGCGGCAAACACGCAGACAAGCACCCACATTACCCAATCAGGCCAAGCGTTAGTACTAGTGGTGGTTTCTGAAGATGTTTCTAATAAAGAAAATAACATTTTTTTACTCCGTTTAAAAAATTTACCCAATAATTATAAACTACTTTACTTAAGTTTGGCAAGTGTTTTTTAAGAAAATAATGTGAATTTAAAGTGAACCGTACTTGGAATAGAATTCTTTTGTGAAATCTAAAAGGCTATCGGCAAAGATTGCCTGTCTCATATCAGCCATCAACTTGTGTAAGAACGTTACGTTGTGCAAACTTAAAAGCTGTGCGGAGAGCATTTCACCCACGTTTATCAGGTGGCGAAGATATGCCTTTGTATAATTTTTACAGCAATAGCAATCACATTCGAGGTCAAGCGTTGAGAAGTCTTCCTTATACACGCCGTTGCGGGCTACTATCTTTCCCCTTGAAGTAAACGCCGTACCGTTACGGGCAACTCTCGTCGCAAGCACACAGTCGAACATATCTATACCCCTTAACACGCCTTCTATCAGGCAGTCGGGGGAGCCTACGCCCATAAGATAACGGGGGACGTCTTCGGGCATTAAGGGTTTTAAATAATCGAGCATTTCGTACATTACGGGCTTGGGTTCGCCTACCGAAAGACCGCCGATTGCAATGCCGTCAACCGCATACTCTTTGCAGACTTCAAGACTCTTGCCACGCAAGTCTTTATAGAAATTACCCTGAACTATGGGAAAGAGCGCCTGGTCTTCTCTCGTCTTTGCTTTAGCGCAACGCTCTAACCATTTGGCAGTGCGCTCCATTGCAGATTTCGCCTGCTCGTGAGTGTAACCGTGTTCACTGCATTGGTCAAAAGCCATGATAATATCTGCGCCTAAATTCTCCTGTATGGCAATGGCGCTTTCGGGGGTGAAGAAGTGTTTTCTGCCGTCGATTGACGAGTTAAAATATACCCCGTCGTCAGTGATTTTATTCAGTTTAGCGAGCGAAAAAACCTGAAAGCCGCCGCTGTCGGTTAAAATAGGACCCTGCCAGTTCATAAACTTGTGCAGACCGCCTGCCTTTTTAACCAGCTCGTCGCCGGGGCGTTCGTAGAGATGATAGGTGTTTGCAAGAATTATGCTGGAGCCTGCTTCTTTAAGGTCTTTAGGCAGTATACCCTTAACGGTTGCTTGAGTGCCTACAGGCATATATACGGGCGTCAATATGTCGCCGTGAGGCGTATGGAATACGCCTGCCCTTGCACCCGTATATTTATCGATATGTTGTAATTCGTACGAAAAGTATTTTGACATTTTTTGTTACCTTAATGTATATTGCGAAGTTTACAGGAAGAAACAAGCAAGTATAAACCGTGTTTCTTTCTTGATACGAGCAAGAGCAGGAGAGCGAGAAAAACCTTATTAGAAATAGTAATTAAATACCCACTGGGATTGCCACGTCGTTTCACTCCTCGCAATGACGGGCTTTGATTATAGGAAGAAACAAGCATCACCGAATGAGAAGAAACGGTACTTATTCTCCACCGCCGTTTTGTATACTTCCAAAACCTTTTCCCTGCCAACGAGAGCGGCAACCAACATAACCAAAGTGCTTTCGGGGAGATGGAAGTTGGTTATCAAAGCGTCCACGCACTTGAATTTGTAAGGGGGATAGATGAAGATACAGGTATCGCCGTGACCGGCCTTTATTTTGCCGTCTTCCCCTGTCGCACTCTCTAAAGTGCGGACGGAAGTCGTGCCTACGGCTATTATTCTGCGCCCTTCCGACTTGGCTTTGTTGATAGTTTCAGCCGCCTGTTCGGACACTTCAAAGTACTCGCTGTGCATCTTGTGGTCGGTTATTATCTCTTCCTTTACGGGGCGGAAGGTTCCGAGCCCTACGTGGAGTAAAACTTCCACCACTTCTACGCCCATATCTTTAATTTTTGCGAGAAGCTCGGGAGTGAAATGCAAGCCCGCAGTAGGTGCGGCGGCAGAGCCGTCCGTCTTGGCGTATACCGTCTGATACCTGTTTTTATCCTGCAATTTTTCCTTGATATACGGCGGAAGGGGCATTGAACCCACTTCTTCTAAAATATTTTCAAACACGCCTTCGTAGGCAAAGCGAACAATCCTTTCGCCGCTGTCGGTTATGCCTTCGACGGTAAGGGAAAGCTTACCGTTAATTGTTAATTTTTTGCCGACGGTACACTTTTTGCCCGGTTTAGCAAGCACTTCCCACACGTCTTTATCCTTCCGCTTTAAAAGGAGAATTTCCACTAAACCGCCGTGCTCGGTGTGGGCGTACATTCTTGCAGGCAAAACCTTGGTATTATTGATGACAAGCACGTCGCCCTTTTTTAAATAGTCGGTAACGTCACTGAAAATTCTGTGTTCTATGGTGTCGGTTGCCCTGTTATACACCAGCATGCGGGAGCTGTCTCTCGGTTGTGCAGGCGTCTGCGCAATCAGCTCGGGCGGCAACTCATAGTAAAAGTCAGATTTTTTATATTGCATAATTATTAATCGTATTAATCCTGTGATTTATCAAACAGCGATAACTGTTTTTTCTGCTTTTCGGTTACTTTTATTCCCAAATGCTCGTAACCGCCTTTTAAGATAACCCTGCCCCTGGGCGTTCTTGCAATGAAGCCAAGCTGAAGAAGATAGGGCTCGTACACGTCTTCGATCGTGCCAGCGTCTTCGTTGACGGTTGCGGCAAGCGTTTCCAAGCCGACGGGCTTACCGTCGAACTTTTCCGCCATAGCACGCAGTATTGCACGGTCGGTTTCGTCTAAACCTAAAGAGTCAATCTCCATTTTCTCAAGGGCGAATTTAGCATCGGAAAGGGTAACCTTTTCGCTGTCGTTCACCGTAGAGAAATCACGCACTCTCTTTAAAAGCCTGTTTGCAATTCGGGGCGTTCCCCTTGAACGGGTGGAAATTTCCTTTGCGGCGTCCTTATCAATGGCAATGCCCAAGGTGTTTGCACTGCGGGTTATAATCTCTTCAAGCTCCGAAGGGGTGTACATCTCAAGACGGCAGATAATGCCGAACCTGTCCCTTAAGGGGTTGGCAATCATACCAGCCCTTGTAGTTGCGCCTATAAGCGTAAACTTCTTTAATGAAAAGCGGATATTCCTTGCACTCGGACCCTTGCCTACGATTATATCGAGAGCATAGTCCTCCATTGCTGAATACAAAATCTCCTCAACGCTGTGATTAAGCCTGTGAATTTCATCGATAAAGAGCACGTCGCCGTCGTTCAAATTGGTGAGCAGAGCCGCTAAATCACCGCTGCGCTCTATGGCGGGGGCGCTTGTCATCTTGAGCTGACCGCCCATCTCGTTAGCTATGATGTGCGCAAGAGTGGTTTTACCTAAACCGGGAGCACCGTACAAGAGAACGTGTTCAAGTACTTCCCCACGCTTTTTTGCGGCGTTCATATATACGGTTAAGTTTTCCTTAACCTTGCTTTGACCAACGTAGGCGTCAAGCGTCTTGGGGCGCAGTGCGTTTTCTTCCGCATCGTACTCCCCCTTTGTGCTTTGAATCAATCTCTCTTCTACGCCGTACTCGTCTTGCTCGTCAAACATTTTATCTTCCCTTTAACCTTACATGCTCTTTAATGCAGCCATAATAACTTCTTCCACGGTATTTGCACCGTTACTCTTTGCCCTTAATACCGCCCTTTCCGCTTCCGCACGGCTGAACCCTAAAGAAGTCAGCGCAACGATTGCGTCTTCGTCTCCGCTTGAACCCTTTGAAGTTACAGGGGCGGAATTGCCTTCAACTATGGGCATAACGGGCATAGCGCCGATGCTGTCCTTAAGCTCTAAAATAAGCCTTTCAGCCGTCTTTTTACCCAAGCCCTTTACGCTTGAAAGCGCCTTGACGTCCCCTGTTGCAATAGCCGAAGCTACCTGCGAGAAGTCCATATACGTCAGGACGGCAAGCCCTATTTTAGGGCCTACGCCCGAAACGGAGATAAGCTTTAAGAAAATCTCCTTTTCCTTTATGTCGGAAAAGCCGAAGAGCGTTACGCCGTTTTGCTCGCTCACCTGCAAGTAGGTGTATATCTCGCACTCCTGCCCTTGAGTCATTTTGGAAAACGCAGAGCCGGAGCAGTATACTTCGTAGCCCACGCCGCCCACCAAAATAAGGGCGGTTTCAGCCGTTATATTTATAACTTTACCTTTTAAATAGCCTATCATAATTAACCTTTACTTAATACCGAACATTAGCCCGAAACGGGACGTATGCGCATGGCAGAGCGCAACCGCCAAAGCGTCGGCGGCGTCGTCAGGGCGGGGAATTTGCTTTAACTTTAAAAGCGACTGCACGACGTGCATCATCTGCACCTTATCTGCCTTGCCGTAACCGGTTAACGCCTGTTTAATCTGGTTGGGCGTGTACTCGTACAGCCTTCCGCAGTACTTGATTGCAGAGAGAAGTATTACCCCCCTCGCTTCCGCAACCTGAATACCCGTTGTGATATTCTTTGAAAAGAACAACTCTTCAATGGCGATCTCGTTAGGGCTAAACTTTTCGTAAAGCTTATTCAGCCCCTGCTCTAATATAGCAAGGCGGACGGGAAAGGTCTCGTCTGCAGGGGTTTTGATTACGCCGTAATCTACGGGGATACAATCTCCGTTGTCCTTTTTTTCAATTACGCCGTACCCCATCGTGCCGAAACCAGGGTCAATACCTAAAATTATCATTTAACCTTGCTTTTGCCTTTTATTATATCTTTAATATTGTAAAGCAAAAGCGGAAATAAGTCAATTTAATAAACGATTATTTTATATACTAACTATCCTGTAAGCATTGCTTTTAACTTTTTTAAACCAAAAACAGTTGATAATGGGCTTAAGATCGGCTATAATGGTAGAAATTAAACTTTTAAGGACGAAAAAAACTATGAAACTTTGGGAAGGCAGGTTTGATAACCCCACCGCCAAAAATGCAGACCTATTCGGCGACTCGCTCCCCTTCGATAAACAGCTTTGGGCTGTGGATATATCCGCTTCTTTAGCCCATTCCGCTATGCTTGGGCACTGCGGCGTCATCACCCTTGACGAAGCAAAGAAAATTTGCGAAGGCTTGGAGAGCATTGCCGCCGATATCGAGAACGGAAAGTTAGAGATTGCGGGTGCGGAAGACATTCACTCCTTTGTTGAAAACGAGCTCGTATCCCGTATCGGCGACGCAGGCAAGAAGCTACACACGGCAAGGAGCCGTAACGACCAGGTTGCAACCGACTTCCGCTTGTACGTTCGTGGGGCTTTCGACAACCTTACCGAGAGTTTGGTGGGCATTATCGAAGCTTTACTCGAAAAGGCGAGCGAAGGCGTTAAATACGTTATCCCCGGCTACACCCATCTCCGCAAAGCGCAGCCCATGTGTGCAGGTCACGTTTTCAACGCATACAGCGAGATGTTCTTAAGGGATTTGGACAGAGTCAGCGCAAGCAGGGAAAGGGCAAACGTAATGCCTTTAGGCTCGGGTGCGTTGGCAGGCACTTCCTACCCCATCGACAGAAATATAACCTGCGAAATGTTGGAGTTTGACCGCCCCTGCGAGAACTCGTTGGACGGCGTTTCCGACCGTGACTTTGTGGCAGAGTACTTATTCGACGCTTCATTGATTATGGCGCATCTCTCCCGTCTTTGTGAAGATATTATTCTCTATACGACCGAGGAGTTCGGCTATCTTGAAATATCCGACGAATACTCAACGGGTTCGTCCATTATGCCCCAAAAGAAAAACCCCGATATTGCGGAATTAATCCGTGGCAAGACGGGGCGTGTGTACGGGCATTTGATGGGACTTTTAACGGTAATTAAGGGTATTCCCCTTGCCTACAACAAGGATTTGCAGGAAGATAAGGAAGGCTTTTTCGACGCAGAAAAGACTGTTAATAATTGCCTTAATATTATGGCTGAAATGCTTGGAGCAATCTCCTTTAAGCCAAAAAAGATGGCAAAGGCTTCCGAGATGGAGTTCTGCTGCGCTACCGACGTTGCCGACTATATGGCAAAAAAGGGCGTACCCTTCCGCACGGCACATTCGGTTACGGGCAAGATCGTGCGTTGGTGCATTGAAAACAACCGCACTTTGCAGAATATGACGGCTGAAGAATACCGCTCATTCGACCCCGTTTTCGGCGACGACATAACCCAAATTGTCAAGGGGCGTGCCTGCGCTGACGCAAGGACGAGCTACGGCGGAGCTTCTACCGCAAACGTTAAGGCAGAGATTAAGAGCATTAAAAAGAGATTAAAACAGTATACCTGGTGATTTTGTAGATTTAAAACGGGCTGTGCGCTTTTTCTGAAAAGCGCACAGCCCGTTTAATATATAAAAGAATAAAGAATAAATAATAAATAAGGTATAGATTATTAAAAGATTTTAGCCTTATTTTTTATAGCTATCCGCCAACGCCTTAAATGCAGGGAGAGAATTTTTAACCGTTTCGGGGGAAACACAGTAGGCTATGCGCACATACCCCTTAACCCCGAAGCTGTCGGCAGGGACCACCAAAAGCTCGTACTCTTTAGCCCTTTCTGCAAAGCGGAAAGCGTCGTCTTCCAAGGCTTTGACGAAGAGATAGAATGCGCCGTCGGGCTTGATTGCCGTATAGCCGTAATCAGTCAAAGCGTTGTACAGCATATCCCTGTTTTGCTTGTAAACGGAGATGTCAGCCGTCTTGCCGAGAACCTTTGAAACGAGCTGTTGAAACAGGTTGGGGGCGCAGACGTAGCCCAACGCCCTGCCTGCTCCGCATACGCCTGCATAAAGCTCGCTACTGTCCTGCATATCTGCGTTGACTGCAATATATCCTATTCTCTCACCGGGGAGCGAAAGGCTCTTGGAAAACGAATAGCACACTACGCTATCCGTATAATAGTTCATAACGAACGGCACTTTAGTATCCCCGAACACGAGTTCCCTGTAGGGCTCGTCGGAGATTAAAAACACTCTGCTTCCCGTCTTCTTTTCGTGCTCTTCAAGCGCCTTACATAGATCTTTAATCGACTGTTCGGTATAGACCACGCCGCTGGGATTGTTGGGCGAGTTGATTATAACCGCCCTTGTCTTTTCATTTAAAAGCGTCTTAAACTTCTCAATATCGGGTTGGAAGGAGCCTTCTAAACTTTCGCAAGCGATAAGCTTACCCCCTGCATGTGCCGTAAATACCGAGTATTCGGGGAAGAAAGGGGCAAAGGTTATAACTTCTTCACCTTCGTTTAAAAGGGCGTTTAAGGTTATGCACAGCGAAGCCGCCGCACCGCAAGTCATATAGATTAAATCTGCCTGTACGGGGGCGTTAAAACGGTTTTTTAAATCTTGCGCAATGGCAGTGCGAACGCCTGCGTCGCCCTGCGCCGAAGTGTAGCCGTGCAGCAAAACGGGGTTTGTATTGTTTATAAGTTTAACAAGCTCTTCGTTTACTTCTTTAGGGGCAGGCACCGAAGGGTTGCCAAGCGAGAAGTCAAAGACGTTCTCTTCCCCTATCTCCGCCTTGCGTTTTTTACCGTATTCAAACAGCTCCCTTATAACCGAACGGACTTTACCAAGCCCAACGTTGGTTTGATTGTACATATCCTAACCCCTTTACTGTTTTTTATAATTTAATACCCCGAAAGAAAAATCTTTCAGGGCAGGTTGATTAAATCAGTCGAAGAATTCGTGATAGATTGCCGAGATGCAGCGTTCGCAATCTTCATCCTTCACGCCGACTATTATATTGAGCTCGGAAGAGCCCTGATCGATAAGCTTTGCATTAATATTCGCTTCAGCCATAGCCTTAAAAAGCCTTGCGGAAGTACCGATAGAAGACGACATTCCGTGACCTACGGTTGCAATTAATGCTACGTTTTCCATAACCCTTATTACGTCGGGCTCGACATCGTTTTTAATCTCTTCGATTACTTGTTCAAGCTTATATCCCTGAATCTCGCTCGACTCAACAACGACGGACATCGTATCTATTCCAGAAGGAATATGCTCTATATTGATACCCTTTCTTTCAAGTACGGAAAGAACCTTGCGGATGAAGCCCACTTCGTTGTTCATATGGTTCTTTTCAATCAGAATTACGGTAAAATTCTTCTTTCCGGCAATACCCGTTACCGTGTTGCCGTCGGGAACGTACTGCGATACGGGCAAAATTCTCGTACCTTCGTCTTCAGGGCGGAACGTGTTTTTGATTATGATGGGGATATTCGCCTTGCGCACAGGGAACACGCTTTCGGTGTGGAGTACGTTTGCACCCATATACGAAAGCTCACGAAGCTCTTTATAGGAAAGGGTGTTGATGCGCTTGGGGTTTTTAACTATTCTGGGGTCGCAAGCCAAGAAGCCCGAAACGTCAGTCCAGTTTTCGTACTCGGAAGCATTGACTGCCCTTGCCACGATTGCGCCCGTGATATCCGAACCGCCCCTGGAGAAGGTCTTGATTTTACCTTCTATATCCTTGCCGTAGAAGCCGGGGAAAACCGCCTTATCGCAGTTCTCAACGGCGTCGGCAATGGCCTTATACGTCTTTTTATCGTCCATAACGCCATATTCGTTGAAGAATACCACGTCTTCACTGTCGATAAACTTTGCGCCGAGCACCTGCGCCATAACCTTTGCGGAGAGATATTCACCCCTTGATGCGCAGAAATCCCTGCTATTCTCTTCGTCCATTCTCCTTTGAGTTTCATCGAGAGCGGAAGCGATATCGATATCCATGTTGAGCTCTTTTGCAATACTCTCAAACCTTGCCCTTACTGCCTTGAACGCTTCCTTGCAGGTACCCTTGCTTTCAATTTCGTCATAGCAGGAATACAACAGATCGGTAACTTTAATGTCACCGCTGAATCTCTTGCCGGGGGCAGAAACAACCACAAAACGCCTTGAGCTCTCCGCCTCGATTATCTTTTTTACAGCCTTCATTACGTTGCCGTCAGCCATTGACGTGCCGCCGAATTTACATACCTTTAATGCCATTATCTTATCGCCTTTGCTTCAATATAATATCTTTTTTCATTTCCCTCACCCATAGAGAAAGTCTTACGGGGAAGATTGCCACCTGTAACTATTAAACGGAAGAAGTCGTCCTTGCCGATTGCAGGGAGAATTACGCCTACGCCCATAGAAGAAAAAGCGGTTATCTCCTCTTCGCCGTGAATATAGTCGACTTCGCCGCCGTTATCGCTAATAAACTGCGAAACGTATTTATCCAATTCCCTGATGCCTTGGGGAACGTCTGCGTTAAACCCGATCTGCGTTTTTTTGCCGTTTACTACTATATATGCCTTTTTGTCGCCCTGCGGTTTATAGCCGTTTACAAACTCTTGAGCCTTATCGGTTTTAATAAGTCTGTGAATGGGCTCGAAGAAAAGTGCGCTATCGTAGATATTGACCGCTTCGCAAAGAGCAAAGCGTGCAGGGTGGTTTTGCTGTTCTTCTTCGGTTAATCCCTTTTTAATATTCTCCCAACAGGTCTTTGCCGTTGCAAGCGAATGGTTGCCGTCACCCACGGCAAAAAGCAGCTTTTCGCCGTTGCCGTAGTCGGTATTTTCCATAAGCGAATAGAACTCATCTATTATCTCTTCGGAGTTATCTATATAGGTGCCTTTAGCGTGTCCGCCGCCCATATTTAAGTCGAAGTCGTACATAACTTCACCCCTTTTTACCTTTGAAAGAACGGCGTTTTGCTTATCGTTGTATAAAAGCATAACGTGAGGAAGCTCGATAGGAGCGTTTTCCCTGATCTTAACTCTGGGCGGAATTCTTTCAAGTATGGTTGCTTCGGTAGAGCGGATCAGCGCCTTTGAGCCGACTTTGAAGTCGTATGATTCCAAGTCGATTGAAAGGACGATACCCGTTCTCGTTCCCGACTGCGTAGTGCGTTCAACGAGAATAAAGCCTTCTTTAAGCTCCTTAAAAACGCCGTTTGAAAGATAACTTTTCATATTTGCGTTGATATCTTCAATACGCTTTTCGGGGTTGTCCTTTAAATATATTTCGGGGTAAATGAGCCTTAGCGTGGAAGGTTTTTCACCTACCAAGCTTTCCACTTGCTCCCAATAAGCGTTATCGGAAGTGAACTGGTCGCAGGCGTTTACCGCCCATACGGACATATTCTCATTGTCGGGTAATAAAATTTTAGGGGTTTTAATTGCTTTCATATTTCTTTTTTAGGGCACGTTGATAGCCAGAACGACAAACGCCGCAAGCACGACCGCAAGTACCTTTATCCATATATTCGTTGTGAAAAATTCTTTTAATATTTTACTGAATTTCTTCATGTTTTCAAGCCTCCTTGCCCGATATATCGGACCAGTAATACTCTGTCAAAACGAGTTTCAAGTCGGCGTCGCTGGCATAACGCTTAACAATTTCGCCCTTCTTCATAATGGAGATTACGCCCGTCTCTTCAGATACAACGATTGCCGTAACTTCCGCAACGTTGGTTACGCCGAGCGCCGCACGGTGACGGGAACCTATTTCCTGTGGAAGAGCGTCGTTTTCGATTATGGGTAAGAAACAGCCTGCCGCATGAATCTTCTGCCCTTCGATTACCATAGCGCCGTCGTGCAGGGGTGCTTTGGGGTAGAAGACTGCTTCTATCATTGACGAGTTGATATCCGCATTGATTACGGTACCGCTTGAGATAATGCCTTCGGGGAGATTCTTGTTAGAAAGGACTATGAGCGCACCTATGTCGTTTTTAGACATATGCTGTACGGCACGAATAATCTCTTCCATAACGAGCTCTACTTCCCTTACCGTCGCCGTATCCGTCTCCTTTTTAACGTGCTTTTTACCGCCGGTACCGAACAGCGAACGCTTAAGCTCGGTATTAAATATGGAGAGCACTGTTAAATCGATTAATACGATAACGATAGTCAGCGTAGTCGAATCCAACGTCTCGGAAAGGCTGAATGTAAAACCGCACAGAACTATCAATGCACAGACAAAAGCAATTACCTTTTCGCACTTATTGTCCTTTAAAATTTTAAAGACAATGTAGAAGGTTGCGGCAAAGACGATTAATTCCAATATATAGCTTATATCGAAATTCATAAACATGGTTTTGAGTTTTTCGCCGTAGTTTGACCAAAACTCTCCGCCCCAATTATCAGCAAGTATATTTCCAAACATAATTTTCTCCGCCAAGATTGCGTAAATAATTATAACTTTACATATTATTATACTTATTTTAGACAAAAAAATAAAGCGTTTTTAAGCGCTTTATCGTTATATATTTTGTTTTATTATGGTAAAGTGCTTGCCTTACCCGAAGAACACCTGCGCATACACACTTTCAAGCGAACCTGCAGGGGTGATAAGACCGCTCTTTGTGGAAGAAGCGGCGTTATATAATCCGTCTATAAGTCTTATCAGTCTGTCCTTGCCCATCGCCTTTGCCTGTTGACGGGTTTTATTCAGAGCAAAATCCTTCATCTTGAGCATTGCGCAGAGCTCTTCCTGCGGTTTATCGGACACAAGCACCGTCAAGAGATTTTTAAAGTAGTTGAGAAGCGACGCTATAACTGCGTTTGAGTCATAGCCTTTTGAGAGAAGATCTTTACAGATTTCGGTAAAGGTGGAATAATCTCCCCTTGCTACGGCACCCGTCATCTGGTACACTCTGTAGTCCGCATCCTTATAGACCAGCTCGTCTACGTCGGCTTTGGTTACTAAACCGTCCTTGCCCCACTCGATGAGCTTTTCCACTTCTTTAGATACCCTTGCCATATCCATTACACAGTAGTCGGCAATGGCTTCGCACGCCTCTACGGAAGAAGAGACGCCTGCTTTTTTCATGGTTAAATACGCCCAACGAGCAACCGTCTCCCTGTCGGCTTTGTTGCAGTCGAAGTAGCTTACCGCTTTCTTTCTCTTTAAATCGCAACCTTTTTTAGATTGAGAATTGACAATTATCAAGGTTGCCGTATCGGGGAAGCTTTCAAACGTAGTTTTTAAATATTTTTCATAGTCGTCTTCGGTGGGATAGAATTCCGAAACCTTAATCAACCTGCAGGGCGCCATAAAGGGGAATACGGAAATTGCAGAGACAATATCCTCCATCGCACTCCCCTTTTTGCTTTCGCCGTCAAAGGAGATATAGTTTAGTTCGGGCATCTCCAAAAAGGCATTTTTTACCATATTTTCCGCAGACGTGCGGAAATAGGCGTCGTCGCCCTCGAAGAGATAAATTTCTCTCCTGCCGTTTTTGATATCGTCTTTAAGCTCGGTAAATTTCATATTTTATTCCTTTGGTATGACATACTGCGGAGTTAAACTTCCATCGCTGACTTTAAACTTCATCTTTCCGCAATAGGATAAATTATAACTCCCCTGACGGGTAAATAGAACCGTATCGTTGTTTGCATAACCGTAGAGATATAGCGAACAGTCGTCGGGAATGGCGCTATAAATCTCGCCCTTTTCGTCATAGGCGAACGCCACGTTAACCCCGTCGCAGTTCATATACAGCACGTCGCCGTTATACTCAAACTCTATTCCGCACTCCGAAAAGCTGTCCGTACAGATTACTTCGTAACCACCGAGCGGCGGCAAGGTCGCCGAAGAGCCTTTCAGATATACCCTGTCAAAGTCCCCGTCTATATTGATCATCTGGTTCAATGCTTCGTCGCCGCCCACTATGACGAGCACGTCCGCACTTTGGGTAACGTACTTGGGTACGCCGTCGGTATTTGGCAGGACGATAAGCACGCAGCCGCTACCGTTTTTTATAAAGGCATAGCCGCCGTCCGTAGCGGGTGCAAATACTACCGAACTGCCTTTAGCAAACGTCTGCGTCAGGACAACGCACAAAACAACGGCTGCCGTAACGCCGACAATCACGAAGCGCACCGCTCTTTTTAAATTAAGCTTATCGGTGCAAGCAAGGGTAACCACAATAAACGGTATGTATATCCACCACCCGAAATTGCCGTAGATAACCGCATTCTCCACCCCGCTTGAGACAACGAGATTTAAAACAAATTGCAGCGGAACCGTTACGCAGTTTAAAAGTACGGGTGCGCTGAACGGCAGGATAAGGCAGATCAGCGTAACCGCAAACAACGCCGTGTAAAATATGGAAATAAGCGGTATAAATATAAGATTAAGTATCAGACCTGCCCACGAGATATAGCCGAAAGACGACATTAATACGGGGATAGTGGCAAACTGCGCTGACCAACCCGTAGCAATACCGTTCCTTATTTTTTGCGGTAAAAACGCAAGCAGAGAGCTTAAGTTTTTATTTAACAGGAGTACGCCTAATACTGCCGAAAACGACAGGGCAAACCCCACTTCGAACAGCGAAAGCGGATTGATTAAAAGTATAATTATCGCCGCTATCGAAAAGCCGTTCAAAGCATCGTATCTGCGGTTCAGGCAACTTGCCACAGCTATGACCGAACACATTATCGCCGCTCGGACAGACGACGGTGTAAAATTGCACACACCTGCAAATATAAATATGAAAATTATGCGCAATGCCGCAGATAGAAAGCGGTTTAACGGCAGTTTTTTAAACAGTGCCGTGATAGCCGCATAAATCACACCTATGTGCAGACCCGACACGGCGAAGACGTGGGCTATGCCGCCGCCCCTGAAGGCTGAAATCGTACCTTCCGATATCATGTCCGCATTGCCCGTTAAAAGCGCAAGCGCAACCGAAGCCGTCTCCGTGTCTAAATTAGAATAGAGAAGCTCCTCTAATTTATAAGCTATCTCTCCAAACAGCGAAAAGGAATACTTTGCCTGAAGACCGCCTGCAACGACGCAGGAGTATTTAACACCTTTTGCGGCGTAATAGTTTACCGAACCTTGAGAAAAGAACGACAAAGTCTCCGGCTGGGAATAAAAGCTTACGCTGTATCCCCTTCTGCAGTATTCGCCTGCGTCTTCTAAAAAGTAGGCGACTATCTTCCCGCTAATTTGCGTTTCGCCAAAGCGGACGTCGTCTAAAACGATGAAACGGGTACCTTTGGAAGTCAGCCCCACTTCGTCCACCTTTCCGTAAATCATTACGGCACCGTCGACGCAGAGCTCGCTATTGCAGTAGTTAAATATTAAAATGCTCGTATACAACACGCCAATGACAAAGACGGCTATAGCGGAAAACAACAATAATACGAGCTTGACATTTTTAAATTTTACGCCGATAAAGACACATACGCATAGCGACATCGCTACGGGTATTAACCCAAAGACAGAGCTGAATTTAAAATATTGAGCTATAGTTGCAAAGATTATACCTGCAACGAGCATACTTGCGTACAATAACGGCAGACGGATATTGAACGGCTTTTTCATATTCTTATCCGTTGATTATATCACGTCAACGCAGTTTAGTCAACCATGAACGTTTCCGCAAGCATTTTTAGCTGCAATTAATTGCCTAAAAACTCTACCCCTTTTAACATTACGTCGTTAACCGTATCGTTTACAAGCGAATAGGTTATGATCTTGCCGTTTCTGACGGACTTGACTATACCTAAATTTTTGAGCAGCCGCAACTGATGGGAGACGGTTGTCTGATTGATGTCCAACACTCTCGACAAATCGGTCACGCACATCTCTGAAATCGCTAAAGCGGAGAGCATACGCACTCGTGTTGCATCTGCAAACACACCGAAAAAGCAGGTTATACCGTCAAGCACGTCCCCCTGCGGAACGTATTCTTCCACCAACTCTTTAGTACGTCTGTCCAAAAGCATCATTTCACGCATATGCTAATCCTCCTACAGCAATATTATATAGGGTGATATGAGCGTACGTCAATATGAGTTTTTAGCTTGTTTTGTCATTATTTAGCTTAAAAGCTTATTTAGTCACGATACCCGTAACCGTATAGCCCGCATCGGTGATGACTTTGGTTAAAACTTCGTCCGAAAGCTCTTCACGGCTCCTGACGACGGCAAGTTGTTTCTTTAATTTTACGTCTGCCGAAACCACGCCTTCAACCGCCGAAAGCGCCTTTTCTACCCTTGCGGCGCAGTGCTCGCAACACATACCTTCTACGCTGATTAATTTTTTCATACAGTTATTCTCCTTCGAAATTTCTGTTTGATTACTGTCTGTTTGATTATTGTCTGCGTTATTTTGGTTAACGCCTAACTTTTTGTTTTTATATAATAGCAGTCTTAACGCATTGCCTACGACGAAGAGTGAGCTTAAAGACATACACAGCGCACCCCACATAGGGTTGAATGCCACCCCTATAAACGATAGCGCACCTGCTGCAACAGGTATCATAATTACGTTATAGAAGAACGCCCAGAACAGGTTTTGCTTAATGTTTCTAACCGTTACCCTGCTTAAGTCTATTGCCGTATCGAGCGCACGCAAGTCACCGCCGATTAAAACCACGCCTGCACTGTCGATTGCTACGTCGCTGCCGTCGCCTATCGCTATGCCCACGTCCGCCTTCTTTAAGGCAGGGCTGTCGTTTATGCCGTCGCCCACCATTGCAACCGTTCCGCCGATTTTCTGCATATTTTCAACCATACGCAGCTTATCTTCGGGCAGAACTTCGGCAATAAAGTCGTCTATACCCACACTGTCCGCTACCGCCTTTGCGGTAATCTCGTTATCTCCCGTAAGCATTGCAATCTTTACGTTCCTGTCTTTGAGAAGGGCTACCGCTTCCGCACTTGTCTTTTTAATCTCGTCAATGACTGCAAAGAGAGCTAAAACCTTTTTCCCGTCTGCAAAGTAGACTACCGTCTTGCCCTGTTTTGAGAGCTGTTTGGCTGTATCTTTGACTTCCTTTGAAAGCTTTAAATCGGAAATCAGCGAAACGTTGCCCAGCCTGTAGCGCACACCTTTATAGGTTGCGCTTGCGCCCTTGCCTACGGTATATTCAAACCCTTCCGTATCTTCGGACGAATTGCAGTAGGCTGAAATGCACTTTGCCAAGGGGTGGTTTGAGTTATTCTCTATCGCACCCGCAATCTTTAAAACGCTACTCCTTTCCGCACCGAAAAATACGACATCGGACACGGTGGGTTTGCCTTCGGTGAGCGTTGCCGTTTTATCCAACAGAACACAGTTGATATCCCTTGTCTTTTGAAGAGCTTCCGCATCCTTGTACAACACGCCGAGCGATGCGGCTTTGCCCGTAGCAGTCATAATGGCGACAGGCGTTGCAAGCCCCAGAGCGCAAGGACAGGATACAACCAAAACCGAGATTGCATACGTTACGCAGTGGTCGGCGTTAAAGCCCTTATCGATAATCATCCATACCAAAAAGGTTATCAGGGAAATGGCTACAACTAACGGTACGAAAACGCCTGCAACCTTATCCGCAAACTTTTGAATGGGGGCTTTAGACGCACCTGCCTGCCTTACTAATTTAATTATCTGTGATAGGGTCGTATCCCTTCCCACCTTGCTTGCACGCACCTTTATAGGACCGTCTGTATTGACCGATGCGGTGGTTACAAAATCGCCTACCGAAACTTCCACAGGCATGCTCTCGCCCGTGATTGCAGATTTATCCAAAAAGGTGTGTCCTTCCACTACTTCGCCGTCTACAGGGACGTAATCGCCCTGCATTACCACCACTATATCCCCGCACTTAACGCTCTTTGCGGGTACGCTTTGACGTTCACCGTTGACTTCTACGGTTACGGTATCAGGGGCAAGGCGTAAGAGCATTTCTATCTCCTGCCCCGTCTTCTTCTTGGACTTTTCTTCCAACCATTTGCCGATATCGACAAGCGTTAAAATCATCGCCGCACTCTCGAAATAGAGGTGAGAACCCCCAAGCTTTATATTGAAGAACGCAAGTACTGTTAAGACGAGCGAATAGATAAAGGATATACCCGAGCCTAAAGACACAAGCGTATCCATATTAGGCACTTTTTTGACGAGCGCCATAAATCCCTTTGTAAAGTACTTATAATTTATACCAAGCACCGCCGCAGAGAGTATACATTGCACTAAATTAGTCCACTTTGCATTTTCGCCCAGCTCCACAATGTGGGGAAGAACCATTGCAAGGAACATTATCGGCACGAGCAGACACAGCGATATTATAAAGCGGATTAATAAATTTTTATCGCTTGCAGCCCCGTTTTCAACAGGCGCCTCCCCCTCATAGTAGATGCCGTAACCGAGATCTTCAACCGTTGCAAAGATATCGTCTTCACATAAAAGCGTTTCGTCAAAGTCAACCTGCATCGACTTACCCATTAAACTGACTTCAACACAGTTAACCCCGTTAAGCTTTGCAACCGACCTTTCAATTCCTGATGAGCATGCCGAACACGTCATGCCCGTTATATCATAATTTTTAATCATAGTTTTTTCTATTTCATTAATTTTTGCATTAAGTCTACGAGTTCATCGACCACTTCGTCGTTGCCTTGGCGGATATTCTCCGCCACGCAGGTGCGAACGTGATTTGCGAGCAACACCTTATTAAAGCTGTTTAACGCAGCGTTTGCCGCCGCAACCTGAATTAAAATGTCGGCGCAATAGGCGTTGTTTTCCACCATATTCTGAATGCCACGAATCTGACCTTCCACACGCTTTAATCTGTTTAGCAAATCCTTAAGCTCTTCGGGCGACCTGACTTTAACCTTGGTTTCGCATTCCGAACAATGTACACAACAATTTTCTGACATATCTCAACCTCGTATACCCCCGACGGGTATTTGTTTTATCAGTATTATATACCCGTATGGGGTATATGTCAAGAGTTGAATTATAAATAATTGCTAAAAAATTTACTTCAACACAGGCAAAAACGCTTGTAATTTAGACGTATTTGATATAAAATCAATGTTGCTGTTGCAGAGATGGCAGAGTGGTCGAATGCGCACGACTCGAAATCGTGTTACGTAGGAATACGTACGGAGGTTCGAATCCTCTTCTCTGCGCCAAAAAGCGCCGTGACGGTTTATCCGTTACGGCGTTTTTTGATGTACTGAAAAGTGAGAACCTCCGTCAGGTTCGCCCCACCGCTTGCGGTAGCACGAGCCGATTGATAATGCTTGATTAAGGTGTAATAATTCTTCGGCGAAGTAATCCTCTTCTCTGCGTTATAAATATCAAACTCTATCGTCACTTGCTTAAGGCTCGTGACACTTTCCCAATTCTTTAGGGAAAGCAAGATTAAGGTATTTTTATTGCTATTACCGCTTATATACCGCCATGACGTAATTTATATGTTCAAAAGCCGACATTTCGTCGTCGTTCTTTCCTTGAAAATACGTGCTTTGAATGTCCTGCTCGCACATGAGCTCATAGATTAAAAAGCCCTGTTGCTCTAAAAGTTTTTCAAGCTGTTCATAACTAAAGCAGGACTTCATTTTCTCTCCGCCTGCCGCCGCCATTGCCAGCATATTTTTAACCCTTCTCACCTTGGAAGTAAACAGGTTTTCATCTGCATAGTCAAATACTACCGTACTGCCGTCCGCCGAGATTTGGGCAATACTTTTCAAGGTCTTTATAATCTGCTCTTCGCTTAAATAATAGCTTACGCCCAGCCAGGAGAAAAAGGTCTTCTTCTTTGGGTCGAAACCCGATGATAAGAGCTTATCTTTCAAGTCGTCCCTGGAAAAATCCACAGGCACGAAAAGAAGGTTGTCGGGTAAAGATAAATCAGCTCTCTCTATCCTTGCCCTTTTATCGCTTTGGGTCGCAGGGTGGTCAACCTCGAACACTTTAAACCTGTTCAAAAATTCCCTTTCCCTTAAAGCAAAGGTATCCAGCCCTGCACCTAAAATTACATACTGCGTCGTCCCCGTCAATACGGCGGTTTTTAAAGCGTCTTCGCAATACTTTGCCCTTGCAACGGGCGTGGGCGCAAGCTGGGTATTTACAAGGTAATTCAAGGCTTCGTCACTTCCCGCAAACTCGCCCTTCTTATCGGGAGCAAAAAAATCAAGTCCGCCCACGACGTAGCCGCACATAGCCTTGTATTCTTCTTCGCCGAACAACCTTTTTGCAAACCCGTCCGCAAACACGGGTTCGCTTGCTTTTTCTGTATGGTATGCCCTTGCAAACGCCGACATAAGCGAAGTTAAACTTGCCTTATTTTCAATCATAAGTTTCCACCTTTCACATTTTCTCTTTATATATTATACCACATTTTGGGTTAAAAAGCAAGTTCAGGGCAGGTCATACAGATTTCACAATTTAAACAACTCCATAACTTGAAATGAACTTTTGTTGATGGTATAATATTATATATATTTTAAACTGTCTTCAGGGGGCGCACTTGAGATTTTTAAAACAGTTATTCAGTAAATATTTCCTTGTAGCCCTGTTGCTTTTGCTTCAGGTTACTATAATGGTTACATTATTTTTCCTTTTAAACGTCCTGTTCACTCCGTTTATGGTTTTAGAGGTGATAGCAGGCTTTTTGGTAGTGCTGTATATTATAAACAAAGACGAGTTGCCGGAGTTTAAAGTACCCTGGCTCATACTCATATTCATATTTCCGCTTTTCGGTATTATCTGCTATCTGTTATTCGCCAACCCCAGATTAACTAAAAAACAGGACAGACGCTTAAAAACCATATATGAACACACCAAGCATTACGTCACCCATACGTTCGACGAATCGGAAAGGCTTACAAGCGAATGTCCCGATATTTGCGGTATAGACAGGTATTTAAACAAAAACACCTTTATGTGCGGACACTTCGATAGCAGGGTTACCTACTTTAAGTGCGGAGAAGAATTCTTCCCTGACCTGTTGGCACAACTCGAAAAAGCTGAAAAATATATTTTTATGGAATACTTTATCTTATCCGAAGGGAAAATCTGGGATAGTATTCACGAAATATTAAAACGCAAGGTTTCGCAAGGCGTTGAAGTTAAAATTCTCTATGACGACATAGGCAATTCCGGTCTGCAGAGAACGGAGTACTACCGAACTTTAAGAAAAGAAGGTATCGATTGTTATAAGTTCAATTCCTTCCGCCCCTTCGTTTCGGGCGTTTACAACTACCGAGACCACCGAAAAATAACTGTTATCGACGGCAAGGTCGGCTACACGGGCGGCATTAACGTAGGCGACGAATACGCAAACATTGTCTATAAGTACGGTTATTGGAAGGATACTGCGGTTAAAATCGAAGGTCCTGCCGCCGTAAATCTAACCGTTATGTTTTTACAGCTCTACGATTTGACTTCAAAGAAGCTGTCCGATTATTCTAAATATCTCGACAGTGATTGTCAAAGGTTTGAAGACGGCGGTTACGTCTTCCCCTTCGGCGACGGTCCGAAGCCCTACTATTCGGAGCTTATCGGTGAAAACAACTTTATCAATATGATTAACTCCGCAAAGAAATACGTCTATATAACAACGCCGTATTTCATCACCGATTACAATTTGACGTCAGCAATCAAAAATGCCGCATACAGGGGCGTTGACGTTAGGATTATCGTACCGCACGTTCCCGACAAAAAGATTATTTTCAATATCACACGCTCCAAATTCCCCGCACTGATGAAGGCTGGCGTCAAGGTCTATGAGTACACTCCCGGCTTTATGCACGCAAAGAGCGTTTTGATCGACGACGAAATAGCCTTCGTCGGCACAATTAACTTCGATTACAGAAGCCTTGTTCACCACTTTGAAGACGGCGTGGTTATGTACAAAACTCCCTGCATTAAGGATATTAAAGAAGATTTAGAACACTCAATAGCGATTTCCACTTTAATCACAAAAGAAAATTATAAACAGAACGGTTTTGTAAGGGCTATTAACAGTCTTTTAGCCGTACTTACGCCTATGCTTTAATTATAAAAACGGGTTGACAGAGCTTTTGCGGCTTTATCAACCCGTTAGACTTTAACCCGTCAATTTGTTGCGGAACGTCTGCATTATCCTGCTCTCGATGCGTGACACCTGAACCTGCGAAACGCCAAGACTTTCTGCCACTTCCGCCTGCGTCATATCCCTGAAGTAGCGCAGCATTATGACCTTTTTGTCCCTGTCGGGCAAGTCTGCTATTGCCGAACGGAGCTCTAACACGTCTAAAAGCTCTTCCTGCTTGTCGTCTACGGGGAGCTTGTCCAGCAGTAGTTTGGACTTCTCGTCCTTATAATCTCCCTGCGCATAAATCGATACTGGCATTCTTGACGAACCCATAGTGAATACCACTTCGCTCTGCGGCATACCGAATTTTTCGGATATCGCTTTTATAGACGGCTGAACGCCGTTAGCTGCCGTATATTGCTCAACGAACTCATTAATCTGCTTCGCCTGCGCCTTTATCGCACGGGATACCTTGATGCTCCCGTCGTCACGCATAAAGCGTTTAATCTCACCCGAAATCATAGGTACGGCATAGGTCGAGAACCTGACGTTATAACTCTCGTCAAAGCCTGCTATCGCCTTTAAAAGCCCCATTGAAGCAAGCTGAAACAAATCGTCGTACTCTACCCCCTTATTAAGGTAACGCTTAACGATTGATTTGATAAGATTTGTGTTTTCACAGAGCAGGCGTTCCTTTGCGTCGTTGTCCCCTGCCTTTGCCTTGCGTATCAGTTTATTACAAGTTGTTTGGTCAAGCATTCTCTACTTCCGGTTTAAAGCATTTAACCATATAGACTACGGTACCTTCGCCCTGAACCGAACTGACTCTGAACTCGTCCATAAACGTCTGCATAATAGTAAAGCCCATGCCGGAACGTTCATCTTCAGGTAGCGTGGTATAGAAGGGCTGAACGGCTTTTTCAACGTCCGGTATGCCCTTACCCGTATCGCTTATCTTTATATGTACACATTCCTCTTGAACTTCGCATTCAATGGTAATTATGCCTAAATTGCCCCTGTACGCATGCACGGTGCAGTTTGTCACAGCTTCGGATACGGCGGTTTTTACGTCGGACAAGTCGGAGATGGTGGGGTTTAATTCAAGGCAAAACGCAGCGACAGCATCCCTTGCAAACGCTTGATTTTGCGGAAGAGAATAAAATTGTAGCTTTAAATAGTTCTTCGTCATCTTTATTCCGCCTTCGGTATAAGCGAATATATACCGCTTAAATTTAAAATTTTGTCCGCAGCAACGTTGGGTGATTCAACGTATAAGGGAATATTAAGCCTTGAAGCCTTTTTATACCTGCCAATAAGAAAGCCTATTCCCGTAGAATCCATAAACTCAACTTCCGAAAGATTGATTACTATCTTTTTAACGGTTGCATTGCTCTCGATTAGTTTGTCGCACCGTATGCGTACGGCTTGGGCAGAGTATTCGTCCATCTCACCGACGAGCTTTATATAAAGCGCTCCGCCTGCGATACCTTCAATTATTTTCATTGACCTACGCCCCTGAAGTTTTTCTTTATAATACATTTGCAAGAAACGAATATTTTAGTTAAATATGGGTTTTTAACTCTTTTTTGGTCGAAAAGGTCTATTTTTAACAAGACAAAAATTTTTTAAAAATTAAATAAATACGTTTAAAAAACACTTGACAAAAAATGCTGGTTATATTATTATATACAAGCGTTGTGTGGAAATCACTTTGCGTTGATGAGGGCCTTTAGCTCAGTTGGTTAGAGCGGTCGGCTCATAACCGATTGGTCCGCGGTTCGAGTCCGTGAAGGCCCACCACTTAAATTATTTGTGTTTAGCTTTTGTCGGCACATAGATTGACTCGAAGCGCAGGTTCGCCCCACTGCTTGCAGTGGCACGAGCACGAAAGTGCGAAGTAGTCCGTGAAGGCCCACCAATTAAATTTAATAGTTTTTATAACGACAACGTTTTAAAATATTTGGCCCGATAGCTCAGTTGGTTAGAGCGCCAGCCTGTCACGCTGGAGGTCGACGGTTCGAGCCCGTTTCGGGTCGCCAAACTTCTTAAGCACCTTTAAAAGGTGCTTAAATACGCCTTGGTAGCTCAGTTGGTAGAGCGGAGGACTGAAAATCCTTATGTCGGCGGTTCGATTCCACCCCAAGGCACCACTTAAAATTATTAAGCGGTTTTGCTGGTGTAGCTCAGTTGGTAGAGCAGCTGATTTGTAATCAGCCGGTCGCGGGTTCAAGTCCAGTCACCAGCTCCACACACCTACCCCCGTTTATCGGTAAACTTAATATTTTGGGCGGATTGCAGAGTGGCCAAATGCATCAGACTGTAAATCTGACGTCTCCGACTTCGGTGGTTCGAATCCACCTCCTCCCACCACAAATAAGACTTTGACTTATCGTCAGGGTCTTATTTGTTATTGACGGGTTTTGTTAATTAAGTGGCAAAATTGTTGCGGCGGACAGAGTAGGGAATTGACTTTTAAGGGGTAATGTTATATAATAAAAGTTGAATATGGTTACTGTAAAAATTGCAGATTTATTAATTGACCTTGACTTCCGCTATGAGATAAACGACAGGTTCGTTGAAGGGTATCTTTCGGAAGGTAAGGCGGCATTTACGGCAAAATGCACCGATGAAGAAATTGCCAAAGAGATGGAACTTTCCGAATTAAGGGTTGAGCAGTACTGCGAAAATGCCTGCGTATGCAGGAACGTTGCGGAAAAGATGATAGACTTCGACCGTTTTTTGTTCCACTCTGCCACTTTGGAAGTGGGCGGCAAGGCGGTTGCGTTTGCGGCAAAGAGCGGCGTCGGCAAGAGCACACACATTGCGCTTTGGCTTAAAAATTTTAAAGACTGCAAGGTTTTAAACGGTGATAAGCCGATTTTGCACTATGACGGGCAGGAATTTACCGCATACGGTTCGCCCTGGCAGGGCAAGGAAAACGCAGGCTATAACGGCAAAGCACCGCTAAAGGCAATAGTTTTTTTAAAACGGGGAGAGAAAAACGAAATCAGGCAAATTTCGGCTGATGAAGCGTTTATGAAAACCTTTTTACAGGTTTCCTTCCCTAAAGAAACCGAGCATAGATTAAGGCTAACAGAGTTATTGAATGAACTTTCAAAAAAGGTTAAGTGCTACGAGATGAGCTGTACTATCAGCGACGAAGCGGCTATCGTGGCGAGAAGGGGGTTAAAATTATGAAAATTAAAAAGGGTTTTATCTTAAAAGAACTTGACGGTCAGGTTGTTGCTATTCCTGTAGGGAGCGACTTTTCAGGCGTAATTAAAATGAACGAAATTGCCGCTTATCTTTGGAAGAAACTTGAAAACGGCGCAACCGAAGAAGAGCTCGTTGCGGCAGTTTTGAGCGAATATGAAGCTACAAATGAGCAGGCAACGCAAGCTGTAAAAAATACGGTGGAACTTTTAAAGAAGAACGGCTTTATTGATGAGTGATATGGACGAAATTATAGCCTTATCCCCGAGAGAAGATCTGGAGAAATACGGCTACCACATAACCAAAGTTACGGGCGTGAGCATGCTCCCACTGCTTCGGCAGGGCAAGGACACCGTGATGATTGTTAAAGGCTTGCCGAAAAAGGGCGACGTTGCACTGTATGAAGGCGCAGACGGCAGAGTGTGCGTTCTGCACCGAGTGCTTAAGATTAAAGGCGATATTTACGTCATCAGGGGCGATAATTGCGTTGCTAAAGAGTATGTACCAAAGGACAAGATTTTGGGCGTTTTAGAGCGAATCTGGCGCAACGGAAAGGAGATTGAAGTTAAAAATAGTTTCGGCTATAAGTCCTACTCCCTTTTTTGGAAGCTGACGGCGTTTATACGAATTCCGTTCAAGAAGGTTATAAATAAGGTTAAAAGAATATTTAAGAAGAAATCGGTTTGAAAAAATTTTTCAAACCGATTTCTTTATCTACCCCCCCCCACCGTCATTGCGAGACACGACTGCAAGGAGTGCGTGGCAATCTCGTCGGGGTTTTGGGCGGAGCAATATGCTAAAAGAATAAAGAATAAAGAAAAATGAATAAATAATAAATGTGGTGAGAATATTTAAGAATTGGTTAGGTGGTTGGGAGTCTGGGATTGCCGCAGCGGCTATAAGCCGCTTCGCAATGACGGTTGGGGGGGACGGGCGCAATGACGGGTTGTGTTGGGGCAAAATAAGACGGCGGTGCCGAAGCACCGCCGTTTCATAGCTCAATCTAATAAAATTATTAAATTAGGTTGTTGCAGAAATTGATGAGAAACCTAAATAACGAGTAGAAGATGAACTAGTTGTAAAATACAGATTTACATACTGCCCTGCTTCCAAAGTAATATTAAGATCAATAAATGTTGAGGTTTTTGTTGTAACCGTTGACACTGCATCTCCACTCGCTGTTCCATCACTATTATAGACTTGATAGATAACATTGTTAGTATCAGTAAAACTGCCAGTCAAACCTGAATTACCCACATTAGCCTTTAAAGATAATGTAATATTTTGTTTAGCTGTGAAGACTATGGGAGTACTACTACTATCTGTTTTACCTGAATTGGTAACAATATAATCGCTCTTTTTCGTTAGTTTAATCTTGGTTGACATCGTGAAGAGTGTACCGTCATATACTGTAGAATCTGCAGCATAAGAACTTTCTAATGTACTTATATCTATCGTATCAGTCTTTGCCGAAGCAGCAACAAACGTTGCGGTTATGATACATTCTGCATCAATTGTTATTAATTCAGCATAACCTGATTCATATTTTTTACCATCTACAGTAATAGCTGAAAGCTCCATACCTGAAGGAATAGTCGTAACGCAAGCGGCTAATTCAGCATAGGTCATGTCAGTTTGGGCAGTAATCTTTACTTCGCCAACGTTTGTAACAACTTCATCAGCATCAGTATAGGTTATAGTGATTGTTGTAGCTGTAACTAATTCTGCATCTATAGTTAAACCTGCAACAACTGTAATGGGCAACGTTACTTCAGCGCTCTCAACTTTGCATACGAGCTTTTGATTATCTGCAACAGTAATTGCAAGGGCAGCTACAATTTCGTCTAACGTAAGCTCGGAGCCAATAGTCTTTGTTATAGTTTTTGCTCCACCACCGTAATTTACAACAACGTCGGTAGGATAAGCAACGTCAACATAAAGTGTTATGTCGCCAGTCAAACGAGTCATTTCACTATATGGCTTTGTACAAGCTTCATCGGTATAAATATTTTTGTCCCAAGTAGCGTTTTCAGGCAATGCGGCAGTAATTGTGGCAGTTGCGCCAGCAGAAGTCAATGCACTACCAACGTATAACGTAGGACGGGTAAGAGTTGAATCTTCCGTAATGGTTGCAATAGTATTACCTAACTTATCCTTTACGGTAACGGTTACTTGGGTTAAAACGTCAGCAGCATCAGTTTCAGTTGCTGTAGCATAGCTAATGCTGTATATTCTCAAACCGTTACTATTGTCAATTTGATACTTATAACCAGATTTAACGATAAACTTACAATCTATTCCACTACCCGATACGTTTAATGACTGGGATTCTAAATCCTGACCATTGCCCTTTATTATTAGATATCTATTCAAATGACCTACATTTGAACTACCGGTTGAACTTGCATTAATAGTAAGCAACATATCAACACCCTCTTCATAGTCGGTTAAGTCAACATATAAAGGAGCTTCTGCACCGGTTGTCTGAAGATATCCACTAGCAGGAATACGGAAGGTTTTGCCTTCACCTTCAAAATAAACGGTCTTTGCTGTATTTACATAGAAAGGATCTGCACCTAAAGTTGCATTACTGCTAGCTATAGTTAATTCCTGACCAAAAGCATCTTTTATGGTATCCGTGCCTGCTGTAGCATCACACTGACCAGTTACTTTAACATTAACATTGCTTGCGCTTAATGCAGCTGTAATTGTAAGTTCAGAAGTTGATGCACTCAAATCACCTTCAACTTCTGCAATTACAAGTTTAGGGCTTGTAATTGTTGAAGTAAAGCTTGTTGCAAGCTCTGCTGCAGTAACTGTTGCCGTAGGCTCTTCTTCATTACCCGTATTAACTGTAAGAGAACTGTAAACAACGTTGGATAAGCCCGAAGCCTGAGCATTATAAGTATTTCCGCCAACAGTATAACCAACGTTAATATCAGCAAGTTCAGTCATATCGTCGGTATCTACAATTGTAACGAAAAGCGTATAAGCCTGTTCAGCATCCGAAGATTTAAGAGTTAAAGTTGTAGTTGTATCAATGGATTTACCTGCAACAGTAACAGTTGAAGCGGCTGCGTTATCCGCTAAAGCGTTAAGGGAATATGTGCCCTTAAAGCCGAAGTCGTTTTCAGTAGAATTGTTTAATGCATAAACGCCTACGCCGACAGCAGTGCCGAGCAAGGCGGTTGCCGCAACTGCGGCTATTAATTTCCTTGTCTTTGTTTTCATATAATTTTCCCTCAAATATTTATAGTTTGTTAAGCTCCCCGTTAAAACTCGTAATTTCCACCGTCTACCAAGCCGCCGGGAAGGGACGGTTTTGTAGGTTTATCTTCAGACGTATCACCGGAAGAATCTTCTTCAGCAGGATCTCCTTCGGAAGGATCTTGAGAAGGTTCTTCTTCAGCAGGATCTCCTTCGGAAGGATCTTGAGAAGGATCTTCCTCGGTCGGATCTTCTTCAGTCGGATCACCTTCGGAAGGTTCTTGAGAAGGTTCTTCGGTAGGAACATCCACTATGTCTGAAGGGTTACCGTCTGCAGTGGAATTGTTTGGCTGACCGCATGCCGCCGCAAAAGCCATAGGGGCGAGTGCAAGCGCAATTACAAGCAGTCGTTTTAAGTTACCTTTTCTCATTGCAAATATCCTTAATAATTAAACACCTATATTAAAGAAATCCTTTATGCTGTCAATGGCGTAGGAAGCTGATGACGTGAAAGGTTCCCCACTGTAAGTAATGACGTCCTTTTCGTCAAAACGAACGACTTCCACTTCGGGCTCAACAAAGAGTTTTTTCTTTTCCATAACATTCTCCTTATCATATTTTTGGGAAAAATAAAAACAAATAGAAGGCATTGCACGGTTGCGCCAGCAACCGTGCAATGGCATATGCCATTACTTTCCCATACTATAAATTATTATTATGTAACATATTAACACTATTGATGAATAATGTCAACAATTTTTGTAAAATTTTTGTAAATATATTAATTATTTTGGCATTAATATCAATTCTTTACGGTGGTTAATTTTAACCAGAAACCGCCGCAGGGGCGACCTTTCGCCCC
The DNA here is from genome assembly GCA_051884135.1 of Candidatus Coproplasma sp. Taxonomy (GTDB): domain Bacteria; phylum Bacillota; class Clostridia; order Christensenellales; family Borkfalkiaceae; genus Coproplasma. Next base: position 7,446 of record JBJEVC010000003.1, on the reverse strand, counting down.
TGCGGCGGTGATTAATTATTCCCCTACGCAACAACGGCAGGGAATTTATTTTTTGTTCTTCTTTTTTGCTTTCATAAGCTCTTTGGTGCGGCGGTAGCTGTTAACCCTGAACACCCTTGAAACAGGGTGCCAAATATAGAAGACGGGCAAAAGCATTATGCCTGCACCCTTGCCAAGTATCGGGTACCACCCCTTCATCGTCCTGACCGTGGGGAAGAGCTTGCGCATTACTATTTTAAACGTGGAGTTTCCCGATTGGGCAAGCTCCTTTTCAGACGTGTTTGATATTACGCCGTATGTGCCTGACATAATTACCCTTTCACACATCTCTTTCTCTTCTTCATCCAAAGGATTGCCGTCGAACAAGTCTATTGCAAACCGCTCTACAAGGGCTATGACGTCTGCGTAAACCGTTTGCTCAAACGCAGCAGAAAGATAATCTCTGTCAAGGTTGGGTTTTGCCTTTAAATAGATATATACGTCGATAAACGAGCGCAAGCCCGTACCGCCGTAGACGTAATGCTTAATTAAATGGAGCATTAAGTGAAGATAAAAATCTTCGTCAGTCATCTCAAGGGCGAAAGACGACCCCTGCTTGGGAGTACAACGGGTCAACACGTTTTCAAGTAGCGCCCTGCCCATATCGTCCTGCGTGATTAAAAGCCTGTGCAGTTCTATAAGCATTATCGGCGGTTTGGTGAAGCCTAAATGATGTTCACAATTCTCTTCAGCCTTATAGCCCTGTTCGTGCAGAATTTTACACGCCTTTGAAAAGCTTTCAGGCGGAATCAGATAGTCCATATCGCCCATTGTACGCAGGTGCGTTTGGGGATAAAAAGACTTCATTACCATTCCCTTTAACGCAAGGAAAGGCACTTGCTCTTTTTCAAACTGTGCCTCAATTGCCGCCCTTTCGGTCTGCTGAATCAAATCTCGCTTTAACGCCGTGAAATATATTTGCGTTACTTCATCCGCAACTTCTTTTTCGGTTACGGTCTGATCCATACAGGGGTATAAATATACCGATACGCTGTGATATTTCGCTATCTCAAGAAGCTCTTTATCTATCTTTACCGAGAGCTTTTCGCCGTTTAACACGGAGCGAATGATTTTTATTAATAAATTCATAGTTCCTCCGTTTGCTCTTTCTTAAGACGGAAAACTTTGCTTGCATACCTTATTGCACCCGACTTATGCGAAACGAGAAGCACCGTCTTGCCGAGTGAAACTATATTCTCGATTATCGCCTTTTCGGTCACTTCGTCAAGGGCAGAAGTACATTCGTCCAACACTAGAACGGGGCGGTCGACAAGCAGGGCACGGGCGATTGAAAGCCTTTGACCTTCACCCTCCGAAAGACCTGCGCCAAAGTCGGAAACCGAGCTGTTTAGCCCCGCAGGGAGTGAAGATATCTTTTCGGTTAACATCGTTAAAGACAATACCTTTTCTATCTCGTCATCGGTAGCTTCGGGGGAGAAAAGGCAGAGATTTTCTTTAATCGTGCCCGGAATTAAAAAGTTGCCCTGGGGGACGTATGAGAACAGGGTACTGCATAGGCTGACGTCCTTGCCTTCGAAAGTTACACTGCCTTGCGATGGCTTGTACATTCCCATTATGCATTTTAAAAGGGTCGATTTGCCGCAACCGCTTCCGCCGACTATCGCAATAAAATCGTGGGGGTTTATCGTGAGCGAAAGGTTCTGCAAAGGGGTTTGACCGTCATCGTAAGAAAACGAAATATTATCAACTATTATAGGTGAGTTAAATTCCGTTATCGAAATGGGAGTTGCTTCTTCCTTGCCTTCTAACGCAAAAATACGCTCTATACTGCCTAACGTGCGGTAGTATTGGGGAATTAAACCAGATATGGAGCTGAATGGACCTTCGATTTGGGCAATGAGCTGAACCATTAAAAACAGGTTGCCCCAACTGCCGCCTTGAACGATGACTAATACCGCCCAGATTATTGCAATGAGATACGAAGCCCTCATAAAGAACAGAAAGCCCGTGTTTACGAAAATATTGAAGCTTGCATAGCGCATACGGGCGGTGTGATACTTTGTCTGTATTTCATCGCAACGCTCGTTGACGTACTTGCCGTTGCCGAAGAGCTTGAATAAAAACGAGTGGGAAATGCCTTCCTTATAGAACGAAAGTACTTCCCCTTCTGCTTGCTGGGCATTTTTGTGGAGCGTTTTGTTTCTGCGGCGGAGTAGCTTCGTGGCAAAATAGACGATTATGCCCACCCCTAAAAGACAGCTTGCAAACAGCCAGTCTACTATAAATAAAATCGCAAGCGACGCCACTATTCTCGTAAGCATGCCAACGAATTCGGGAACGTAGGTTATCACTCCTTCCGCTATTATCCTGCAGTCGGACGTTAAACGCATTAACACGTCTGCGTCTTCTATTCTCTCCGCATCCCTGTAATCCTTTTTAAGATAGGAAAGGAAGGCCTGCTTTTTTATGGCGTTTTCGGTTTGGTAGATCTTGCGGTTTACAAGGTAGGAATAGAGATATTTAAAACCTACTTCCGCTATTATTAAAACGCCGGTAACTACGGCAAAAATGACGAACGGCTTGCCTTGAGTTGCCGAGTCTATTAAAAATTTCGTCATATACGCAAAGGCAACCGCCAAAATCGAAACGACGCACGACAACACAGAAAACCCGATGATTGCTGTGCGATTTTCCTTTATATAGTTGCGATAGCGCAATTTTTCTTCCATTTGTGTACCCCTTTAATACATAAAGTTTAACATTTCATTGATTGTTAGTCAATGATTTTTTTAAATAATTACAGGGATTGAAAATACCGCCGTGCGGCGCCAAAGCCGCACGGCGGTATTATTGTTACTATCTCAATTATATATCAAACGGAAAAATAAATTCACCTAAAGGGTTGATTTCTATTCTGCCGTTTAATTTGTTGACTAAAGCTGAATTAAAACTTTGAACGTTCTCGGTTTTGACAGAGACGATGAAACGCACCTTGTCGGCATAGATTGTATCCACAACCGAGCAGTCGTTCTCCGAAAAATACCTTAAAAGAGTGTCGGTTGCAGGGTAGTCGGCAATATACTCGCTCTGCGTGCAGGGTTGATAGCACACCATTTTAGCCTGCGCTACGTTTTCGGCGACGGCACCTGAATATGCCCTGACTAATCCGCCTGCGCCGAGCTTAATTCCGCCAAAGTACCTTGTGACCACCACTGCCGTCTGCTTTAAAGCATTGGCTTTAAGCACTTCGAGCATCGGCATACCTGCCGTTCCCTGCGGTTCGCCGTCGTCCGAAAAGCGCATAAAGTTGCCCTTTTCGTCTGAAATATAGGCATAGCAGTTGTGGGTTGCGTCACGGTAGGTCTTGCGCATCTCTTCGATGAACGCCTTTGCTTCTTCTTCGCTTTCAACGTGACAAGAAGTTGCGATAAAGCGTGATTTTTCAATTACCTTTTCGGTTACGTACCTGCCGCTTAACGATAAATATTTATCCATTTATACAAGCTTAACTTTAACGTGAATCTTCTTGCCCTTGTGAATGACGTCGCCGCTTTGAACGGGGGCGTTGATATCGGTTACTTTATCGCTGTTGATGGACACGCCGCCCTGCTGAATGAGCCTGCGGGCTTCGCCGTTGGAAGAGCAGATTTTTGCCGCAACCAATACGGGAATAATAGTAGCCGTTTCTACCTTGATTTCGGTTTCGGGCAAGTCGTCAACGCTGCCGCCGAACGCCGCTTTCGCCTGCGCCTTTGCCGCATTTGCCTTATCTTCGCCGTGAACCATCTTGGTGAGCTCGTATGCGAGAATTTCCTTCTTCTCGTTAATACGGCTGTCCTCCCACTTCGACATTTCGGCAATCTCTTCAAGCGAGATGAAGGTCAACATCTTTAAGCACTTATCAACGTCCGCATCGTCGACGTTACGCCAATACTGGTAGAACTCGTAGGGGGTAGTCTTGTTTTCGTCAAGCCAGACTGCACCCTTTGCCGTCTTGCCCATCTTCTTGCCTTCGCTGTTGAGTAGCAGCGTGATGGTCATTGCGTATGCGTCCTTACCCGTCTTCTTCCTGATAAGCTCGGTACCGCCGAGCATATTGGACCACTGGTCGTCACCACCGAACTGCATGTTACAGCCGTATGCTTCGTTTAAGTGATAGAAGTCGTAGGACTGCATTATCATATAGTTGAACTCAAGGAAGGAAAGCCCCTTCTCCATACGCTGTTTATAGCACTCGGCACGGAGCATATTATTGACGGAGAAGCAAGCGCCCACTTCCCTTAACAGCTCTATATAGTTGAGTTTTAAAAGCCACTCGGCGTTGTTGACCATAATTGCCTTGTCTTCGCCGAACTCGATGAATCTCTCCATCTGCTTTTTGAAGCACTGGCAGTTATGCTCGATAATTTCAGGGGTGAGCATTGCCCTTAAATCGGTTCTGCCCGAAGGGTCGCCGACGTAACCGGTGCCGCCGCCGATTAAAACGATGGGCTTGTTGCCAGCCATCTGCAATCTCTTCATAAGGCAGAGCGCCATAAAGTGACCGACGTGCAGACTGTCTGCCGTGGGGTCAAAGCCGATGTAGAACCTTGCACCGCCCCTATTTATAAGCTCTCTTATCTCTTCTTCGTCAGTGACCTGTGCTATTAAACCTCTTTCTCTTAACTCTTCGTAAATTCCCATAATCCACCAAAATTAAATTGATAACGGATTAAGTATAACAATATTCAATTAAAATGGCAATAAAAAAAAGTCAATCGGTGAAAAAATCTTGCTTATTCAGGTTTTGCCTTGCCTTTTCTATAGCCTTTTTTTCTATTCTGGAGACGTAGGAACGGGAAATACCCAACTTTTTCGCCACTTCTCTCTGCGGCATAGGGCAGCCGTCTTCCAACCCGTAGCGCAGGTTTATTATGGTGTACTCCCTGTAGTTTAAAAAGCCCTTAAGTAGGTAGACAAACTTCTCCCTCTGCATATTCTTTTCCACTTGAGAAAAGACGCTCTCTTCCTTTTCGGCGAGCAAATCCATAACGGTAAGCTCGTTACCGTCCTTGTCTGTGCCGACCGCATCGTTCATGGACACCGTGTTGCGGTGCTTCTTTCCGGAGCGTATTAGCATTAATATTTCGTTTTCTATACACCTTGCGGTATAGGTGGCAAGCTGGGTGCCCTTGCCTTCGTTATAGGTGTTTATTGCCTTAATAAGCCCTATCGTCCCCACCGACATCAAATCGTCGTTGTCAGCCGCACCCGAGTATTTTTTTACTATGTGGGCAACCAGACGCATATTGTGCTTTACTAAAATATCCTTTGCCTCTTTATCCCCCTGTCTGGCAAGCGCAAGATACTTTTTCTCTTCTTCCACATCCAACGGTTTGGGGAAGCTGCCCTTGGGTTTAACTAACCCCGTAAAGAAGAAAATTTTGGAAAGTAAAAGTCCCGCTACGTCAAAAATCATACCTGTTTTGCTCCTTTCAAGTCAGTTTAATAAGGTATGTTTTTTACAGGTTGTCTAATAACTTATTTAATAATTTAAGTAAAAAATAAAGGGGTGATTGAACACCCCTTTGGTTAATAAATTATTTTCTTATAACTTCAACGTATTTGTCTATAAGGACGCCTGACAAATCTATATTTTTGCCTATTATCAGCTTCTTTAAATAAGGTGTAAACCAGAAAGCGTAACGGCCTATAGACTTAACGCAGTCGTCGACTTCAAAAGTCTCTTCGGGTTTATAGCCTGCGTAGGCAACGATTCTGCTCTTATTCTTTGTATAAATTACGTTGTTGTCCGAACAATAGTTGGGATTAGAGCTTACAACGTACAAGAACCTGCACTGTTGGGCAAGGCTATCCAACTGAATTGTTTTAACCTTTTCACCGATAAACAGACCACGAACTGAAGTTTCGTCAAGCACTCTCGTAGGCACGAAGGGGACGTTGAGAATAAGCATAGGGAAAGAACTAAACGCCCCTATCCCTTCGTCTACAACCGCATCTTCCCTGTCACATTCAATAATCTCGATATCCCTTTTAGGCGAACTTATACCTTCAATTATATAGGCAGAATCGGTTTGCCTTGTGTAATAAGTAGGCAGGTCGTATTCAACTGCTTTATTGGCTATAGACTTTGCCTTTTTATAAAGGGCAAACGTCTCTTCGCTGAACATAAACTTGCTTACTCTCTCAACAAGCCCGTCGTAGTCTTTCATAATTTTTTTCTTTTCTTAAATTAATCAAGCTCGAATGCGCCTGTATAGAGCTGGTAGTACTTACCCTTCTGCTCCAACAGCTGCTCGTGGTCGCCCCTTTCGATAATCACGCCGTGTTCGAGTACCATTATTGCGTGGCTGTTGCGGACGGTGGATAGTCTGTGGGCGATTACGAATACCGTTCTGCCCTCCATGAGTTTATCCATGCCCTGCTCGATGAGCTTTTCGGTACGGGTATCGATTGAAGAAGTAGCTTCGTCCAAAATGAGTACGGGACACTGGGAGACCATTGCCCTTGCAATGGCGAGCAACTGCCTTTGACCTTGTGAAAGGTTGGAGCCGTCGCCCTTGATTACGGTGTTATAGCCTTCGGGCAAATGCTCTATAAAGCTGTGCGCATTTGCAAGACGGGCTGCGTTAATACACTCTTCGTCGGTAGCGTCCAACCTGCCGTAGCGGATATTGTCCATAACCGTACCCGTGAACAGGTGCGTATCCTGCAATACTATGCCGAGCGAACGCCTTAAATCCTGCTTTTTGATATCACGGATATTTATTCCGTCATAGGTGATTTCACCCGACTGTATATCGTAGAACCTGTTGATAAGGTTGGTTATAGTCGTCTTGCCTGCACCCGTAGAGCCGACGAAGGCAATCTTCTGACCGGGCTTTGCGAAAAGGGATATATCGTGTAAAATAACCTTGTCTTCGTTATACCCGAAGGTTACGTGGTTGAAGCGAATATCGCCCTTTAAGGGAATATATTCGCTCGTTCCGTCTGCGTTGGGCTTCTTCCAAGCCCATTCGCCCTCTGCACTTTCGCCGTGAGTTAAGGTTATATCGCCGCCTTCGTCTTCGGGCTTTTCGTCCATCATATCGAAGATACGCTCCGCACCTGCAAGCGCCATTGTGATAGCCGCAAACTGCTGTGATACCTGCTGTACGGGCATATTGAACTGACGGGCGTACATCAGGTAAGATATCATCATACCCGTCATAAGCGAAACACGGTTAACAGCCTCAGCGTTTGTGTAGCAATAGAGCGATAACAAACCAGTCTCGCTGCCGAAAGCGATTATCAATATACCAACGACGGCAACCAAGACGTACTGAATATAACCGATATTGTTGTTTACAGGTCCTAACAGGTTTGCATAGCCGTTAGCCTTTTGTCCTGCGTCGTAAAGTTCGTCGTTGAGCTTTTTGAAGTTCTCCCTTGCAACGCCTTCGTGAC
>JBJEVC010000002.1:0-1766 GCA_051884135.1 Candidatus Coproplasma sp. | reverse complement strand
TATCATTTGGCAAAAGAAAGGTGCTTGATATATGAACAGAAGAAGAATGCTTTTAGCGGGAGGAAAGGTTGCGCCGCTTGATATTTTTCGGCAAGGCAGCGGCTTTATAAACGGCAAAATTATTTCGAAGGCGACGTCGGCTTTTGGCGATGTTTTTACGGTCAGCAACGACTCTATTAAAATGCAAACTATAGCAGGAGCAAACTCTCCGGCGGCGATTATCGCAGATGGAAACGGAAATCCAGTAGATTTTACTCCCTACAAAATATTGCATTTTACGGCATTGAACGCTGAATATTTAACATCAAGCACACACAGGGTGGCGGCTTTTGGATATACCACAAATTCCGCATATACTGGATTGTCTTACGCTTCAAGTGCTTTTTCAGGATTTACGGCATATCAAAGTCTCACGAATACGGCAATAAAAGAATTTACACTTGATATATCGAGTGTAAACGGCAGTTATTATTTCGGCATTAAGCAAGGAAGCGCCGGTTCGACGGTTTATATTTATGATATTTGGCTTGAATAAAACGGAGGTAGCTAAAATGACAAATAATGTAAAAATTCGGGGGGGGGTACTTATCAGCATAAGATAAGCCCCTCGGTGCTCAAAGGCGGTGAGCACGCATGAGCATGAGAGAAAGGCGGAGAATGCTTCTTGCGACGCTGGGCGGTAATTTGAAATTTTACATAACCTATAATGGGGTTATTTACGAATATCAGTTTGAAAGCGGAATGGTGTGGAGCGATTTTGTCGCAAGCAAATATAATGACGGTAATTTTACTGTCAACGGCACAGTTATTCAATACCACGGTTACACCGTATCAAAGACAACGCCTGTTGCGACTACGGATGAAATCGCAGAAGATAGTTATACAGCTGTCGCTCCTCTTGTAATTTATGTCACTCCTAATACAGCTCTGACTAATGGTGTAGGAACGGGCTTTTCTGTCAAAAATACCGGCATTTACATTCAGAATAGTGGTGACGAAGCAGGGCTCCAAAAGTGCGGTTATATAGGTGCTTCTTCTGCGGCTGGTTTTGATGTTACTAAATATGCGTTTTTGTCTATTACAGCGAAAATCTCTCCTAATAATAACACCTCATATCCCGGTTATGTTGGTTATTATGAGAGCGGAGCCACACTTGCAAACATAACATCATTTTCATACACAAAAAGAGAAGCTATAAGTACAACCACAGCCAAGACAGTCAATATCAATATATCTGACGTGACAAGCAACATATATGTCTATCTAAATACTTCCAACGGAGAAAACTCAAGATACTTATATGCTACTAATATAACTCTTTCATAAAGGACGGTTATAAAATGGCACACAATTATAAATTCGCAAAGCTTAACGAAAACGGCGCTCTTGAATATGCGCCGGTGCCGCTCGTTATTGACGGCGTTAATGTTTGGACTAACGAAGAAACGAAATATAATGCGCTCGGATATTACAAGATTGAAAGAACGGAAATGCCCGAAAAGGAAGGCTATTATTATACGGACTTTTGGGAGCTTTCCGAAAATAAAGTTGTTCAGCGCTGGGAAGAACATGAAAACCCGGTGCCTGAACCAACGGAAGAAGAACAGTACGCCGAAGCGGCAAAAATACTTTTGGGGGAAAGTGAATAATGGATATTATCGAAAGAGCAAGAGCCTTGCGCCCTATAATCGTTAAAGCAATGGCAAGCGTGGACGACAGCACCGCCGCAAAAGCGGGAGAACTCTTTGACCGCTGGAAAGAAGGCG
>JBJEVC010000001.1:0-1804 GCA_051884135.1 Candidatus Coproplasma sp. | reverse complement strand
ATTATATCCGCATCACGGGCAATCTTCCCCAGCACGTATGCTTCTCCTTTGCGGCTCTCGTTGAGTTCCACAAGGGCAAGAGAGGCGAAGAGGATATCGCACTCAAGGACGACCCCGCTCTCCTTGCACATTGGGCAAAGCTCTGGGCAGAGTTCGACGGCGACTATACCGACCTTGCTAAAAAGGCGCTCGGCTGGACGGAAGCTTGGGAAATCGATATGAACACTCTCCACAAGGACATCACCGCAACGGTTGCAAAGTACCTTGAGGATATGGATAGAAACGGCATGAAGGCTGCTGTAGAAAGGTTTGTAAATGGCTAAGAAGACAATTATTATCAATCCGCTCGATAACGTGGCGGTGGCGCTTGCCGACCTTGGAAAGGGTGAAATCGCTGAAGGCGTAACCCTCGTTGAAGACGTTAAAAAAGGTCACAAGTTTGCCCTCCGCCCTATCGCAAACGGAGAAAACATCATTAAATACGGCGTACCCATCGCTCACGCAACCAAAGACATTGCTGTGGGCGAGTGGGTGCATACCCATAACGTTAAGACCAACCTGTCTGAAAATTTAGAGTATGAATATGCTCCCGTGCAGTGCGATTTAAAGCCTGCAAAGATGCGTCAGGTCAACGTTTACCCCCGTGCTAACGGCGACGTAGGTATCCGTAACGAAATCTGGGTTATTCCCACGGTCGGTTGCGTAAACGGTCAGGTTAAGGAGATTATCGAAACCTTTAAAGCCGAGTACGGCGAACAGGGCTTTGACGGCGTGTTCACCTTCACCCATCCCTACGGATGTTCACAGCTCGGCGACGACCACGAGAGAACCAAGCTCATTTTACAGAAGATGGTTCGCCACCCCAACGCAGGCGGCGTGTTAGTCGTCGGTTTGGGTTGCGAAAACAACCAGATGGACGCCTTTAAAGCTTCGCTCGGCGAAGTGGACGAAAGCAGGATTAAGTTCCTTGTCTGCCAGGAAGTCGAAGACGAAATCGGCGCAGGCGTAGAGCTTTTGCGTCAGATTGCAGAAGTGGTCAAGACGGACAGAAGGGAGGAGAGAGATATCTCCTGCCTTAAGATAGGCTTGAAGTGCGGCGGCAGCGACGGACTTTCGGGCATAACCGCCAATCCTTTAGTGGGGAGACTTTCCGACTATATCGTATCGGTGGGCGGCACTTCGGTTCTCTCCGAAGTTCCCGAGATGTTCGGTGCAGAGCAGCAGCTTATGAACCGTTGTAAGGATAGGGCAACCTTCGAAAAGGCGGTTAAGCTCATCAACGACTTTAAAGATTACTTCCGCTCCAACGGCCAGCCCGTAGGCGAAAACCCTTCGCCCGGCAACAAGGCTGGCGGTATAACCACGCTTGAAGACAAGTCGTGCGGCTGTACTCAAAAGTCGGGCAGCGGCCCCGTTTCCGACGTCGTATTCGACGACGGATTCGTTACCGAAAAGGGTCTTAACCTTTTAAACGGTCCCGGCAACGATATGTGCGCCGTAACCAACATTGCGGCTGCAGGCTGCCATCTCGTGCTGTTCACGACGGGAAGGGGCACTCCTTTCGGCGGTTTCGTACCCACTATTAAGGTTGCAACCAACTCCGAGCTTGCTGCAAAGAAGGCTAATTGGATAGACTTTAACGCAGGCGCAGTGCTCGAAAGCGATTTCGACACCCAGCTTGAAAAGTTTATCGATTTAATCGTAGCGGTTGCCAACGGTCAGAAGACCAAGAACGAACTCAACAATACTAAAGAAATAGCAATTTTCAAAACAGGAGTAACGTTATAAATTATGAAAAAGTTTA